>NZ_JBIBEN010000004.1:0-237117 GCF_042955065.1 Streptomyces sp. NPDC012510
AGACGGCCGAGAACGGGGTATCAACATATCTGGCGTTGATTTTTGGCACGCTGTTGAGTTCTCAAGGAACGGACGCTTCCTTTGTACTCACCCGAACCATCTTCTCGGGCTTTCCTCCGGGCGCTTCCCTTCGGTCTTGCGTTTCCGACTCTATCAGATCGTTTTCCGATCCGATTTCCTCGGTGCTTTCCAGGTTCCCGCTTCCGCGTTTCCCTTTCCGGCGGTTCCGACTCTATCAGATCCTTTCGGGCCTGATTCCCAGTCAGTGGGAGTTGTCTTCACGGCTGTTGGGCCGTTCCGACGTCCCAAACCTTAGCGGATCTGGCCGACAGTTCCCAATCGGGCTGCCGAACCCAAATCGAATTGAATTCGGGCACGCCGAATTCGACCCGGTTGGGAGATCGTGCTGGTTTGTTTGGGTGCCGCTTGAGCGGCGGAGGTGCTGTCGCAGAACCGTTACGGCTCTGCGGCAACCCGAAGAACTCTACGGATCACGGGGTGGACTGTCAAGTCTCCCCCGGGTGGCCCGCGGTCAAACTTCGGGCTCTCTTCAGCGTACGACTTCAATCGAGGTCGGTGAGCCGGCCGCCGGCGTCCGGCTGGGCATGTTCGACTCGGCGGAGGAGGCGGGTCAGGACCTCGCCGAGGACCGTGCGCTCCAGGGGTGAGAGGTCCTGTAGGAGGTCCTCCTCGAAGACCGAGGCCAGACGCATGGCCTCCAGCCACTTCTCGCGGCCTTCGGAGGTGAGCTCGACGATGACGCGGACGCGGTTGGTCTCGTCGCGCTCCCTCGTCACCAGGCCCTCGGTGACCATGCGGTCGATCCGGTGGGTCATGGCGGCCGGGGTGAGGCCGAGCCGCTTGGCGAGTTCGCTCGGGCCCATGCGGTAAGGGGCGCCGGAGAGGACGAGGGCCTTGAGGACCTCCCACTCGGCGTTACTGATGCCGAGCGCCGACGTCTGGCGGCCGTAGGCGACGTTCATGCGGCGGTTGAGCCGGGAGAGCCCCGAGACGATCTTCTCGACCTGGGGGTCGAGGTCCTGGAACTCGCGCTGGTAGGCGGCGATTTGCTCCTCGAGTGTCGGCTCGGCGCTGTCGGAGGTGGTGGGGGTGTCGCCCATGGTCGCAGTATGGCACGCCCCTGCTTGGCATCGAAGTCCTTCGGGGTGTAGTGTTTAGGTTCTAAGTTTTATCTTCGAAGTCTTCAGTGGTAACGCCTGAGTGGCGGGCGTGGGGGCTTTCTCTTACCTAGGCAGGTGAACGTGACCAGGGGGACGGGCGCAGCGATGCGCCGGATTCATGTGGGCAACGCGCTCGGCGCGTTCGGACTCGGCTTCACGGTCCCGTATCTGTACGTCTACGTGGCGCAGGTGCGGGATCTCGGGGCGATGACCGCGGGACTGGTGCTCGCGGTGTTCGCCGTGGCCGCGCTGGTGGTGCTGCCGTTCGCCGGGCGGGCCATAGTCCGGCGTGGCCCGCTTCCGGTGCTGCTCGCCTCCCTGGTCACCGCTGCGATCGGGTCGCTGGGGCTCGGGCTGGCGGCGAGTGCCACGACCGTGTTGTTGTCCGCGGCGACGCTCGGGGCCGGGCAGGCCGTGACGCAGCCGGCGCTCGCGACGATGATCGTGGACTGTTCGCGTGCGGAGTCGCGGTCGCGGGACTTCGCCACGCAGTTCTTTCTGCAGAACCTCGGGCTCGGGGTCGGAGGCCTGATGGGCGGGCATCTCGTGGATGCCACACGCGCGGGGTCCTTCACGCTGCTCTTCTCCATACAGGCGGCGATGTTCCTGGTGCTCGTCGGTGTGATGGCGACGGTGCGCATGCCTCGGATGGCGAAGGCCGAGGATGTGGCGACGGGAGCGACGCCCAAGGGAAGCTGGAAGCAGCTGCTCGGCAACCGGGCCATGGTGCGGCTCTGCGTGCTCGGGTTCGTGCTCTTCTTCGCCTGCTACGGGCAGTTCGAGTCGGGGCTGAGTGCGTACGGGGTCGAGGCGGCAGGAATATCGACCTCCGCGCTCGGGACGGCGTTGGCTGCCAACACCGCGGTGATCGTGATCGCGCAGTTCGCCGTGCTGCGGTTCGTGGAGCGGCGTCGACGGTCGCGGGTGATCGCCGCCGTGGGGCTCATATGGGCCGTCGCGTGGGCGGTGGCCGGGTTCGCCGGGCTGGGGCAGACGGGCCAGACCATGGCCACCGCCGCATTCGTGTCGACGTACGCGCTGTTCGGTCTCGGTGAGGCCATGTTGTCGCCGACCGTCGCGCCGCTGGTGGCCGATCTGGCTCCGACGGGGATGGCAGGGCAGTACAACTCCGCGTTCGCGCTGGTCAAGCAGCTCGCGCTGGCGGTCGGGCCGGCTGTGGGCGGGCCGATGGGGGCCTCGCTGCATACCCCGTACATCGTGATGTTCCTGCTCCTCTCTCTGGGCATCACGGTGCTGGCGCTGCGGCTCGGGCGGCGGCTCACGGCCGTACAGGACCAGCCGTCGCTGGCGAGGAGCCGGGTCGTGGCTCGGGGTGGGGCGCCTGCTGGGTCGACACTGGCCGCGTAGGTCCCCTTGACCGGACATGAGTGGCGGCCCCGACCGCTTTTCCGAGACCGGATGTCAGGGCTGTGGGGGTGGTCGAGGCGGGATGTCGGGACCGTGTGCGCTTTCGGGTGTCGCCGGGCACCGGGGTCGGGTCAGCCTGATCTGGCTTCGGTCACGCGGAGTCTGTGGGCGGAGTGGAGGGCGGCGACGAAGGCGGCCAGGTACAGGGAGGTGGCGAGGCAGACGGTCGTCGAGACCGGTGAGGCCGACGCGGGACAGTTGTTTCTCGTGCCTGCTTACGAGCCTGTCGAGGGGACGCTGCGGGCCTCCAGGGGGCTTTCTGGGCGGCGGTGACTCCTCGCTGAGGTTGTGGTCCTGGAAGACCCCGCCGCCGATCCGGATCTCGCCGGAGTCGGCGACGGCCAGGCCGGCGAGTGGTCAACCCGGCATCCGTTCGACGTTCGCCAGGAGGTGATCTCGCGGCGGTGATCGCCAGCCGGACCGACAGGTGCCCGAGCCGTGTGAGCGGCCCGGGCGGGGCCCCGTTCGTCAGGTCGTGCGCGGCAGGGCGAACTCGCACCACACCGCCTTGCCGCCGCCCGGGGCCCGGCGGCTGCCCCAGTTGGAGGCGATGGTGGCGACGATGGCGATGCCGCGGCCGGACTCGTCGGCGGGGTCGGCCCGGCGGCGCCGGGGCAGATGGTCGTTGCCGTCGGTGACCTCGACGATGAGCCGACGGTCGGTGCGGCGCAGCCGCAGACGCATGGGCGGGGTGCCGTGTTGGAGGGAGTTGGCGACCAGTTCGCTGGCCGCCAGGACTCCCAGGTCGTGCAGTTCCGGCGGGAAGCGCCAGCTGGTCAGGACGCCGGAGGCGAAGGCCCGGGCTCGAGGGGCCGCTTCCACACCGCCCAGCAGCTCCAGCGCCGCGTTGCGGAAGAGTTCTCCGTCGGGGCCGGTGCGGGCGGGGTGCTGGAGGACGAGGACGGCGACGTCGTCGTCGTGGTCGGCGGTGACGCCCGTGGAGCGGACCAGGCGGTCGCAGACGACCTGGGGGGTGCCGGTGGCGCCGGCCAGGGCGCGCTCCAGGGCGGCGATTCCCTCGTCGAGGTCCTCGTTGCGGCGCTCCACCAGGCCGTCCGTGTAGAAGACGGCCGTGGAGCCGGGTCCGAGGGGGATCGAGCCGGAGGAGTGGGTCCAGCCGCCGGTGCCGAGCGGGGGGCCGGTGGGTTCGTCGGCGCGCAGGACGGTGCCGCTCTCGTCGCGGACGAGGATGGGCAGATGGCCTGCCGAGGCGTAGACCAGGCGGCCCTCGTTGGGGTCGTGGACGGCGTAGACGCAGGTGGCGATCTGGTTGGGGTCGATCTCCGTGGCGAGGCCGTCCAGCAGTTGCAGGACGTCGTGCGGGGGGAGGTCCAGGCGGGCGTAGGCGCGGACGGCCGTACGGAGCTGGCCCATGACGGCGGCGGCGCGGACGCCCCGTCCCATGACGTCGCCGATGACGAGGGCCGTGCGGCCGCCGCCGAGGGTGATGACGTCGTACCAGTCGCCGCCGACGGCGGTCTCCGTGCCGCCGGGGTGGTAGACGGCGGCGATGCGCAGGTCGTCCGGCTGTTCGAGTTCCTGGGGGAGGAGGGAGCGCTGGAGGGTGACGGCGGTCTCGCGCTGGCGGCGTTCGCTGGCGCGCAGGCGCTCGGCGGCCTCGGCGTGGTCGGTGACATCGGCGGCGAAGATCAGGACGCCGCCGTCCCCCTGCCGTGTGCCGCTGGGTACGGCGACCGGGGTGCAGGTGATCGTGTAACTGCGGCCACCGGGGGCCTTGCGGGACTTGACCGTGCGGGGTCTGGAACTGCGCAGGACCTGGTCGAGGAGCGGAAGAAGGCCGAGGGCGTCCAGCTCCGGCAGGGTCTCGCGGGCGGGCTCGCCGAGGGGGCGGACGCCGAAGGCCGCGACGTAGGCATCGTTGACGTAGGCCGTGCGGTGGTCGGGGCCGTGCACGAGGGCTACGAGGGCCGGGATGCGGTCGAGGATCTCGCGGGTGGGGAGGTCGTCGACGGCGGGCACGGTCGGTGTGTGGTCCGGGGGGTCGTCGGTCTGCCGTTCGGCGCGGGCGGCGGGCACGGAGCCGTCCCCCCGCCGGTCCGGGGTGATCGTGTGTTCGGTCCGCGCTGCGGCGCGGCGCTGCGTACCGGGGAGCCGGGCGCTCCAGCGCGTGAAGTTCACCGAATCCTTGCCTCGTGCCTCGTGTTGTTGTCTGTGGCCGGCTCCGGATCCGGCCGGTGGCCCGGAGGGTTGCCCCGGGTGCGGCGGTGGGGGGACGCCTGGTCGTGGGTGCCGAAGGGGTGGGGCGATGGTCGAGCCGGTGGCGAATGGGGTGGTTCGTGCGGGCTTGGTGGGTGGTGTGCGGGCAGGGTGATGGCCCCGCCCGAGATCATGGATCACATCGCGGACCAGTCTGGCCGACCGGACCGACATCCGTCAGACGTCGGGCTGAACGGTGGAGTTCCTGGATCCGGTCAGGACGACCCCTTCGGGTCCTCAGGAGGCTTTCCACCGGCCGCGAGTTCGAACTCCGCACGGGGATGTTCGAGTGAACCGAGCGAGACGATCTCGCGTTTGAAGAGCCCGGAGAGGGTCCATTCGGCGAGGACGCGGGCCTTGCGGTTGAAGGTGGGCACCCTGCTCAGGTGGTAGACGCGGTGCATGAACCAGGCGGGGTAGCCCTTCAGCTTCCGCCCGTAGACGTGCGCGACACCTTTGTGCAGGCCCAGGGAGGCGACCGAGCCGACGTATTTGTGCGCGTACGTCTGCAGGGGCTCGCCGCGCAGGGAGCGGGCGATGTTGTCGCCGAGGGCGCGGGCCTGGCGTACGGCGTGCTGGGCGTTGGGGGCGGTCTCCTTGCCGGGTTCGGCGGTGACGTCGGGGACTGCGGCCGCGTCACCGGCCGCCCACGCGTGCGAGACGCCCTCCACCGACAGTTCGGCGGTGCACTTCAGCCGGCCGCGTTCGTTCAGCGGGAGGTCGGTGGCGGCGAGGACGGGATGCGGTTTCACACCGGCCGTCCACACGACCGTACGGGTCGGGAAGCGGGCGCCGTCGCTGAGGACGGCGACGCGGTCGGTGCACGATTCCAGGCGGGTGTGCAGCCGTACGTCGATGTTGCGGCGGCGCAGCTCGGTGACCGTGTAGCGGCCCATCTCCTCGCCGACCTCGGGGAGGATGCGGTCGGACGCCTCCACGAGGATCCACTTCATGTCCTCGGGCTTGACGTTGTGGTAGTACCGCGCGGTGTAGCGGGCCATGTCCTCCAGCTCGCCGAGCGCCTCCACGCCCGCGTAGCCGCCGCCCACGAAGACGAAGGTCAGGGCGGCGTCGCGGATCGCGGGGTCACGGGTGGAGGAGGCGATGTCCATCTGCTCGATGACGTGGTTGCGCAGGCCGATGGCCTCTTCGACGGTCTTGAAGCCGATGCCGAAGTCCGCGAGCCCGGGGACGGGCAGGGTGCGCGAGATCGAGCCGGGGGCGAGGACCAGTTCGTCGTACGTGAGCTGTTCGGAGCCCGTGCCCTCTTCCTCTGTGGCGAGGGTGTCCAGGGTCGCGATGCGTTTGGCGTGGTTGATCGCGGTGGCCTCGCCGATGACGACCTTGCACTTGTCGAGGACACGGCGCAGCGGTACGACGACATGGCGGGGCGAGATGGAGCCCGCGGCCGCCTCCGGAAGGAAGGGTTGATACGTCATATAGGGGTCGGGGGACACGACGACGATCTCGACGTCTCCGCGTCCGAGTTCCGGTTTCAGCTGTCGCTGCAAGCGCAGCGCTGTGTACAGCCCGACGTATCCGCCGCCGACGATAAGGATGCGCATCGGTTCCTTCACCATCCCATGACGCACCTTGCTCGCTGGTTTGTCCACAGGCCCGGCAATTTGTGTGACCGGTCGCCGTCGGGGCGCGGGGTTGCCCGATTTACCGGCGTGAGCGACAGGTGCGCAGGTCAGATGATGTGAGCCGGGTGGCAGGAGGGGGCGCAAACCGGACGTAAACCACCCGTACTCCGATCGAGGGGCGCTCCGTGCGGAACGTGCCCCTTCTGAATTGACTCCCTCTCAACTATGTTCGTGTCTTGACGGGGTGTAGGGGGGATGCGTCCAAGAGGTTCGGGCGGGTTCGGGATCCGATGCGGATTCCGGGTCCGGGTCCGGGTACCGAGTGGGTCCGCGACGGGCGGGTCGGCTCGGGGGCCGGCTCTCCGACGAAGGGAATCGGGGGACCACCGAGGACCTTGGGCGATCGTTCCGCCGCTCCGGCTCGTCGGCGCCGAGGTGCCGGCGGCTTCCGATGACGGGGAGAGTCTCCGGGGGGAGACGTCATTACCGGGGGAACACTTATGCATATTCAGGAGTCTCATTGGTCGTCCGCGCCCACGATCGCACCCGGTGGTGCGATCGGCTCGGCGGGCGGCAACGGACGCGGTGACGGAGTGCGGTCGACTCCGCTCCGCGTGGACGCACAGCGCAACCTCGAGCACGTGCTGCGCGCGGCGCGCGAGGTCTTCGGCGAGCTGGGGTACGGCGCGCCGATGGAGGACGTGGCCCGGCGGGCCCGAGTGGGTGTCGGCACGGTGTACCGGCGCTTCCCGAGCAAGGACGTCCTGGTCCGGCGGATAGCCGAGGAGGAGACGTCTCGGCTCACCGAACAGGCCAGGGTGGCGCTCGGGCAGGAGGAGGACCCGTGGCAGGCGCTGTCGCGGTTCCTGCGGACGTCGGTGGCGTCGGGTGCCGGGCGGTTGCTGCCGCCGCAGGTGCTGCGGGTCGGGGTCGCGGAGGACGCGACCGGGGCCGGCGGGGCCGACGTTGTCGGTGGCGGTGTCGGTGACGAGGCGCGGGTGCCGCAGCAGCGGGTTCAGCCGACGGCCGAGTTGCGGCTGGTGCCGGCGGACCCGGGTGCCGTCGGCAGCGGTGGCGGGTCGGTGGACGACGCCGGAGCGTCCGCGCTGCTCGAGGTCGTGGGGCAGCTCGTGGAGCGGGCTCGGGCGGCGGGTGAACTGCGCGAGGACGTGACCGTGGCTGATGTGTTGCTCGTGATCGCCACGGGCGCGCCCGCGTTGCCTGATGCGGCGCAGCAGGCTGCCGCGTCGGCGCGGTTGCTGGACATCCTGTTGGAGGGGTTGCGGTCTCGGCCGGTCTGACGGGTGTCGGGTGAGGGTGCGTCCGGCGTGATGGATGTCGGGTTCGGTTCGCCTCAGGGGCGGCGTGGGGTGTTTTTCGCCCCCCGCCGCCCTTACCCGTTCCCATCCCCAGGGGCGCTGCCCCTTCGGCCCCGGGCAGGCCTCGCGCGCGTGGATGTCCGTTGCCTCGTCGTGGCTTGTCGCGCGGTTCCCCGCACCCCTGGGAGGCGGCCCTCCGGGCCGGCCACCACCCCTGGGCCTCACCTGGACAGGTGAAGTCGCGTACTGATGTCCGGGAAGTCCGCTCGGACGAGTGGTACGCCCTTGGTGCGGGGGCTGATCAAAAGCCGATATGGCACTCTGACCGGTGTTCAGGACTGGGTGGGCTGGTGGCGGGGGCTTCCGCGATGGGTGTTGACGGGCGGGACGAGTCGGTGGGTGACGCACCCCCTCAGGTGCCCGGCCAGGGGAGGCGGGTTCCGGCGCAGTGGGACCGGTCCGACTCGGGGGTGCTGCCGCCTCGGGCGCCGTCCGACGCCGATCTGATCGAGCGGATGCGGTCGGGGGACGACTCGGCGTACGAGGAGCTGTACCGGCGGCACTCGGAGGCCGTGCGTCGTTATGCGCGGGCCTGCTGCCGGGACGCCCATACGGCCGATGACCTGACCGCTGAGGTCTTCGCCCGGATGCTGCAGGCCGTACGGGGCGGGTCCGGGCCCGAGCACGCCGTACGGGCCTATCTGCTGACGTCGGTGCGGCGTGTCGCCGCCACGTGGACGAGTTCCGCCAGGCGGGAGCAACTGGTCGACGACTTCGCCGTGTTCGCGGCGCAGGCCTCTCGCGGGGCCGAGGTGTCGGACACGACCGCGTCCATGAGCTCCTTCGCAGCGGGACTCGATCTCGGGGCCGACGTGCGGGCGTTGCACGAGGCCGAGCAGTCGATGGCGATGCGGGCCTTCCGGTCGCTGCCGGAGCGGTGGCAGGCCGTGCTGTGGCACACGGAGGTGGAGGACGAGTCGCCGAGCGAGGTCGCCACGCTCTTCGGGCTGGACGCCAACGGGACGCGTGTGCTGGCCAGTCGGGCCCGGGAGGGGCTCAAACAGGCGTATCTGCAGGCCCATGTGAGCGCCACGCTCGCGGGGAACTCGGCGGAGTGCGGGCGTTACGCCGACCGGCTCGGCGCGTACGCGCGGGGCGGTCTGCGGACGCGCGCCGAGCGGGGGTTGCGGGCGCATCTGGAGGAGTGCGCGGCGTGCCGGCTGGCCGCCGGGCAGATCAAGGAGGTCGCGGGCGGCATTCCCGCCGTCGTACCGATCGCGGTCATCGGGTGGTTCGGTGCGGCCGGCTATGCGAAGACGGCCGCGCTCGTCGCCGGGGGCGCGGGGGTCGGGGCGGCCGGAGCCGCGGGGGCGGCTGCGGTGGGCGGGGCTTCCGCGGGTGCGGGCGCGAGTGGCGCGGGCGGCGGGGCCGCCGTGGAAGCGCTCGGAGCACCGGCCAAGGCCGGTATCGCGGTGAGTGTGGCCGGGATGGTGGCCGCGGCCGTGGCGCTCGCCCTGGCGGGCAACGACACGGAGGACAAGTTGCCACTGGCCAGGCCGCCCGTCAGCCAACCCGTGGAGGCACCACCGGAAGAGCCGGCTGCCGATCCGTCGGAGCCGCCGGAGGAGCCCCCGCCGGGCACACCGGCGGCGATGGTGCCGGTGGTTCCGGTGTCCAAGCCGTTGCCGACGCCTTCACCGCCCCCGACGCCGACGCCGTCGGCAACGCCGCCGGCGCCCGACGCGAGGACGACACCTTCGCCCACACCCACACCACCGCCTTCACCGACCGAGCCGTCGCCCCCGCCGACCCCGACGCCCCCTTCCCCGGCACCGGCCGTGTACCGGTGGAACGAGCTGCGGTACGACGTCCTCGGCGACGGCGGCGAGCCCGAGATGCGGTTCGGCGAAAGCAGCTGGGTCTGGCAGCGGTACGGGATGTCGATCGCCGGGAAGCGGTACGCCCACGGGGTGACCGTGCACGGCCACTCCTCCGTGACCATCGGCCTCAACCGCCGCTGCGGCTCGTACGACGCCCTCGTCGGTGTCGACGACATGACGCTCGGTCTCGGCGAGGTCTCCTTCTCCGTGTACGGCGACGGGGTCCGACTGTGGAAGTCCGGGCCGGTGCGGGGTGGGGAGCCGGCCGTTCCGGTCCATGTGGACCTCAGGGGCCGGGAGACGGTACGGCTGGTCGTCGAACCGCACGGCCACCACGACCTGCCGGTGTTGGCGGACTGGGCGCGGTCGGAATTCACCTGCGGGTGAGAAGCACGGGCCTTCTAGCCCCGTCTCGCCGTGGCCCCCGCCCCCAGTGCGCCTCGCTGGGGCTTGATGCCGGCCGGGACCGCGCGTTGTCTCGCGGGCGTGCCCGTCCAGCAGGTGCCGCGGCGGGAGAGGAGGCGGCGCAGCCAGAGTTCGAGGGAGACGAGGTCGGCGAGGCCGTCCAGGGGGAGGGGTTCGCCCTCGGCGGCTGCCCGGAGGGCCTTGCGGACCACTCGGGCCTCCACCAGGCCCGCCTGGGCGAGCAGGGGCGTGTCGAAGAGGCTGATGAGAGTGTCGGCGGAGGCGCGGAGACCGGTGCGGGTGGCGGCGGCGGAGGTTGCGTGGGAGGGGGCGCCCCAGCCGGGTGGGAGGTCGGTGACGCCGGCGCCCTCCAGGACCGTACGGAGGATGGCGGCGCGGGCTCCCGGCTGGACCCGGAGGGCCTCGGGGAGGGCGCGGCAGGCCCGGACGACCTGGTTGTCGAGGAACGGGGTGTGGAGGCGCTGGGAGCGGATCTCGACGGCCTGTTCGAGGATTCTCAGGTCCGCGGCGTGGCGGGCGAGGGCCGCGCGGGCGCGGAAGTCGCCGGGGCGCTGGCCGGGGCCGACGGTGGGGCGGCCGGTGGTGGCGCCGAGGCGAATCGATACTTCTGCCAGGGCCTCGCCCGTGAGCCAGCGGGCGGCCGGGCCCGGTCTGGCCCAGGTGAGCGCCGCCAGGGAGGCGCCCACCGCTCCTCCGGGCTCCTCGAAGCGGCGCTGCATCAGACGGGTGGCGAGGACTTCGACGCCGGAGCGGTACGGGGTGCGGGCCAGCTTCCGGGCGGCGCCGTACACGCGCGCGGGGACCATCACCGAGCCGTCGGCCTTGGCGAGGGCGGCGACCGGGCGGACCAGGTGGCGGCGTTTGCGGTCCATGAGGAGGTCGGCGAGGCGGGCGGGGTGGGCGTCCAGGACCTGGCGTGCGCCGTAGCCGGTGAAGTGGTCGGCGCTGCCGGAGGCGAGGCGGGCGCGGTGGCGGGCGGCGGTGACGAGGGAGGGGCCCGGTTCGTCGGTCAGGGGACCTTCGAGGTCGGCGTACGGGAGGACCTCCTCGCCGCCCGTCACCACCACGTGGTGCAGGCGGGGGTTGGCGGCCATGGTGCCCGCGCGTTCCAGTTCGGCTTCGCGGCCGGAGGTGGCCAGGTCGTTGAAGGTGACGGCCAGGAGGCGTTCGCCGGCGCCCGTGCCGTGGCCGAGGACCGTACCGGGGGCGCCGGGCAGGCCGGCGGCGAGCAGGGCCAGGGTGCCGGAGGCGGGGCCGCCCGAGAGGTCGGCGCCGATGCCGGGGGCCGGCATGCCCCGGGCGGCGCGGCGCTCGGCGGGGCCCATGCCGGGGACCGGCCCCGGGTCCACGTCGGGTACGTGCCGGGGGGCGGACAGGCGGACGCGTACGGCCTCCACGAGGGCGTCGCGGACGTCGTCCACCGCGCCGGCCGGGTCTGCGGAGGGGGCGGCGACGGCGATGGAGGCGACCGGCTCGTAACCGGCGATCTCGCGCGCACCGGCGCGCAGGATCAGTGCGTGCCCCGGGGGAATGCGGCGCACGCCGTCGTACGGAGTGGAGTCATGGAGGGCGTCCGGTACGTCGGGGGCTGCGAGCAGGGCGGCCAGATGCCCGAAGTCGAGGTTGGCCTCGATGAGGTCGGCGAGAGGGAGGGCTGCCGTCGCGTACGCGGTGCCGCCGGCCCAGGGGGTGTGGAAGACGGGGCGCGCGCCCGCGAGGTCGCCGCAGACGGTGACCCGGCGGCCGACCTGGACGACGGCCGTGTAGCTGCCGGGCCAGGCGGTGAGGTGGCGCAGGGCGCCGCCTCGGGCTGCGAACAGGCCCACGCGCAGTTGCTCGTCGGAGGCACCGCAGATACCGAGGACGGCGATCTTCGTCTGTGCGTCGGCCCGCACCACACGCACCTCGTCCGGGCGCCAGTCGCCGACGGCCCACAGCGGATCGGGGTCGCCCCAGATGAGGTGGGAGCCGACCGGGTGCACGCTCTCGCCGTCGTGTCCGGTGGCTCCGGCGGAGCCGATGACGGGTGCGCCAGCGGCGGTACTGCTCCATCCCACCAACCACCGCATCGACGCCTCCACAGGCTGTGGACAACCAGTGCACCGTACGAACCGGCTCCCATGCTGCCACGAAGGAGGCCTGTCGGAGGGCGCGCGGGTCGGCTTGCACACCGGTAAGTGCGCCCCTGGGGAGCCTTGAGCGCTCCCCCGCCACACCCTCAAGTAGGCCCTGAGGAGGGGGAGTCGACAAAGGCGAACCCCGGGTCTACGACGCGAATGCGCCCCCGGTACGCTCCCCCAAAACACTTAACGCGCCCTCAAGAGCCGTGGTCGGAGCGGTATTCCCTCTCCACGACCACCGTCGATTTTCGGCCAAATCGGCCACGGAGGGCGGAGTCGGCATGCCCCCCGCGCCGCCCCCGATGGCAACTCAGTGTCAACGCACAGTCCGGGAGGCGGAGTTCGCCTCCCGGACCGGTCCGCCGCCCGCGGGGATGTAGGCGGCGGTGTCCCCCAGCCCACTGGATCCAGTACAGCGGGCCGACCCACGCACGACCATGGAACCGCTCCCCCGGTGGCCGGAGAAGAGCGCACGGACAGGCGCACGGCCACACAGCGGGAGCACGTGACAACACTCCGTACTCTGTCCGCTCTTTCGTACGGACCACAATCCCGCCATCCGGATTTGGGCCCCTTAACGCTTGGGATGCGGCGAACTACGCTGGGTTTACGAATGCCGCGTGCCTATGCCGCCGCGGCAGCCGTCTGTTCGAGGGGTGGCGCAATGTCCAGGGAGCAACGCGGGCCGAACGAAAAGCTCGGCGCCGTTCTCGCCCTCGCGGGAATCAGCAACGCAGGACTCGCGCGTCGCGTCAACGACCTTGGCGCTCAACGCGGGCTGACACTTCGCTACGACAAGACCTCGGTGGCGCGGTGGGTCTCCAAGGGCATGGTCCCCCAGGGTGCCGCGCCGCATCTCATCGCGGCCGCGATCGGCCAGAAGCTGGGCCGACCGGTGCCGCTCCACGAGATCGGCCTGGCGGACGCGGATCCCGCCCCCGAAGTGGGCCTCGCCTTCCCCCGTGACGTCGGACAGGCGGTGCGCTCGGCGACGGAGCTGTACCGGCTCGACCTCGCGGGACGCCGCGCCGGCTCCGGCGGCATCTGGCAGTCCCTGGCAGGATCGTTCGCGGTGAGCGCCTACGCCACACCCGCCTCACGCTGGCTGATAACCCCGGCCGACAGTTCGGTGGCGCGCGAGGCGGGCTCCGTCGAGGGCTCCGGGTCGCCACTGAAGGTCGGCCACAGCGATGTGCAGAAGTTGCGTGAGGCCGCCGAGGACGCCAGGCGCTGGGACTCCAAGTACGGGGGCGGCGACTGGCGTTCGTCCATGGTGCCGGAGTGCCTGCGGGTCGAGGCGGCGCCCCTGCTGCTCGGGTCGTACTCCGACGAGGTGGGCCGCGCGCTGTTCGGAGCGTCCGCGGAACTCACCCGGCTCGCAGGCTGGATGGCCTTCGACACGGGTCAGCAGGAGGCCGCGCAGCGGTACTACATCCAGGCGCTGCGGCTCGCGCGCGCCGCGGCCGACGTGCCGCTGGGCGGGTATGTGCTGGCGACGATGTCCCTGCAGGCGACCTACCGCGGGTTCGGCGACGAGGGCGTCGATCTCGCGCAGGCCGCCCTCGAACGCAACCGGGGGCTGGCCACCGCCCGCACCATGAGCTTCTTCCGGCTCGTCGAGGCGAGGGCGCACGCGCGCGCTGGCGACGCGGCGGCCGCCGGGGCGGCCCTCAAGGCCGCCGAGGGGTGGCTGGAACGGGCCCGGGACGGCGACAACGACCCGACCTGGCTGGGGTTCTACGGCTACGACCGGTTCGCCGCGGACGCGGCCGAGTGCTACCGCGACCTCAAGGCGCCGCGTCAGGTGCGCCGCTTCACCGAGCAGGCGCTGTCGCGGCCGACGGAGGAGTTCGTACGCTCGCACGGGCTGCGGCTCGTCGTCTCGGCCGTCGCCGAGTTGGAGTCCGGCAACCTCGATGCGGCGTGCGAGCAGGGGGTGCGGGCGGTGGAGGTCGCGGGGCGCATCTCGTCGGCTCGCACGACCGAGTATGTGAAGGATCTGCTGCATCGGCTGGAGCCGTACGGGGATGAGCCGCGGGTCATTGAGCTGCGGGAGAGGGCGCGGCCGCTGTTGATGACGCCGGCGTAAGCGCTCCGCTTGGCCGCGGGCTCCTACCCGGCCGCCGGGTGTGTGGTTGCGGGACCTGCGGGTGCGTCGTGGTTGCTCGCGCAGTTCCCCGCGCCCCTTTGAGGCACGGCCCCTGCGTGACCGGCGTCATGAAGACGGCTTCCGGGTTTGAGGGCATTGTCAGTGGTGCAGTGCACTATCGGAGTCGGGAGGTGGGGCGCGTGCGGAGGCAGGGCGCTTACGACTGCGATGTGCTCGTGGTCGGCGGGGGGATCGTCGGGCTGTCGACGGCGTACGCGATCACGCGGGCGGCGCCGGGGACACACGTGACCGTGCTGGAGAAGGAGCCGGGGCCGGCCCGGCACCAGACCGGGCGGAACAGCGGTGTCATCCACAGCGGGATCTACTACCGTCCGGGATCTCTGAAGGCGCGGTACGCGGTCGAGGGCGCCGCCGAGATGGTCAAGTTCTGCGCCGAGTACGGCATCGACCACGCCGTCACCGGGAAGCTGATCGTCGCCACCGAGCGGTCCGAGCTGCCCCGGCTGCACTCCCTGGTGCAGCGCGGGCGGGAGAACGGGATTCCGGTGCGGGAGCTGGGCGCCGCCCAGATCGCCGAGTACGAGCCGGAGGTGCGCGGGCTCGCGGCCATACATGTCGGGACCACCGGGATCTGTGACTTCGTGGGGGTCGCCCGGCAGCTCGCGCGGGCCTCCGGCGCCGAGATCCGGTACGGCGCGGAGGTCGAGCGGATCGACCGGCGGGCCTCGCTGGGGGTCGCCGTGCGGATCCGGGGCGGCGACATCGTACGGGGGCGGGTGCTGGTGAACTGCGCCGGGCTGCACTGCGACGAGGTGGCCCGGATGACCGGGGACGAGCCCGGGATGCGGATCGTGCCGTTCCGGGGGGAGTACTACGAGCTGGCCCGTCCCGAGCTGGTCCGAGGACTCGTCTACCCCGTGCCCGATCCGGCGTTCCCGTTCCTCGGGGTGCATCTGACGCGAGGGATCGACGGGGGTGTCCACATCGGGCCCAACGCGGTGCCCGCGCTGGCACGTGAGGGGTACGGGTGGGGGACCGTGCGGGCGCGGGAGCTGGGGGCGACGCTGGCATGGCCCGGTTCCTGGCGGATAGCTCGACGGCACTGGCGGTACGGAGCCGGGGAGCTTCGGCGGTCGGTGTCCAAGAAGGCCTTCACCGGGGCCGTGCGGAGGCTGCTGCCGGGGGTTTCCGAAGGAGATCTCGTGCCGGCGGCGGCTGGGGTACGCGCGCAGGCGGTGCTTCGGGACGGGACGCTGGTGGATGACTTTCTGATCCGGGAGGGGGCGCGGGCGGTGCATGTGCTGAACGCGCCCTCGCCTGCGGCGACGGCTTCGCTGCCGATCGGGCGGGAGGTGGGGAGGAGAGCCTTGGGTGTGTTGGCTCAGGTCTGAGGGGTCGGCGTCCGAGGAGTCGGCGTCTGAGGAGTCGGCGTCTGAGGAGTCGGCGTCTGAGGGTCGGCGTCCGAGGGGTTCGCCCCCGCCGCCCCTACCCGTGCCGCGCTGGGAGGGCGTCGCAGGGGTTTACCTCGCCGTAAAATCGGAGGCACTGTGTCTGATTCCGCCCGTGCTTCCGAGTCCCGCACCTCCGGTGCCTCCCTTCGGCATACCCGCGTCAAGGGGGAGCCCCGCTTCCCCCATGGGCCCCAGGCGGATCCCGCCGGGTCGCACTTCGAGCGGCGGATCAGGAGCTTCCAGCCCCGGCGGAGTCGGGTGACGGCCGGGCAGGCGGACGCGTTGCAGCGGCTGTGGCCCAAGTGGGGTCTCGACATCGACGGTCGGGCGTTCGATCTCGTCGAGCTGTTCGGGAACGACAAGCCCGTCGTGCTGGAGATCGGCTTCGGGATGGGCGAGGCGACGGCGCTGATGGCCGCCGCCGACCCGGAGACCAACGTACTGGCCGTGGATGTGCACACCCCGGGCCAGGGGAACCTGCTGAACCTCGCGGACCGGGACGGTCTGTCCAACATCCGGGTCGCCAACGGGGACGCGATCATCCTGCTGCGGGAGATGCTGCCGCCCGGCTCACTGGACGGGCTGCGGGTCTACTTCCCCGACCCCTGGCCGAAGAAGCGGCACCACAAGCGCCGGCTGATCCAGCCCGAGTTCCTCACGCTGGTCGCGTCGCGGCTCCGGCCGGGGGCGATCGTGCACTGTGCGACGGACTGGGAGCCGTACGCCGAGCAGATGCTGGACGTGCTGACCGCGCATCCGGAGTTCGAGAACACCCGCGCCGACGGTGGGTTCGCGCCACGTCCTGACTTCCGGCCGCTGACCCGTTTCGAGGGGCAGGGACTGGACAAGGGTCATGTGGTGAACGATCTGCTCTTCCGCCGCGTACAGCAGCGTGAACGGGAGCAGACGCACGTGCCGACCCACAAGCCGACGCAGGGACAGCAGTAGTAGCGGAAGCAAAAGCAGCAGGAGAAGCGCAAGCAGAAGTCCGAACATCCCCCACAGGCGTCTGAAGGCTGTCCGTCCTTCGTAGTCCGGCGGGTATGCGGTCCGACGGGCCCCAGCACGCACCGTCGCGGGCGGCGCCCATCCCTCGTTAGGGTCAATGCAATGGCCACCAGTCCCACCCACCCGACGCACCCCAGCGGACCTGCCGGTGAGTATGCGTTCAGGCCCACGCGCTGGTGGCAGCGGAAGAGCGTCAAGTACAGCGCGCTGATCGGGCTGCTCGGGATCTCCGGTCTGGTCATCCTCGCGCTCGTGCGCGAGCAGACCGGCACGGAGGGGTTCCTGGTCGGACTGGGGCTCGCGGTGCTGCCCGTGCCGGTGCTCATGGCGGCGTTCAGGTGGCTGGACCGGGTGGAGCCGGGCCCCTGGAAGAACATGGTGTTCGCGTTCGCGTGGGGGGCGTGTGCCGCGGCGCTGATAGCCATCGTGGCGAACAGTTTCGCCACACAGTGGATAGCGACGGCCACGGCCGATCCGACGCATGCCGACACCGTGGGTGCGACCGTCATAGCGCCCGTGGTGGAGGAGACCGCCAAGGCCGCGGCCGTCTTACTCGTCTTCCTTTTCAGGAGGCGGGACTTCACCGGGATCGTGGACGGGGTGGTGATCGCGGGAGTCACCGCCACCGGCTTCGCCTTCACCGAGAACATCCTCTACCTGGGGACCGCGTTCGGGACGGACCAGCTCAGCGGGGGCAGCGGGCTGGCGTCGGTCACCGCGGCGACCTTCTTCGTGCGGGTGATCATGTCGCCGTTCGCGCATCCGTTGTTCACCGTGCTGACGGGGATCGGGTTCGGGGTGGCGGCGTTCGCGGCGGAGTGGCAGCGGGTGCGGCGGGTGGCCGTACCGCTGGGCGGCCTGTTGCTCGCCATGGCGATGCACGCGGTCTGGAACGGGTCGGCGACGTTCGGGGAGTACGGGTTCTTCGCCGTGTACGCGGCGCTGATGGTGCCGGCGTTCGGGTTGCTGACGTGGTTGGTGATCTGGCTGCGGCAGCGGGAGTTGCGGACCGTGCGGGAGGAACTGCCGGCGTATGCGGCGGCGGGGTGGCTGACGCCGGCCGAGCCGTATGTGCTGGGGTCGATGCGGGCTCGGCGGGTGGCGCGGGAGTACGCGGCGCATCACTTCGGGAAGGCGGCGGCCCGGTCGGTCGGGGAGTACGAGACGTACGCGACGAAGTTGGCGTTTCTGCGGCGTCGGGGACTGCGAGGGCGGGCCGGAGGTGACTTCGCGCTCAGGGAGCGGGAGTTGCTGTTCGAGCTGTGGCGCAGGCGCGGGGTGGCTCGGCCTGCGATGGGGTACGCGGGGCGGGGAGTGGGGGCCCGTGGGTACGGGTACGGCTGGTATGCCCACGGGGGGTACGCGCACGGCGGGTACGGGTCGGCGTACGGCCAGCCCTTGGGGTACGGGATGGCGGCGTATCCGGGGTACAACCCGTACCGGTACTAGGGCTTCGCGGGTCGCTGTGGGGGTGCGGTGGTGGGGCGGCGCTGGTTCAACTGTGGTCGTGCGCGCAGTTCCCCGCGCCCATTGGGGGCGCGGGCTGCACGTTCGACCGGGGAGCGGTGCTCTACGCCGACGCCTCGGTCAAACGGTCGAGTTCCTCGGGCGTGAGGGTGAGGTCGGCGACGGCCAGGAGCGGCGGGAGTTGGTCCGGGGTGCGCGCGGAGGCGATCGGGGCCGTGATCGTCGGCTGGGCGGTGAGCCAGGCGAGGGCGACGGTGGCGGGGGCCACGCCGCGGGCCTCGGCGATCTCGTCGAGGGCGCTGAGGACACGGAGGCCGGTCGGGCTGTCGAGGTACGCGCCGGCGCCGGCGGCCCGGGGGCTGTCGACGGTGGTGCCGGGCCGGTACTTGCCCGTGAGGAAGCCCTTGGCGAGGGCGAAGTAGGGGACGCCGGAGAGGCCGTGTCCGGCGGCGAGGCTCTGGAGGGGGCCCTCGTAGGTGTCCCGTGAGACCAGGTTGTAGTGCGGCTGGAGCGCCACATAGCGGGCCAGGCCCTCGGCCTCCGAGAACTCCAGGGAGGCCTTCAGGCGCTCGGGGGTGATGTTGGACGCCGCTATCGCGCGGACCTTGCCGGCCTTCACCAGGTCGTCGAGGGCCGTGATGATCTCCTCGACGGGGACCTCGGGCTGGTCGAAGTGGGTGTAGTAGAGGTCGATGTGGTCCGTGTCGAGGCGGGCGAGGGAGGCGTCGGCCGCCGCCTTGATGTTGGCCGCCGTCAGCCCCTGGTACTCGGGGTGCTGGCTCACCTTGGTAGCGATGACCACGTCGGCGCGGTTGCCACGCGACTTGAGCCACCTGCCGATGATCCGCTCGGACTCGCCCCCCTCGTTGCCCTCCACCCACGCCGAGTAGGAGTCGGCGGTGTCGACGAAGTTGCCGCCCGCCGCCGCGTAGGCGTCGAGGACGGCGAAGGACTGCGCCTCGTCGGCGGTCCAGCCGAAGACGTTGCCGCCGAGGGAGAGGGGGAAGACCCTGATGTCGGACGTGCCCAGTTGGCGAAGAGTAGTCATGTCCTACGTCAACCGGTGGGGCGGACTTCCGCATTCCGGCTCGGCGTGACGTGTGCGTGAAGCGTCCGTCCCGCCGTCGTGAACCGCCGTCGTGAACGGCCGTCGTGAACGGCCATCGTGAACCGCCCCCGGGAACCGCCCTGGGGACCGTCCCTGGGAACGACGAACGCCGCGTGGTCCTCGCGGACTTACGCGGCGTACGAGTCGGTCGGTTCCCTACGGGTTCAGGCCCTTGCTGCGCAGCCATGCCGCCGGGTCGATGCCGCTGCTGGAGCCGCCGGGGTGGACCTCCATGTGGAGGTGGGCGCCGGTGACGTTGCCCGTGGCGCCGACGCGGCCGATGACGTCGCCGGTGGCGACCTTCTGGCCGACGCTGACGCCGATGGAGGACTGGTGGGCGTACCAGATCTCGGTGCCGTCATCGAGGGTGAGCACGGTCTTGTAGCCGTAGGAACCCTCGTACCCGGCCTGCGTGATGGTGCCGCTGTGGACGGCCTTGATGAGGGTGCCCGTGGGAGCGGCGAAGTCGAGGCCGGTGTGGTAGCCGGAGGACCAGTAGGGGCCGGCCTGACCGAAGGTGGAGGTGAGGGTGTAGGAGGAGGTGGGGAGCGCGAACTGCTTGGCGAGGGCCGCGAGGCGCTCGGCTTCCTTCTTCCGCTCGGCCTCCTCCGCCGCCTTCTTCTTCGCGGCGGCTTCCTTGGCCTCGGCTTCCTTCTTCTCCTCGGCGGCCTGCTCGGCGGCCTTGTTCGCGGCGGCCGTCTGGGCGGCCTCGGCGGTGGCCTTGTCGAACGCGTCCTGCTGGGACTCGGCCTGTGCCATGATGCGGGCGCGCAGCGCCTCGCCGGCGTTGGCGGTGCCCTGCTCGGTGTCGGCGGCGATCAGACCGGCGCTGCTGAGGGGGGTCGTGGAGGCCTGGGGCTCCGGCTCCTCGGCGTCGTCCTCGAAGACCGAGCCGACGTTCGGCATGTCGGGCAGCGATATGGACACCGGGGCCTTGCCGGACTGCGCGCTGGCCATGCCGGCGCCGCTGACGGCGGCTATGACACCGACGCCCAGGACCGTGGAGCTGCGGGCGAGACCGCCACGGGCGAGTACGCCGCCGCTCTTCTTGGCGACGCGGTGCCGACCGCGAACGGGGCGAATGGACTCCTCGGTGGGGTTCCACTCCTGCCAGGGGCCCTCGTTGTCGCTGCTGTAGCTGCCGTAGCCGAACGTCTGGCTGTCGCCATCGCGTTGGCTCGGTACGAACGGGGCTTCGGTCGCGGACCGGTTCGACGCCACGTGGGCGTACTCCTTTCCTTCCTTCTCGCCTACCGGGTTAGCTGACGGGTTCGGAGCAGGAAGGTCTCCTACGCGCGTAAACCTGACGTGCTGCCACGACGGTTTGCGCGCGATTCACCCCAGGGTGGTGGTTCCCCGGTTCCCTTGCGGGATTCGGCGCGTGAGCACGGAGCCGTCTCTTGTGACGGCTGGGACGACCGCGCTGCGTTATCGAACGTTAATAGACGGGGGTACTCCATTCCAAGCTGTTCCTGATGATCGTTCCGGCTTCCGCCGTGGACTTTACGGGTCATGAGGGGTGGAAAACGGGCGAGTTGACCCTGACTCGGGAGTAACAATCGCGCTGACAGTACGCAAGTCGCTATACGGAGCAAGGTCGGATGGACACGCTCGGTGACAGCGGGCGTGGAAGATGTGAGAGAGACGTGTCGGAGGGGTCAGGAGCGGCGGATCGCCAGAAGGGCCATGTCGTCCGTCGTGCGGTCGCCCGTGTGCCGGCGCACCTCCTCCGCGAGGGTCGTCAAGAGGACGCGCGGTCCGGGGAACGTACGGCCGGACAGGCGCTCGGCCGGGTCGTAGAAGACGCCGTGGCTGTCGCGGGCCTCCGAGAGGCCGTCGGTGTAGAAGAGGAGGGTGGCGCCGGGCGGGAACCCGGTCTCCTCGGCGCGGTCGGGCCAGGTGCCCACATCGTCCAGGCCGAGCGGGAGCGCGGGGTGCGGGGCGTCCAGGGTGCGCAGGGTGCCGTCGGCGTGCAGCAGCAGGGGGGACGGATGGCCTCGGTTGACGATCCGGGCACGTCCGGAGCCATGCGGGAACTCGGCCAGGACCGCCGTGACGAACCCCTCGTACTCGACGTTGGCGTCCCGTCGCGCGGCTTCCCGCCGCGTCGCTTCCCGGGCCAGCGCCCGTTCCAGCCGCTGGGCGACCGCTTCGAGCGTCGACTCCTGCTCGGCCGCCTCCCGGAACGCGCCGATCAGCACGGCCACCGCCGAGACCGCCCCCAGCCCCTTGCCACGCACATCGCCCACGATCAGCCGTACCCCGTGGGGTGAGTCCTGCACCGCGTAGAGATCGCCCCCGATCGACGCCCCGGCCTGCGCGGCCTCGTACCGCGCGGCGATCTCCAGCCCGCCGATCCGCTCCTGCGGCACCGGCAGGACCGCCCGCTGCGCCGCCGCGGCGATCTCGCGGGCGGTGGCGAGCCGGGCGTCGCTGCGGCGGACGAGACGGTTGATGAGCACGGCCAGCGCGGCGACGGTGGCCACCGTCGCGATCTCCGTGATCGCGTCCTCATGGCCCGCGTCGTCGTAGTAGAGCCGTACGGCGGTGATGCCGGCGACCGAGGCGACGCCGGTGATCACCGTGCCGCGCAGCGAGAAGAGCGGGGCCGCGACGAGGGGCGCGGCCGTGAAGAAGGGGACCGCCGTGAAGTCGCGCGGGGTGAAGTGGTCGTAGAAGAGGCCCGTGGCGATCAGCAGGACGGGGAGAACACGGGCGAGCGCACGGGTGTACGAGAACCGCCGGCCGACCGACTCCCTCGCACCCTCTGGCTGCCCCACGGATACAGGGTTTCCGGGGTGGGAGTGCGGGGCTAGTCGGCGGGGCCGAGTGGGCTAGTGGTCATCCCGCTGGTCAGCCCGCCGGTCAGCCCGCTGTTATTCCAGTGAGTTTCGGCAGCTCCTGCAGCTTCTGCAGCTCGGTCAGTTCCGGCAGGGGGAGGGTGTGCTGGGTCTGGAGGACCTTGGCGCGGAGGTAGCGGACGTTGTGGGCGGTGGTGAAGACGCCCGTGGGGACGCGGTGCCGCACGCCGAGGTCAAGGCCGCGAAGCTGCTGCGCCTTGTCGGGGTTGTTGGAGAGCAGGTCCAGCTCGTCGATGCCGAGGGCCTTCAGCATCTGGGCCGCCGCCGTGTAGTCGCGGGCGTCCTCCGGCAGGCCGAGGGCCGCGTTCGCCTCGTAGGTGTCGAGGCCCTGGTCCTGGAGGGCGTACGCGTCGAGCTTGTTGTAGAGGCCGATGCCCCGGCCCTCCTGGCGGAGGTAGAGGAGGACGCCACCTCGGTCGGCGATCCGCTCCACCGCCTCGCGCAGCTGCGGGCCGCAGTCGCAGCGGGCCGAGCCGAACACGTCGCCGGTCAGGCACTCGGAGTGCAGCCGGACCAGCGGGGCCGTGCCGGGGGCCGGGTCGCCGAGGACCATCGCCACGTGCTCCTGGCCGTCGACGAGTCCGTGGAAGGTGACCAGTTCGGCGTCGACGCCGTAGCCGTCATGGAAACGCAGCGGTACCCGGACGCGGGCACGCGGGGTGGCAGCGGGGAAGTCGGGCATGCGGGTTCTCCGGTCCTGGTGCGGATGTCGCTGTGATTCAGATTTGAAGCACATCGCTCGGCAGGACTCTAACCCCTGCTTCAAATTTAAAGCAACCCGATTTGGGATGCCTCACATTCCCGCGTCACGCGGAATTTTCCGCGCTCGCTTCGCTCGACTGGCAGGCGCGGCGGCGCCACGGCAGATCGTCGGAGCCGGTCGCCGCCTTCGGGTCCTCGCCCTGGATGGCCCCCGCGATGGCCGCGCAGATCTCCTCGAACTGGCTGATCTGCTGAGGGCTGAGGTGGTCGAAGACAGCCTTGCGGACCATCTCGACATGGCCCGGTGCCGTGCGTTCCAGCAGGGCCATGCCCTCGTCGGTGAGGACGGCGACGCTCCCCCGCTTGTCCCACTGGCAGTCCTCGCGCCGCACCACTCCGTCCTTCTCCAGCCGGGTCACGGCGTACGTCAGCCGGCTGCGCGTGATCTTGAGGTACTCGGCGAGATCGGTCATCCGCATCCGTCGCTCCGACGCCTCGGAGAGGACGGCCAGCACGGAGTAGTAGAGGTGCGGCAGACCGGCCTCCTGCTGGAGCTGCCGGTCGAGCGCGTCCTCCAGGAGGGTGCTCGCGGCGAGGTAGGCACCCCAGGCACGCTGTTCCTCGGGGGTGAGCCAGCGGGTCGTCATACGTACAGTGTAGTTAGTGTTTAAAACTTGAACCAAGATCCGCCCGACCCCGGCCCCTCGCCCAGCTCCCGTCTTCGCCCGACCCCGCTCCTCGCCCAGCTCCCGTCCAGTCATGGAGTGCGCCGCATGCCCCAGCCCTATGTCCTGCTGTCCGCCGCCGTCTCCCTGGACGGCTACTTGGACGACACCGGACCCGAACGGCTGCTGCTCTCGGGCCCGGCCGACTTCGACCGCGTCGACGAGGTGCGCGCGGCCAGCGACGCCATCCTGATCGGTGCCGGCACCCTGCGCACCGACAACCCCCGGCTACTGGTCAACTCCCCCGGGCGCCGGGCGGGCCGGGTCGCCGACGGACTCCCGGAGTACCCGCTGAAGGTCACGGTCAGCGCGTCCGGTGAGCTCGATCCGACGGCCCGGTTCTGGCACACGGGCGGCGAGAAGGTGGTGTACACGACGGACAAGGGCGCGGAGCGGCTGCGCGGGCTGGGCCTGCCCACCGGGCCGGACGGCGTGGCCGTCGTGTCCCTCGGCGCCGACGTGGAGTGGCCCGCCGTCCTCGCCCACCTCGGCGACGTACGCGGCGTCCGCCGCCTCATGGTGGAGGGCGGCGGCCTCGTCCACACCCAACTCCTCCAGCAGGGGCTCGCGGACGAGGTGCAGCTCGCCGTCGCACCGCTGTTCGTGGGAGAGGCGGACGCACCGCGGATGCTCGGGGCGGGCGCGTACCCCGGCGGCCCGAGGAGTCGGCTCCGCGTGCTGGAGACCCGGCCGGTCGGCGACGTCGTCCTCATCCGGTACGCCCCCACCGCCCCCGGCACCGGCCCGGCCGCCTCCGCCGCCGACCGGCACTGGCTGGCGCTGGCCTGCGAGCTGGCCGCCGAGTGCCCGCCCTCGCGGACCGCGTTCAGCGTGGGCGCGGTCGTGGTCGCCGAGGACGGTACGGAACTGGCCCGAGGCCACTCCCGCGAGGACGGCGACCCCGTGGTCCACGCCGAGGAGGCCGCGCTCGCCAAGCTCGACCCCACCGATCCGCGCCTCGCCTCCGCCACGGTCTACAGCAGCCTGGAACCGTGCGCCCACCGCGCCTCCCGGCCCGCGCCCTGCGCCCGGCTCATCCTCGACGCGGGCGTCCGCCGCGTCGTCACGGCCTGGCGCGAACCGGACACGTTCGTCACCGACGCCGCCGTGGGCAACGCGGTGCTGTCGGCGGAGGGGGTCGAGGTCCTCGTGCTCCCTGAGTACGAGGAGCGGGCGAAGGCGCCGAACGGGCATCTCGCGGCGCCGCGGACGTGAGGGCGGACTGCAGGGGGCGGACGTGACGGTGGACAGCAGGGCGCGGACGCGCAAGGCGTGGACGTGAGAGACGCGACGTGAGCGGCGGGTGATCAGGGGCCGTCGTTAACCCGTGTGCTGGTGGTCCCGCGCATGGCGTACACTGGTTTCAACGACGCGGGGTGGAGCAGCTCGGTAGCTCGCTGGGCTCATAACCCAGAGGTCGCAGGTTCAAATCCTGTCCCCGCTACTGAAAACCTGAGGCCCGGAATCCCAAGGATTCCGGGCCTCAGGTATGTGGCTCAGCTCGGCGTGCCGCCGCCACAGCGTCCGTGTAGAGCTCCCGGGTGAGGTCCTCCAGGGCGACGCCGAGCTCGGCCAGTACCGCGCGAATGTCGTGGAGAGCCGCCCCGACCTCCGATTCCCCCTGGACCAGGGTCTCGATCTCCAGGAACGTGCCGTCCAACTCGGGGACCCGGACCAGGGTGGCCCGCATCTGCCGGCCGTACGCCTCGAAGGCATGGCTGCGGCACCGCTTCTCGAACACGATCGCCGGTACGTGACCGAGGTGCTCCAGGATGGCGTGCGTGATCTGCGAGTCCTCCACGCGCGTCTCGTACTCGGGCTTCGAACCGGACGCCGCGTCCACAGCGGCCGCCTTGAAGGTGAGCAGCGCCCGCCGGTCACCCGTGCGGTGGTCGACCACGAACCGCAGTCTCAGCTCCTCGTCCCGGGCGCGCAGACTGCCGTCGGGTCTGTCGTAGTACGTGTCCTGGTACGTCTCGGACCGACCCTCGGCCCGCTCCTCGAGCGCCCGCGCGACCGCCTCCGGCGCACGGACCCGGGCCTTCAACTCCGCCTCGATCACCGGCCGTTCCCTTCCTCACACCACTCTCCCCTCCCTCCCACTCTCTCCCCCGCCCACCCCCTGAGGGCAGCCCCCGCCACCGCCCGTCACCAGAAGGCCCCGCCCCCGCCGCAGGGCCGTCACCACCCAGCACGGCAGCTTCACGGCGACCACGGCACGCACCGTCCGCCGCCCCGAACAGCCGGCGGACCACTTCCTGCCGCCCTGCCGGTCTGCTTATTCATGCGTGCGCGATCCCGGCCGTCAGCGGAAGCGCTGGAAGAAGGCTCGGAGATCGGTGGTGAACAGGTCAGGTTGCTCCATGGCGGCGAAGTGACCGCCTCGGGGGAATTCGGAGTTCTCGTCCCAGCCCCAATGGCCTGGGTCCTCCTCCCGCTTGGCTTGCTCGTCGATCCACCGGTGGTGCGCCTCCCAAGCCGACTGTTTGGAGGTTCCGAGGGCCGCGCCGATCTGGGACCACGAGGCACCGGCCCTGCGGGCGGAGCGAACAGACAGTTGACGACCGTAGAGGGCCTTCCGGGCGATCAGCTCACCCAGCGAGAGCAGCTCCAGGGCCTCACCCTGCGACAGCGGCGCACTCTCCGGGGCGCCCAGCCCGCCCGCAACGTCACCCTCGGCCTCGTCGTCCGGTGCCGCTAGGGCATCGCGCGTCCGAAGGACGTCGTAGCGGGCTACCGCCGTCAGCAAGGTGAAGCGGCCGTCGAGGTCATCGGGTGTCGTCGGCATAGATCGAGTGTCTCGTCAGGCCAGCTTGACGTCAAGGCAACCTGACAGCAGCAGGCGCACTTAGACCACAGGTCGTCCGACAGTCATGGACCCGGGGCCTGCGGGGCTGTTTATCGGCGACAGCCACTCGGCCGATGACAGCAAGGGACCGCGCCGACCTCCTCGCCGGAGTCGCCGTGCGGCGAGGTCGTTCGCCCGGTCGCCGGTGAGTTCGGCGACGCTCTCAGCGGATCCTGCGACAGGGTGCCGCATAGGACCGGCACCGCGCCCCACGTGCTTTCTGCCTGGACGAGACCAGTGCTACGGGCCGCGAAACCTCGAGCGCCCTCGCTGTCCGCAACACGGCGTGGGCCACTCCATTGGTCACCCCGGGCACGAGGGCGGCCTGTCCGCTCTGGAGCTTCGCGGCCTACGTGAAGCCAGGTCGGGGGCAGGAGGCTGACCATCAGCACCGGTTCTCGCGCCCAGCCGAGAGTGTGGGGCGCAGCAGGGACAGTCGTCCCTGCTGCGCCCACTCCTGCAAGAGCCGTCCACGGTCTAGCCGAGATCGGATCGACCGTAGAGGGGACCCCGGTGCCGAGAGCTGGGCGGTCATCTTTCTCCGTGGTCCCCGCACCCTCCGTGGCCAGGGGAACTTGTGCCTTCCGCCGCCCGGCGGGCCGCGCCGTGGGGTTGGAGGGGTGGCCCGCCGCTTATCTGCCCCATATCTTGCGATAGGCCTGCCGGTAGCCCTCGGAGTCCCACGACAGTGCGCCGCCGCTGTTGGAGGCGGTGGTGATGTGGACCGGGGCGACGTAGCCGCTGTCGGCCCTGCCGGCGAAGGCTCGGTTGAACTCGTCGATGATCTGCCAGCCCTGTTCGGAGAGGGGCTCGGGCACGGTGGCGGACTGGTATTCCCTGCCGTTGATGCGCCGGAAGGCCGACGGGTCGCCGTCGCCGGCGCCGATGTTGAAGGGAGCGCCGCCGCCCTGCCGGTCGTCGGCGCGCAGAGCGGCGGCCGCGTGCTCGAAGTAGAGGTCGTTGATGGCGGCGGAGTACGTCCACTCGCTTCCGAACCGGGAGAGGAGGGATGAGACCGCCTCGACGGTACGGCTGTTGGCCTCCGGGATCGGGATGTCCTCGTAGCTCAGCAGTCTGACGTCGGAGCAGGTGGCGAGTTCCTTCTTGATCAGGTCGGACTTGCGCTTGGCGAACGGTATCGAGGCGTCGGTGAACAGGACGACACCCGCGCGGCCGTTGGACCGGGCGATGATCCAGTCGGCGCTGATCCGCGCGACGTCCTCGACCCTGGTGGTGATGTTGCTGAAGAGCTCCGGGTCCTCGCTGGGACCGGGGGCGTCGACGGCATGCCAGCCGATCAGCGGGATACCGGCCGTCCGGGCCTGACGCACCTGTGCGGACGTGGACTTGGGATCGAATCCGCCGATGACTATGCCGGCGGGTTCGAGCGCCACGGCCTCGGCGAAGGCAGCCTCGATACCGGCGGGCGTGCCCTCGCCATTGATGACGCGGACCTTCCAGCCCATGACCTTGGCGGCCTCCTCGACGCCCTGGGCGACGCCGGTGACACCGGGGTTGGCCAGGGTCTGCGCGACGAAGACGATCGTCTTGCCGGGAACCGCCCGGGGGCCGGTGGTGGGTCCGCCCCACGGCGCGTCGACGCTTTCGGCCTTCTTGACCGCCGACTTGGCACGGGTGAGGGCGGCTGGGCAGCCGGGTTTGGCGGATTCGGCTGTGGTCGCGGCGGTGGTCGAGCCGCTGTCGCAGCCCACGACAGCGGTGGACAGGGCCAGCAACGCGGCGGCCGACGCGGTCGCCTGGCGGGTGGCGTGCAGCACTGGGGTCTCCTCGCAGGGCAGAAGGGGGTACAGGACACGTGGGGGGAGGAGATGAGCAAAGACACCGACGGCACTCCTGGAGCCGGCCGGGCTCCGCGCCGCCGGGAATGTAGCAGGGGGGCGGGTGGGCGACAGGCCGTCACGACATCGCAGGCCGCCGCACGACACCGAGCCCTCTCACGACACCGAGCCGCCGCACGACACCGAGGTGACGGTCTGCCGCCGCCCCACGGCCGCCGGCAACGCCGCGCCGAGCGGACGACTTACGCGACGCCGCCCATGCCCGAGGCACAGCCGCCACCGAAGACCACCCGGAACCCGCGGGCCACATCGTCCCCGCGGGTCACATCGACCGCGCGGCCACACCGACCGCGCAGACCGTGCAGGCCACCCGCGACACACACGCCGCCTCGAACCCGCAGGCCGTGCGGAGCGCGTATGCCGTCCGGGCCGCGCATACCGCCCGGAACCCGCAGGCCACACAGACGGCACCGGCCGACCTCGACAGGCGTGCCACACGGACCGCACGGCGCCCGGCGCACGGCGCGCCCGGCTTCGACGTGGTCACACCGCTCCGGACATCGGCCGGCCGCCGTCCCCTCGACGTCGGAGCCAGACCAGCACCATGTCCCTGCATAAGCCTTCAAATGATTTGTAATCAACTCTTGATGCCATATCGCCGATCCAACCTCCGCCCGAACGATAGTCTCCGCACGGCCGGATTCAGACACGTGGCGCAATCACTTCGTACCTATCAGCGATGGGGACGGCAATAGTGTCACGCTCCGCTCCCGGCGCTGTGCGGTCCGGCACGAAAAGACACCCCGGTCACCGCCCAGGAACACGACGAAGGAGGCCCGGGTGTCCGTGAACACAGTGGACCCTCCCCCGCTCTCGGCCGCGCCCGAGCGGAGGGACCACCACCCCGCACCCGGCCCTCCAGGGCCCGCAGAGGCGATGCCTGCGCTGCGCCGGAGAGCGGGAGCCCTACTCGACCGATGGCCGTTCCGGAGGAAACTCACCGTCCTGGTGAGCGCGCCCGTCGTGGTCGTCGGCCTGCTGCTCGGCGCCGGTATCGTCAACCAACTGGAACGGGCCCGGGACGCCGACCGCATAGCCGACCTGGTGCGCGACAGCGAGCAGGTCGCGAGACTGATCAACGACGTACAGGCCGAACACCGGCAGGCCCTGGTGCTGTCGGTACGGTACGAGTCGGCCCGCCCCGGAACCGCCCTGCCGGCGCCCACCGACTACCGCCGGGCGCAACAGGACACCGAAGCCCAACTCTCCGTCGTGCGTTCCGTGTTCGGGTCGAGCCTGCCGGCCGAGGAGAAGCAGGCCCTGGAGTACATCGACGGTCTGGCCGTCCTGCGCGACAAGCTCGAACGGGGCTATGTGCCCGCCGCCAACATCGACCCGGCGTACGCCTCCGCGGTCGACTACCTGATCGACGGCATCGGCCTCGACCGCTTCTCCGACAGCTCGTCGTCCTCGGTCACCACACTGCTCGACACGGTGTTGCGCGCCGACTCCGCCCACGCCTCCTTCGAGAGCGCGGTGTTCTCCGCCCAGACCCGTGACGCCAACGCCCTCACCGAGTACTCGCGGGCGGTCAGCGCCCACGCGCTCTACCAGCACCAGTCGGACCGGTTCAGCCGGATGGCCACACCGAAACAGGTCCTGAGCCTCACCGGCATCGAGCGCAGTTCCGAACGGACCGGCCTCGAGGCACAGTTCACGGCGCTCCAGATCGACCCGGGTTCTCTGCAGAACCAGACACCGCAGGAGCTGCGCCAGGAGATCAAGGCCGGGGCGAAGCATGCCGACACCCGCCTCGGCATCACGCGGTCGCTGATCCGACAGATCGCCGCCCGGGCCGACGCTGTCTCGTCGAGCGCTCTGCGGGAGGCGCTGCTGATGCTCGGCCTGGCGCTGCTCGGTTTCGCCGCCTGGCTCACCTTCTCCCTCCTGGTCCGCCGCTCGGTCGTACGCCCGCTGGCGGCCCTCACCGACGCCGCGCAACAGGTCGTCGACGTGGCGGGTGAGGAACTGGCCCGGGTCGCGGACGACGAGGCCGCCGACAGCTCCCCCCTGCGTCCTCGGCCGATCCCGGTCCCGGTCCGCGACGAGATCGGCGAGTTGGCCGAGGCGTTCAACCAGGTGCAGACCACCGCCGCCGCGCTGCTGGAACGGCAGGTGCTGAGCCGCCGCAACGTCGCCGAGATGTTCGGCAACGTCGGCCGCCGCGTCAGCAACCTGACCTCGCGCCAGCTCGCGCTGATCGACGCCGCCGAACGCGAGGAGACCGACCCCGAACTCCTCGAACAGCTCTACCGCATCGACCACATCGCCGTACGCCTCCAGCGCAACGCGGACAGCCTGATGCTGCTCGCCGGTATCCGTGAGACCGGCGTCGAGGCCCGGCCGACCTCCCTGGCCAACGTCATCCGGGCGGGGCTCGGCCGGATCGAGCGCTTCCAACGGGTGTCGCTGCGGGCCGAGTCGGACGTCACCGTCGCCCCCGACATCATCGGCGACCTCACCCTGATGCTCGCCGAACTGCTGGAGAACGCGGTCGCCTTCTCCCCGTCGCACACGCCCGTGGAGGTGGTCGTCCGCCCCGGCACCGACGTCACCTCGGACGGTGGTGCGCTGGTCGAGGTCATCGACCACGGCCTCGGGATGAGCGCGGAACGCCTCGCGGAGGAGAACGCCCGTCTCGTCCGCCGGGAACGGCTCGACCTCGTGCCGACCAGGGTGCTCGGCCTCTTCGTCGTCGGCAGCATCGCCCGGCGCTGGGGCATCGAGGTGGCACTCAGCCGTACGCCGGGCGGCGGGGTCACCGGCACCGTCTGGATCCCCTCCGCCCTCCTGCTGACCATGAGTTCCGTGGACCCGGCCCCGTCTTCGGCCAAGAGCCCGACCGGAACCCTGACGGCACTGCCGACAAGGTCCGGACGGGGTGCCGGGCGAGGACCCGAGGAGGAGGCCGTCGCCGAGCATCCGCACCCGGACGGACACGAGGGCCGAGAGCCCCGAACCACGCCGACGGCTCCCGCCACCGAAGCCCGGCCGACGGCTCCCGTCGCCGGAGCGCACCCCACAGCCCCCGCCACCGAGGCGCGACCGCCGACCCCCTCACCGCACGACCCCACAGCCCCGTCACCGCACGACCCCACGGCCCCGTCACCGCACGACCCCACGGCCCCGTCACCGCACGACCCCACGGCCCCGTCACCGCAGGGCCTCCCACGGCGTGTCCCGGCCGGCAGCCGCACGGGTACCACCGCGGACGGGGGCGCCGCCGCCGAGGAGCCCACCACGGACACGCCCCGACAACTGCGCAGACGGGTGCGTGGCGCGACGCTCGCCAGGACCAGCCCACCGGCCGACCGGGGGAACCAGGCCGTACAGCCCCCGGCCGACGCCGAAGCGGTCCGCGCGGAGATCGACGACTTCGAGGCGGCCGTACGCAGGGCGGAGCAGGACAGCGCCCTCAGCGGAACCACATCAGCGCCATCAGCGCCATCAGCATCATCAGCTCCATCGGCACCATCAGCGCATCGGGAAACCCAGAGGGAGTCGGGCAGTGACGACGTCGACAGGTGACAGCAGTTCCGAGCAGACGATACCGACCGACCTGCGAGCCGCCGCGGCCGATTTCACCTGGCTCCTCGACCGGTTCGCCACGGACACGGCCGGCGTTGTCGACGCCATCGCGGTGTCGTCCGACGGTCTGCTGATAGCGGCCTCCCGGCTACGTGAGCATGCCGACTCCGAGCGCCTCGCCGCGATCGTGTCCGGCATGACGAGCCTCGCCGCGGGCGCCTCCGGCAACTACGGTCTGGGCGGCCTCAACAAGGTCATCATCGATCTGGAGGGCGGCCACGTACTGGTGTCGGCCATCGGCTGCGGCGCGGTCCTCGGCGTGGTGACCTCGAAGGAGGCGAAGCTGGGCAACATCGCCTACGAGATGACCCTGTTCGCCAACCGGGCCGGGGGCGCGCTCACCCCCCAACTGGTGCTGGAGCTCAAGAAGACCGTCGGTGCCACGTCGGCCGGCTGAGCGTCCCGACGCCGGGGCACGTGCACATGGACTTCGGAAAGGGATCGTGATGGCCGTCGGTGGACCAGCACCACACGATGCGGCGGGAGCCTCCGGCGACTCACCGGAGCCGGTCGGCAGCGCCCCTGCCATCCGTCCGTTCCTGCTGACCGCCGGCCGGGTGTCGGGAGGGGGCACCGCGCTGCCCATCCCCATCGAGACCCAGGTCGTGTCGACGTCGGCGGGGCTGTCCGTCCTCCACACGCTCACCTTCGAGCACCGCGACATCATCGCCGCCTGCCGGCAGCCCCAGTCCGCGGCCGAACTCGCCGCCCAGCTCCGGTTGCACCTCAACGTGGTCCGCGTGCTGGCCGAGGACCTGTGCGCCGCCGGGCATCTGGCGATCCACAGGCCGAACGCCAGAGCGGCTCAGGATCTCTCCGTACTGCGAAGGGTTATCGATGGTCTCCGCGCCGTCCCCGACTCCCGGGGCACACTCCGTGACTCCGGTTGAAGAGCCGCCCCTGCCCGTCAAGCTGGTCATAGCCGGCGGTTTCGGGGTCGGCAAGACAACGGCCGTGGGTTCGATCTCCGACATACGACCGCTGACCACGGAGGCCGCGATCACCGAGGTCGCGGCCGGTGTGGACGATCTCACCCACACTCCGGGCAAGACCACCACCACGGTCGCCATGGACTTCGGCTGCATCACCATCGACCCGACGCTGAAGCTGTACCTCTTCGGCACACCGGGCCAGGACCGGTTCGGCTTCATGTGGGACGACCTCGTGGAGGGCGCCCTCGGCGGCCTGGTGATCGTCGACACGCGCCGTCTGGACGACTGCTACGCGGCGGTGGACTACTTCGAGCACAAGGGACTGCCGTTCGCGGTCGCCGTCAACGCGTTCGACGGGAAGGTCGGGCACGATCTGGACGAGGTGCGGTGGGCACTGGACGTCTCGGAGCACGTACCGCTGTTCGTCTTCGACGCACGAAGGACCGGCTCGGTCCGCGACGCCCTGCTGGTGGTGCTCGACATCGCGCTGTCCAAGGCCCAGAACGCCACGGCGGGCTGATCTCCGCACGCCCCGTGAACGACAGGAAGGGAGCACCGGACCCGAGGGCACGGTGCTCCCTTCCGTACGGGGAGAGGACGGATCAGTCGACCGCCTCCACCCTGAGGTCGTCCACCCGGAAGCGGCCTGCGGAGCCACGCAGACCCAGGTCGATCGAGATGTTGTCCACACGCCCGTCGTTCACGGTGGTGTACGTACGTTCGAACAGCCTCCACTCGCCCTCAGCGGTGTCGCCCTTCGGCAGCCAGTTGCGCTGCTCGGAGCCGACGAGGGTGCCGCCGCTGCGGGAGTAGACGAAGGCGTACGCGCCCACGCCCGTGCCCGGGACGTAGTCCTTCAGCTGGTACCGGAAGGACACCTTGTAGGTCTTCCCGCCGGTGGCCTTGATCGGTGACGCACCGGACTTGCGGTTGTGGAACCACTGGTTGAGGGCGGCGCTCCCGCTGGTGTCGGTGCTGGTGAAGGAGAGCGCCCGTCCGCCCGCGCGCCCGCCGGTGTCGTCGACGGCCAGCGTGTACGGACCGGTGCCCGCCTGCTGCCAGAGGTCGCAGTCCGCGACCTCGAAGCCGTCCGTGTACGGCAGGGTCACCTCGCAGCTCTCCACCGGGGACACCTTGAGGTCGTCGACGCGGAAGCGGCCGGAGGAGCCGCGCAGACCGAAGTCGATCGAGATGTTGTCCACGGAGGGGTCGTCGACCGTGGTGTAGGTCCGCTCGAAGTACTTCCACTGGCCGTCGGCGGTGTCGCCCTTCGGCAGCCAGTTGCGCTGCTCGGAGCCGACCAGGCTGGCGGCGCTGCGGGAGTAGACGAAGGCGTACGCACCCACGCCCGTGCCCGGGACGTAGTCCTTCACCTGGTACCAGAAGGACACGGTGTACGCCTTGCCCGGCTGTGCGGTGATCGGCGAGGTGCCCGTCCCACGGTTGTGGAACCACTGGTTGAAGGAGGCGCTCCCGCTGGTGTCGGTGCTGGTGAAGGAGAGTGCCCGGTCGCCGGTGCGCCCGCCCGTGGTGTCGACGGCCAGCGTGTACGGACCGGTGCCCGCCTGCTGCCACACGTCGGGGTCGGTCGGCTCGAAGCTGTCGTGGTAGACGGGCGCCAGCAGGTCGTACGCCTCGTACACCCGCTTGATCAGCGCCGATTCGTCCACTCCGGGCTCCTTGGCCGCCTCCTCGACGGCGTCGACCACGTTCGTGAACCGGGCGAAGCTGCGCGGGGTGTAGTCCTCGGCCGCCAGTGCCCGTGCCTGCTGGAGGACGGAGGCGAGCGAGTCGGCCGTGATCAGCGCGGGCTCGGCGGTGACCGAGGTGGCGCCGTCCACAGTGCGGGCCACGACCTTGTAGTACATCTGGCCGCCGTAGACCTTGTCCTTGTAGGACTGGGCGTACCGGTCGTCCAGCAGCTTCTGCCAGCCGGCGCCGCCCGCACGCGGGTCGGTGGCCGCGGTCTCGGGGTCGGAGGTGCGGTACAGGTCGAAGGCGACGGCCGCCTTCGGCTTGGTCCAGGAGACCGTGCCGGTGCGCTCGCCGAACCGGCCGGTGGCGATGACAGTGTCGTCAGCCAGCGCCTCGGTCGTGACCCGCGTGAACGCACCGGCCCTGTCGGCGGCGACGCCCGCGTGGACGACGTCCACCATCGGCACGGAGGCCTCACCGGCCTGCTGCCAGTGCACCCCGTCCGGGGAGACCAGGGCCAGCACCCGGTCCGACCGCGGCAGCCGCACCAGCTTGACGTACGGGAACTCGCCTACGCCGTAGCCCTTGAGGTCCTGGGTGAACGGGCTGCGGGTCATACCGCCCGAGGCGGTGCGGCCGGCGAGACCGATGCCGATGTCCTGGCGGGTGTCCAGGCTGCGGTGACGCAGTTGGAGCGCGCCCTTCGCGTCGGCGCCCAGGTAGACGTAGCGGCCGATGGCGTCGGTGGTGTCGCGCAGGATCACGCCCCGCACGCCGCCGTCGCCCGCGCTGTTCTCGGCGAGCTTCGCCGAGACCGCCGTACCGCCCTGCACCAGCCTGCTGACCTGTGTGTACGCGTCGGAGTGGAACCGGTCGACATGGACCGCGTCGTCACCGCCGCCGAATCCGTCACCCGACGCGCCCTTCACGGTGACGGTGTCGCCGCTGACCGAGACCGCGCCGCGGCCGGCGCCGCCGATCGCGTCGTCCCGCCAGGCGGTGTCCCGCAGCGCGGCCGTGGCGCCGGGCTTCACCACGGCCCTCGCCGGGTTGGAGGCGCGGCCCGAGCCCTGCCCGTTCACGGGTACGACCCGGTAGGAGAAGGTCTCCTTCCCGTCCTTCGACACCGGCAGGGAGTCGTCGACGTACGAGACGCCCTTCACGCCCTTGGCGACCGTACGGTACCGGCCGGTGGCGGTGGTGGCGCGCTCGATGGTGTACGAGGTGGCCCCGGCGGCGCGCGACCAGGTCAGGCCGACCTGCCGCGAACCGGGCGTGGTCACCGCGACGTCCACCGCGGACGGCACATCGGCCGCGACCCGGTCGGTACCGAGGTCGAGGACCACGGCACGGAACGGGACCAGCTCCACCTTCCCCTGACGGACGGGGAGCTGACGGCCCGACACCAGGTCACGGACCTTGCTGCCGGTGAAGTCCCGGGGCAGCCTGACGTCGAAGGCCCGCTCGTTGCCGTACACCTTCCGGGTGGTGTTGATCGCCATGAAGTACTGGCCGTAGCGGGTGGTGAGCAGGTCGGGGTAGCCCGCGTACGGCGTGTCCTGGAGGTAGTTGTCCCGCTCGACCGTGCCGACGCCCGGCTGGTGGGTGACCGGGATCAGTTCCCCGGCCAGTGCCAGCGGACGGTCCGGCTTGGTGTAGCGGTCGTGGAGGATGTTCTCCTCGGCCGAGGCCGCGCGCGGGTAGTAGCTCTTCGAACGGAACTCGCCCTGGGTCCGCACCTGGACCAGCTGCTCGTACTCCCCGTCGTACTGGGCGTGCAGGCGCCCGTTGCCCGCGAACCCCTTGTTGCGCTCGAAGAGGTTCCCGAAGAGGTGCTTGTCCCCGTCACGGGCGGAGACGAACAGGTTGTCGATGTCCACCCAGGCGAACCGCCGGTCCTGCCTGTCCCGGTCGACGCCGAGCGCGGTGAGCTCCTCGTCGGTGTAGCGGTCGAGGTCGGTGTGCGGCAGTACGACTCCGGCGGCGGCCTGCCCGAACCGCTCGTAGGAGCCCCGGCCGCCGGTGACGTACGCGTACGTCCGCGGCAGCCGCAGGTCGTAGCGGTGGTTCGCCAACACGGTGGAGAAGTGCTTGAAGTACTGGTTGTCGACGAGCTGCTGCTGACCGTAGCCCACGGCTTCGCGGGCGTAGCGCCAGTACTTCGCCCACTTGTCGCCCGCGTACTTCTCCTGGTGGTCGGCCATGTACTGCTCCAGCGAGGCGTACGCGAGGCCCCGGCCGCTGCCGGTGTCCGTGCCGTAGGAGATCTTGCCGGGGTAGGCGGTGTTGCGGTCGTCGACGACCTGCTGCATGACCATCACGCGGTAGCCGTCGGCGTCGGTGCCCTGGTAGCGGGTCTGGCCACGGGCGTGGATGTTGGTGAGCGCCAGCTTGAGTATCTCCTCGTTCAGCTTCTCGTCCCCGGCGTGGCCGAGGGTGCGGAAGAACCAGGAGGTCAGGTAGTTGGCGGACTCGCCGTAGCTGCCGACGTAGCCGTTCTCGCGGGTCAGGCCGGCGGCGGTGATGCCCGTGTAGTGCTTGCCGTACGGCAGCCGGCGCACCACGTCACCGTCGGCGTCGAGCTTGCTCTTGGCCAGGCCCTTCATCACGACCTGGAGGTAGTCGTCGGTGTAGACGGCGTTGCCGTCGTGCTGGAACAGGGAGTGGTAGAGGTCCAGCTTCCCGCCGTCGGGACCGACCAGGACCTCCTCGCCGAGGAAGGGGCGGGAGCCCAGCGACTCGCCGACGATGGCGTGGCTGCGCGCCCGGCCCTCGTAGAACTCGGAGCCGATGACGCGCAGTCCCTCGTGGGCCTTCCAGGCGCCCTCGTAGGTGTACATCACCTGGTTGTAGATGTACGACAGCCGGGAGCGCGCGAAGTCGAAGTTGGCCTTCAGGACGCGTTCCCAGGCCTCACCTCGGGTCAGCTCCCCACCCTCGAAGTCGGTGCCCGCGAGGGAGTTGGCGCCGTCCGTGGTGCCCGTGGTGAAGGGCTCGTCGAGGAGGGCGGCGAACTTCTCCTCGCCATAGACACCCTCGTCGGCGATCAGGTTCTCCACGATGTACAGGGCCTCGCCGAGCGCTCCGTAGTAGCCGCCCCAGTCGGACTGGTGGCCGCCGTTACCGAGGCTCTTGACGTTGCCGTAGTACTGCCTGGTGTAGTTGTCGATCGACTTGAAGATCCGCTCCAGCGCGGCGGTCTTCTCGGCGTCGGTGCGCGCCGGGGACCAGTCGGTCAGCAGGGTCTCGGCGTAGAAACGCAGGTCGTCCTTGTAGCGGGTGATCGACATGGTCGCGTCCGGCTTGGCGTCGGACTGCGCGGACAGCGCGTCGAACAGCTCGGTCTGCGTGGTCCGGTACTTGTCGATCAGGGCCTGCTCCTCCGCGGCGGAGAGCGCCGGAGCGGCCTTGGTGGTGACCTCGTAACCGGTGTCGTCAGCGTCGGCGAGGGAGATCTTGGGGCTGGTGTGGGTGATGGCCTGGTAGTACCGGCGGGACTTCTCCGTGGCCGAGGCGGTCATGCTCGCCGGGAAGGTGCGGATGATGATCTCGACCTTCTCGTGCCCCTGGGTCGAGGCCAGGGGCAGCATCGCGGTGGAGAAGAAGAACCGCCCCTCCAGGCCCCTGCCCGTGCCGTAGTTGATCGGCTCGTAGTCGGCGGTGCCGCGGTAGTTGGCCTGCTCGCCGTTCACGTACAGCACCGTGCGGTACCCGGAGACGTCCTCGCCCCAGAACTTCAGGCTGAGGTAGTTCTGCCGGGCGGGGTCCACCGCCATCCGGAAGACGAGATCCCCCAGGTGGGGCCCGGCCGGTGACAACGGCTCGGCCACCCGTGCCGTCCGTCCCCCCGCCCCGTCCACCACGGTCGTGGAACCGCCGGTGAAGGCGTGCGCCTCCTCGGAGGCACTGTCACCGAAGGTCACCGCGTCGAGCCGGTCGCCGGTCGCGTCGGCCTGCGCGGCCGGGGCCGGGGAGGCCGACGCGGTGAGGGGCGAGATGACCAGGGGCAGGGCACACAACAGCACCACCGCCGCACGTCTGAACGCCTGCGGAGCGGTACGTGGTTCCCACCGCGATCCGCCCGGCGCCCTCTTACGGGCCATGAACATGACTCCTCCTCAAGCACCAGGGGCCGGTGTGCGGCACCATCCACGTCAGCAAACGTTTTCTGCGCGGAATGTAGCGGTTGCGCCTGTTCGGCGGAAGCCTCCTGCCGCAAATGAAAAATTTCGACCACAGAGGAGCCCTCAAGGTGACAAACGGTTACATGCTGTGCTGCGGCACCGTGACGGAGGGCTTCTCAAGTACTGGGCCGGGCCCAGGGGGGAGAGGCTCCCTGGGCGGGCCCGACCCTGACCGGAGCGCTGTGGCCTCGACGCGTCCGGCAGCCGCTGATTCGTCCGCCCAAGCGGCACCCGATCCCCAGGCCACGAGCGCATCCGCTCACGCAGTGACTTGAGAACGAAGCAGCGCCCGACCCGACCGAAGCCGGCTCAGGCGCTGCGTAGCAGGTCAGAGGGGATGCCCCCCGCCCGCGAACCGTAGGCCCTGTGGGACTCGAACCCACAACCAATGGATTAAAAGTCCACTGCTCTGCCAATTGAGCTAAGGGCCCAGGCGTGGTTGCGTGATGTTGCCTCCATGAGCATAGCCGGACACGGCCGGGAGTCCGATCGGGTATCGGTGTCCGGCCGCGTCGTGGGCCGTAAAAAGGTCCGCCGCAGAACGGAACAGGCGGAAGAACGGCGGAAGATCGGGGGAAGCCGGGCCGGTCGACCGGTGGCCGCTCCCAGGGTCGATGGGCTCCGGCGCCCCCTTCGTGCCGCCTCCCGGGCCGCGCCGCGCTCATGCTCGTGACCGACACCGGGGACGTGATATGTGCCACACCACGGCCGAAGGGTCATCAAGACCGGACAAGCCCGAAGGGCCCGTACGACCGGAGTCGTACGGGCCCTTCACTGCGTAGGTCCGTCTCAGTCGACGTCAGCCGTTGCGCTTCCAGCGCGGCTTCTCGTCGCGGCGGCCGAAGGAGGAACCAGTACCGGTGCCGGTGCCGCGGTGGTCGTCACGACGGCCGGACGGGCGCTCGTGGCCGCCGGAGCGGAAGCCCGGACGGTCGCCCTGCCGGTCGCGGTTGAACGGACGGTCGCTGCCGCGGTGCCCGCCACGCTCGTCGCGACGCTCGAAGGAGCGGCCGCCACGGTCGTTGTCCCGGCGGAACCCGCCACGGTCGTTGTCACGACGCTCGAACGAACGCCCACCACGGTCACCGTCACGACGGTCGTCCCGGCGGTCGAAGCCCCCACGCTCGTTGTCCCGACGGAAGCCACCACGGTCGTTGTCACGACGCTCGAACGAACGCCCACCACGGTCACCGTCACGACGGTCGTTGTCCCGACGGAACCCACCACGGTCGTTGTCACGACGCTCGAACGAACGCCCACCACGGTCACCGTCACGACGGTCGTTGTCCCGACGGAACCCACCACGGTCGCCCCGGTCGTTGTCACGACGCTCGTAGCCGCCGTTGCCCCGCTCCTCGCGGCGCTGACGCGGCTGGTCGTACGAAGGACGCTCGTACGCCGGGCGCTCGTGGCCCGGCTGCTCGACGATCGCGGCCGGGGCCTCGACCGAAGACGCTTCCTCCGCCTCCACGGCGGCGACGGCGGCGGTGGCCTGTGACGCGGCGGCGACGGCCGCCTCCGGGTCCTCGCCCCGCTCGCGCGCGGCCCGCGCGGTCAGCCGGTCGGCCTCCTCGCGCAGCTCGGCGGCGCGGCGCGTGGCCCGCTCCAACTGCTTGCTGAGGTGAGCGACTTCACGCTCGGCCTGCTGCGCGGCGTTGCCGGCGGACTCGGCCTGGACCTCGGTCATCGACCGGGCACCGGTGATCTCCGCGACCTCGGGGTCGAACGTCGAACCGCCCTGGATGATGTGACGCCCGGCGTCGACGCCCGCGTCCTCCATCAGCCGGAAGATCTGGCGGCGCTGGTGCGGCAGGGAGAGGGACACGACCGTGCCCGTACGCCCGGCACGCGCCGTACGGCCCGCGCGGTGCAGGTAGTCCTTGTGGTCGCCGGCCGGGTCCACGTTGAGCACCAGGTCGATGCCGTCGACGTGGATGCCCCGGGCGGCGACGTCGGTCGCGACGAGCGCGTTGACGTAACCGTCCTTGAAGTCGGCCAGCGTGCGGGTACGCGCGCCCTGGGTCATACCGCCGTGCAGCGCGTCCGCCTTCACACCGGCGTCACGCAACTGCTCGGCGATACGGTCGGCACCGAGCTGGGTGCGGACGAAGATGATGGTGCGGCCCTTGCGGGAGGCGATCGCGGCGGTGACCGGCGCCTTGTCCTTGGGCTTCACGATCAGGATGTGGTGCGACATGGTCGTGACGTTGCCCTGGGCGCTGTCGACCTCGTGCGTGACGGGGTTGCTCAGGTAACGCTTGACCAGCGTGGAGATCTCGTTCTCCATCGTCGCGGAGAACAGCATCCGCTGGCCGCCGGCCGGGACCTGGTCGAGCAGCTCGGTCACCTCGGGCAGGAAGCCCAGGTCCGACATCTGGTCGGCCTCGTCGAGGACGGCGATCTGGACGTTCTCCAGCGAGCAGGCACCACGGTTGATGATGTCGCGCAGACGGCCGGGGGTGGCGACGAGGATGTCGACCCCCCGCTCCAGGGCGTAGATCTGGTTGCCCATGGAGGTACCGCCACAGACGACCTTCATCTTCAGCCCGAGGACGTCGCCGTACGGCTGGAGGGCGTCCGCGACCTGCATCGCGAGCTCACGGGTCGGGGTGAGGATGACGGCGCGCGGCTTGTGCTTCTCGGTGCGGCCGCCGGCCAGCGTGGCCAGGGTCGGCAGACCGAACGACAGGGTCTTGCCCGAGCCGGTGCGGCCACGGCCGAGGATGTCCTTGCCGGCCAGGGCGTCCGGGATGGTCGCCGCCTGGATCGGGAAGGGGACGGTCACGCCGTTCTGCGCGAGCTTGCGCACGACGCCCTCGGGGAGGCCGAGGTCGGCGAAGGTGGCCTGCGGGGCCTCCTCGACGGAAGCGCTCGTGGCGCCCTCGACGCCCTCGACGTCCTCGCCGTTCTCGGGCACGACGACGTGATCAGTAATGGAAATGGACATGCGTATGCGAAACCTTCCGGAGTCTCGTCGGCACGCGCCCGTCAACTCCGTGATTCGCACACGACCGCCTCTATGCGGTCCGCCACGGCAAAGGAGAGTACGCGCCACACGGCGCGCTCTGCGGTGGCGCCGGGCAAATGGGATCAAACGATCTACCACCATACGCACCCCCCACCCCTCAAGGCAAACCGAGCCGATAACAGCAGGTCACAGCACCCCTACGAAGCCCCGCGAGGGGCTCGGTGAACTGCGCGACCAGCCCTCACCCCACCCGCACCCGCCACACGCCCTCAACCCACCACCGACGCGCCGCACACACGGCCACCCACCACCACCGACGCCCCCGAACCACAGACAGGCCACCCACACCCGGCCCAACCGCCGGAGGCCTACGCCGCGTCCCCCGCCCGAGGCGCCGGCTCCCGCTCCACCAACTGCGCCCCCTGCTCGTGCGCGGACGACGACGGCTCGGCCGAAGGCTCCGGCGACGGCGACTCCACGGGCTTCGTCGGCTCCGGCTCGGGCTCCACCACGGTCGGCGTGGGAGTCGGCTCCCCCTTCGTCGGCTCGGGCTCCTCCGGCCGCTCACCCTTCCCCTCGCCCTTGCCCCCCTTCGGCGGCGCCCCCTTCCCGGACGGCTTCGCGGCCCCGGAAGCCGACGCCGACGCGGACGCCGACCGCGACGCGGAGGGTTCGGACGAGGCGGGGCCCTTCCGGTTCCCCCGCCCGGCGTGGTAGCCCGTACCGCCTCCGCCCGTCATCGCGGTGCCCCCGTCCGGTGTCTCACCGCCCCGCTGACCGGCGGAGGGCGACGGCCCGGGCTTCCGCCCGTCGTCCCCCACGCTCATACAGCCGGCGGCTGCCGCGGCGGCCATGACCGTGGCGGCCAGACGGACGGATACGTTCAAGGCGCGCACGGCGGCCACCTCCGAGGGGGGCGGGAAGAGGAGTCCCCCTGCCCAACTCCCGCCGCCCACAAGAAGACACGCGCCGCGCGAAGGGGCCGCCCACGCGAGCCGAACCCCGATCACCGGGACTATCCGTAGCCCAACGCGTGCAGCCGAGCGTCGTCGATCCCGAAGTGGTGCGCGATCTCATGGACCACGGTCACCTCGGTTTCCGCGACCACGTCCTCCCGCGTCTCGCACATCCGCAGCGTCGGCCCCCGGTAGATGGTGATCCGGTCCGGCAGCACCCCCGCGTACCACTCCCCGCGATCGGTGAGCGGAGTCCCCTCGTACAGCCCCAGTAGCTCCGGGTCGTCGGTGGGCGGCTCGTCCTCGACGAACACCGCCACGTTGTCCATCAGCCGCGTCAGTTCCGGTGGGATCCGGTCCAACGCCTCGGCGACCAGTTCCTCGAACTCCTCGCGCGTCATCTCCAGCACAGGGCCATTGTCATGCACGACCCGCCCCCGACCGAAGCCTCCGGACCCGCGGATCGCCCGATGCCCGCACGTCACACGACGCACCCGCGCGTGCGCGCACCCGGCACATCCCGTCGCATATCCGCCCCCGCCCCTGGGCATACGGGACCAATGGCCCGCGTCCCCGCCGCCCCAGCCACCACGACCACCGCCACCGCAGCCGCCACTTTGCGTACGGCCCTGCGCCGCATTGCCAGGGTCGTGCCACGCGCACCCCGCGCCCTGGCCCGGCACTACCGCTCCCGCCGCGCCCAGCCGACCCTGGAGCTGGTCCACCACCCCCACCCCTGGGGCCGCGCGCTCGGTCTGATCGCGGTCGTCCTGCTGGGCGCCTGGCTGGGCCTGCTGATCGTGGGGAACGTCCGCACCCCCGTCGGCCCCATGAACACGACGATGACCCTGCGCCCGTCCCTCACCGGCGGCACGAAGATCAACGTCTCCCCGCTGGGCGCCCTGGAACTGCAGAGCCACAACGCCCCCGTACGCCTGGACGTGAACGTCGACCAGCTCGACCCGGAGCGCGCCCAGGCCCTGGTCGACCACCCCGAGCGGATCTCCGGCCTGCAGGAGGAGATCGCCTCCGACGTCCAGCACGGCACCGTCGACCTGGCCGTACGCTCCGGTGTCGCCGTCGTCTCCGGGGCCACCGCGCTCGGCCTCGCCGTCTTCCGCCGCCCCCGCCGCGCCCTCGCCGCCGGCGGCCTCGCCTTCGCCCTCCTGGCCGGCGCCGGAGGGACGGCCGCCGCGACCTGGAACCCGAACTCCGTCCTGGAGCCGAAATTCTCGGGACTGCTCTCCTCCGCACCGTCCCTCGTCGGCAACGCGCGCAGCATCGTCACCGAGTTCGACATCTACCAGAAGGAGTTGGCCCGCCTGGTGACGAACGTGACCAAGCTGTACGACGTCACCTCCACGCTCCCCGCGTACCAGCCGGACCCCACGACCATCCGCGTCCTGCACGTCTCCGACATCCATCTGAACCCCGCGAGTTGGAAGATCATCGCCTCGCTGGTGGAGCAGTACGAGATCAACGTCATCGTCGACTCAGGCGACACCATGGACCACGGCAGCGCCGCCGAGAACCCGTTCCTGGACCCGATCGCCGACCTCGGCGCGCCGTACGTCTGGGTGCGCGGCAACCACGACTCGCGCGCGACGCAGCGCTATCTGGAGGGCATCGACAACGCGCACGTCCTCGACGGGGGCAAGGCGGTGACCGTCGGCGGGCTGCGCTTCGCGGGGATCGGGGACCCGCAGTTCACCCCGGACCGCTCGACCGAGAAGGCGGGCCTGCCCTCGGAGGAGGTGGCCGGGCGGCGGCTGGCGGACGCCCTGCGTGCCGAACGGGCGGCGGGCACCCCCGTGGACATCGCGGTCGCCCACAACCCGGACGCGGCCCGGCAGACCGACGGCCAGGTCCCGCTCGTGCTCGCCGGGCATCTGCACCACCCGGAGATGGAGATCCTCGACCAGGGCACCCGCCTGCGTATCGAGGGCTCGACCGGCGGCAGCGGTCTGCGGGCCGTGGAGGGCAAGCACCCCGATCCCATCGAGGCCTCGGTCCTGTACCTCGACCGTGACACCCGGCGTCTGCAGGCCTGGGACGAGATCAAGCTCGGCGGGCTGGGCCTGACCACGGCCGAGGTCAGTCGCCACCTGCCGAAGGAGAACAAGCCGGGGGCCGAACCCGGGGACGAACGCTCCCCGTCCCCCTCCGGCACGTCACCGTCACCCTCCGGCCCCAGGTCACCCTCCCCCTCCGGGGGGTCGCCGTCCCCCTCCGGCACCACGTCAACCCGCGCGCCCTCCGGTGGCCCGTAAACCGTTTTGGCGATACCTCCCGCCACCCCGTATGCTTCTCACGTCCCCGACGCGCTGACGAAGCGCCCAGGCGGGCCGTATAGCCCTCATCGTCTAGCGGCCTAGGACGCCGCCCTTTCAAGGCGGTAGCACGGGTTCGAATCCCGTTGGGGGCACGCATCACACTGTGCGAGACTAGTCCCGCACAAGCTTGGTCCTGTGGAGCAGTTTGGAGTGCTCGCCACCCTGTCAAGGTGGAGGCCGCGGGTTCAAATCCCGTCAGGACCGCTGGTGTTTCACGTGAAACATCGCGGCTGGGTAGCTCAGTTGGTACGAGCGATCGCCTGAAAAGCGATAGGTCGCCGGTTCGACCCCGGCCCCAGCCACAGTGAACGAAGACCCCCTCCGGGCGACCGGAGGGGGTCTTCGTCTGTGCGGTGACGGCCGGACGCAAAAGCGTTCGCCCCTTGTTTCGCCGAGGTGAGATCCTGGGTCCCGTATGTCCACTCAACCCGCCCCCGCTGCCGCTGCCGCCTTCGGCGCCCTCGCCCCCCGTCTGGCCAAGCTGTCCCTGCGCGACGCGCACCGGCTCGGGCGCAGACTCGAAGGCGCGCGCAAGATCCGTAAGCCCGAGGCCCGGGCCGCCGTGCTCGCCGAGATCGAGGCGGAGGTCGCCAAGGGCGAGGCCCGCATGGCCGAGCGCGCCGCACGCGTGCCGGCCGTCTCGTACCCCGAGCAACTGCCCGTCAGCCAGAAGAAGGACGAGATCGCGGCCGCCATCCGTGATCACCAGGTCGTGATCGTGGCGGGTGAGACCGGCTCCGGCAAGACGACCCAGATCCCCAAGATCTGTATGGAGCTGGGGCGCGGCGTACGCGGCATGATCGGGCACACCCAGCCCCGCCGTATCGCCGCCCGTACGGTCGCCGAGCGCGTCGCGGAGGAGCTGCGGACACCCCTGGGCGAGGCCGTCGGCTGGAAGGTCCGCTTCACCGACCAGGTGAATCCGGACGCCACCTTCGTCAAGCTGATGACGGACGGCATCCTGCTCGCCGAGATCCAGACGGACCGCGAGCTGCGCGCCTACGACACGATCATCATCGACGAGGCCCACGAGCGGTCCCTCAACATCGACTTCCTGCTGGGCTACCTGGCCCAGCTGCTGCCCAAGCGCCCCGACCTCAAGGTCGTCATCACCTCGGCGACCATCGACCCCGAGCGCTTCTCCCGGCACTTCGGCGACGCCCCGATCGTCGAGGTCAGCGGCCGTACATACCCCGTCGAGGTGCGCTACCGCCCGCTCCTCGAAGAGGACTCCGACGACTCCGACCGCGACCAGATCACCGCGATCTGCGACGCCGTCGAGGAGCTGCAGGCCGAGGGCAAGGGCGACATCCTCGTCTTTCTCTCCGGTGAGCGCGAGATCCGGGACACGGCCGACGCCCTGATCAAGAAGAACTACCGCTTCACGGAGGTCCTCCCCCTCTACGCCCGGCTCTCGCACGCCGAGCAGCACCGCGTCTTCCAGCCGCACACGGGCCGCAGGATCGTTCTGGCCACCAACGTCGCCGAGACCTCCCTCACGGTCCCCGGCATCAAGTACGTCATCGACCCGGGCTTCGCCCGTATCTCGCGCTACAGCCACCGCACCAAGGTCCAGCGCCTGCCGATCGAGGCGATCTCCCAGGCCAGCGCCAACCAGCGCAAGGGCCGCTGCGGCCGTACCAGCGACGGTGTCTGTATCCGCCTGTACAGCGAGGACGACTTCCTCGCCCGCCCGGAGTTCACGGACGCCGAGATCCTCCGTACGAACCTCGCCTCCGTCATCCTCCAGATGACCGCGGCCGGCCTCGGCGACATCGAGAAGTTCCCCTTCATCGACCCGCCGGACCACCGCAACATCCGCGACGGCGTCCAGCTCCTCCAGGAGCTCGGCGCGCTCGACCCGGCGCAGAAGGACGTACGCAAGCGCCTCACCGACATGGGCCGCAAGCTCTCCCAGCTGCCCGTCGACCCGCGCCTGGCCCGTATGGTCGTGGAGGCCGACAAGAACGGCTGTGCCCGCGAGGTCATGGTGATCGCCGCCGCGCTCTCCATCCAGGACCCGCGCGAGCGCCCCGCCGACAAGCAGGCCCAGGCGGACCAGCAGCACGCCCGCTTCAAGGACGAGACGAGCGACTTCCTCGCCTTCCTCAACCTCTGGCGGTACATCCGCGAACAGCAGAAGGAGCGCGGCTCGTCCTCCTTCCGCCGGATGTGTAAGCAGGAGTACCTGAACTTCCTGCGCATCCGCGAGTGGCAGGACATCTACAGCCAGCTCCGCACGGTCGCCAAGCAGATGGGCATCCACCTCAACGAGGACGACGCCCCTGAGCAGCACGTCCATGTCTCGCTCCTGGCCGGCCTGCTCTCCCACATCGGCATGAAGGACGTGAAGGACGCCGGGGGAGAGGGCGGGAGGAACGCGGGCAAGAACGAGTACCTGGGCGCCCGGAACGCCAAGTTCGCGATCTTCCCCGGCTCGGCCCTCTTCAAGAAACCCCCGCGCTTCGTGATGTCGGCCGAACTGGTGGAGACGAGTCGCCTCTGGGCCCGCGTCAACGCCAGGATCGAGCCCGAATGGGTCGAGCCGCTCGCCGAGCACCTCCTCAAGCGGACGTACAGCGAACCGCACTGGGAGAAGGACCAGGCGGCCGTGATGGCGTACGAGAAGGTCACGCTGTACGGCGTACCGATCGTCGCCCAACGGAAGATCAACTACGGCCGGATCGACCCGGAGGCCAGCCGCGAGCTGTTCATCCGCAACGCGCTGGTCGAGGGCGACTGGCGGACGCACCACAAGTTCTTCGCCGACAACCGCAAGCTCCTCAGCGAGGTCGAGGAGCTGGAGCACCGGGCCCGGCGCCGGGACATCGTGGTCGACGACGACACGCTCTTCGACTTCTACGACCAGCGGGTCCCCGAGCACGTCGTCTCCGGCGCCCACTTCGACTCCTGGTGGAAGCGCAAACGCCACGAGCAACCCGACTTCCTGGACTTCGAGCGGGAGATGCTCATCCGGGAGTCGGCCGAGGCGGTCACCAAGGCCGACTACCCGGACTCCTGGCGCCAGGGACAGCTCAAGTTCCGTGTCACGTACCAGTTCGAGCCGGGGGCCGACGCGGACGGAGTGACCGTCCACATCCCCCTCCAGGTCCTCAACCAGGTCACGGACGAGGGCTTCGACTGGCAGATCCCGGGCCTGCGGGCGGAGGTGGTGACGGAGCTGATCAGGTCGTTGCCGAAGCCGATCCGCAGGAACTACGTACCGGCCCCCGACTTCGCGAAGCGCTTCCTGGACCGCGCGGTGCCCTTGCAGGAGCCGCTGCCCGTGACGTTGGCGCGTGAGCTGAAGCGCATGGTGGGCGTGCCCGTGACGCCCGAGGACTTCGACTGGTCCCGGGTCCCCGACCACCTGAAGATCACCTTCCGGATCGTCGACGAGCGGCGCCGGAAACTGTCCGAGGCCAAGGACCTGGAGTCGCTGCGCCTCCAGTTGAAGCCGAGGGCGCGCAAGGCCCTCTCCCAGGCCGCCGCCGCCACCGCCGAGCGCCAGGGCGGCGAGTCGCTGGAGCGCAAGGGTCTGACGGACTGGACGATCGGCTCCCTCACCCGCGTCTTCGAGACCCGCCGTGCCGGGCAGCCGGTGAAGGCTTACCCGGCGCTCGTCGACGACGGACCCACGGCGAACACCGCCTCGGTACGCCTCTTCGACACGGAGGCGGAACAGACGGAGGCGATGTGGAAGGGCACACGAAGGCTCATCCTTCGAAACATTCCGGTCAACCCTGCGAAGTTCGCGAGCGAAAAGCTGACGAACGCGCAGAAGCTGGCGCTCTCGGCGAATCCACACGGTTCGATCCAGGCCCTGTTCGACGACTGCGCGATGGCGGCGGCCGACAAGCTGATCGCCGACTTCGGCGGACCGGCGTGGGACGAGTCGTCGTACCGCAAGCTGTACGACAAGGTCCGCGCCGAGATCGTGGACACGACCGTGCGGACCGTCGGGCAGGTGCAGCAGGTCCTCGCCGCCTGGCAGGCCTGTGAGCGCCGTCTGAAGTCCACCCGCAGCCCGGCCCTCCTGCCCAACCTCGCGGACGTACGCGGGCAACTGGACGCCCTCGTGAAACCCGGGTTCGTGACGGAGGCGGGGCTGCGCCGCCTGCCGGACCTGATGCGCTATCTGGTGGCGGCCGACCGCCGTCTGCAGCAGATGCCGACCGGAGTCCAGCGGGACACCTCCCGCATGGAGAAGGTCCACGAGATGCGCGACGAGTACGCCTGGCTCCTGGAGCAGCTCCCGCAGGGCCGGCCCGTGCCCTCCCCCGTCCTGGAGATCCGCTGGATGATCGAGGAACTGCGGGTCAGCTACTTCGCCCACGCCCTGGGCACCGCCTACCCCGTCTCCGACAAGCGGATCGTGAAGGCGATCGACGCGGCAGTTCCGTAACGGGCCGTGCACACCGGGTGAGTTCGACCGACGGGCTTCCGCTCCTGTAGAGTCTCTTCTCGCAGGCCAGCCCGGCAACAAGGCGCGGACTGCGAAACCTGGTCCTGTGGAGCAGTTTGGAGTGCTCGCCACCCTGTCAAGGTGGAGGCCGCGGGTTCAAATCCCGTCAGGACCGCACGATACGAAAGGCCCGCATCCTTCGAGGATGCGGGCCTTTCGCGTTGCCACCGGGCCGGGAAGGACGCTCGCGTGACGTCCCGGCCGAGAGGATTCCGGGCAACGGCCCCGCCCACCACCACGATCACTCCGGCACGCGACCCCGTTCGCCGCACAGCACGGCCCAGCAAGCCATGGCGCCCCGCGGGAAATTGGGCGCAGCCAGGGGTCGGCGCGTCTCCCGGGACCAGGAGCGCAGCACCCCCGCAGGGTCCGGAACGCAACGCACCTGGCAGGCGCGGGGCCGGGCACACGACAAGCCCCGCGGAGGAGCCTGCGATCGGACACCCGGGGGCGCGGCTACACGACAGAGCCTGCGGTCGACTTCCCGGAGCGCAGCCCGAAGACAGAGCCTGCGATTGAGCTCCCCCGGACACAACTCCACGACACAGCTCACAGTTGGACTCCCGGAGCGCAGCTACACCCTGAGCCTGCCGCGAAGTCCCGAGGGCGCAGCCCGACGACAGAGGCTGCCGCCGAGTCCCCGGAGCGCAGCCCCACGTGGAGCCTCGGCGGGGCCCCGGAGCGCAGCCCGGGTTTTCGCCGTCGGGCCGGGGCGGCACCCCGGGCCCGACGGCGGGGTCGAAGGGGCGGCAGCCCCTGGGGATGGGACGGGTAAGGGCGGCGGGGGCGAGACACTGCCCGGCGTGGTCGGCGGCGAGGGGGAGGCGCCGCCGACCGTGAACGGCGACAGGGGCTAGACGTCGCCCGACCGTGAACGGTGGCGAGGGCGAGGGCGAGGCGTCGCTCGGTCGGGGGCGCCCGGGGTGAGCTGTCGCTCGACCGTGCGGGACGCCGTGGGGGTTGACGGCGTCACATTCCGCCGGTACCCCAGATGCAGGGCCCCGAGACCCCTGGAGGTGGCGTATGGCGGCGTCCGCTCGGCATGAGACCCGCGCCTTACTCCGCGCCCATCTGTCGGCCGCCTCCTCGTACCGCCACCTCACCCGCCATTGCCCCATCTGCCACCGCCTGCTCCGGCTGGCGACGGAGCCCACACCGGGCGGCGAGGACGGCGCCGAGGGCTCAGCGGAGGACGGCACCCCTTCCAAGGCGTGAGACGCGCCCCTCAGGGAAGACACTCGGCGAGGACGGGGCTCGCCCAACTCCCGCCCCCTCTATCGCAGATGCCGACAGGGAAGCAAGGGGCCTGATGTGTGACGGGTGTCACCTCAGAAGTTTCCAGACCCCCCGCACTTACAGACCGCCTACAACTGGTCAATTTAATATGTGCAATTGCACCAGTCTCCTAGGGCCTGCACAGGAGATCCGACACCCCTCCTCAGAGTCCGACAAGCCCGCGCACAACCCGCCGCTCCCGGACCCGAAACCTCCAGGCCCGCGCGCCCCACACCCTCACCGCGCGCCGCGCACCCCCACTTCACACCCCCACAGATCCCGTCGACCCCCCGGGCACAAAAAAATCGCGCTGGACCCGGCGGAGTCCAGCGCGATCTACGACGCACCCGTGATGCTTGCCTGACGATGTCCAGAGGGCGTGTGGCCGCCTGGAAAGCTCTGTATGGCTCGGGCGTGGGAGCTGTTGGGGCAGAACCCGCGTCGCTTGGAGCGTTTGAGCGGTGCTTTCAGGCTCCCGGCCGATTGGGGGACCAGCCGAAATGCCCTGTCATGCGATGGTTCAGGCCTCGCTGCGCTGCTGCGGAATACCCGCGAGCAGTGCGCGGACCTCAGCCTCGCGGTAACGGCGATGTCCGCCGAGCGTGCGGATGGACGTGAGCTTGCCGGCCTTCGCCCACCGCGTGACCGTCTTGGGGTCGACGCGGAACATGGTGGCGACCTCAGCCGGGGTCAGCAGCGGCTCGGCATCAGGGGTGCGAGCGGTCATGAGCGGCCTCCTCGGGAGAACCGAACCTTCTCGGTTCTTTCCTCTAAATTCTGCACCTTGACCCGCGTTGCCCGAAATGGCGGACGCGAGTCGAGTCGGTTATAGGACGAACGGCTTGTCCTCGGCACTACAACTACACCATCTGTCCAGCCGCGTCGGCCAAACCGATGGAATTGCCCTCCCAGGTGTTCATCAGCGACGGATGCCGATGGACCATGCCATAGCGGACAGTCACGCCACTGTGACGATCAGTCACAGTGGCGTGCAGGAGTCACGAGACCCCCCAATAGCGTGCAATGCTGAGATTCCACCCATAGGTGGGCAGAAGAAGCCTCCCCCGGGCTCCTTGTCCTATTTTGACACGAGGAGGTACGTAAGAGGCAAGGCCCACGTAAGTGCAATCCGTCACGCTTGGCGGCTTCTTGATGGAAAAAGCCCGGATCGGGACCTACGTCCCATGATGACACCCGTGTGGAACTTCGGTGTGTCAAGCCTGGGCCAAGGGTGGACAGTTCACCATGCTTCAGGCCCGGTGGAAAGCCTTTTCCCCACCGGCCCCACAAGTCACAAGTACGGCTGGAAGCTTCGATCCGCTCAGTCCGTCGCGCGGGTGCCGCTCAGTTCGCCGAGCGTCGGTCCCGTACCGCCCGCCAGCGCTCGACCAGCCGACCGTACGCCTCCCCCGCGGCGAGACCGTCGCCACTGCGAAGGGCCTCGATGCCCTCGGCCACATCGGCGGCCGAATGGTCGCCGTCCAGTTCCCCGGCCGGCAGCACATGCACCAGGCCGCCGTAGTCCAGCTCGACGTACGAGCGCGGGTGGAACTCCTCCAGCCAGCGGCCCACGTCGATCAGACCGTCGATGAGCGGCCCCTCGTCGAGCGCGTCCCGCAGCGCCCGCAGCCCCCGGGCCACACGCCGCCGGGCCTGGACCATGGGCGTGCGGTAGCGCAGCACGGGCGAGGTCTCGTCCGAGCCCTTCTCGTACGTCCGCTCCTCGTCCGAGACGAGGACGAACCAGTTCAGCGGCACGTGCCAGGTGGAGGTGCGGATCCACGGCCGGGCATCCGGGTTGCCGGCCATCCAGCGCTCGTAGTCCTGGCTGGCCTGCTGGCGGACCAGCGGCGGCAGCACCGCGTCCAGCAGCGGGGCCGGCAGCTCCTCGGCCAGGTCGCCGAGCGCCTGCCAGCCGCGCAGCCGGGTCCGCCAGGGGCAGACGCAGACAACCCCGTCGACATCCAGCACAAAGGCGTCGCCGCTCTCGTGCACCGGCACCGGGATCGGCGGGACGGGCAGCAGATCGGCCAGCGAACGGCGCAGCTCGTCCTGGTAGGAGGGCCGGTCCGTGCGCCGGGCGTAGCGGGCCCAGTGGTCGCGCTCGGACTCCGGAAAGGCCGCCAGCGGCTCGTACACGCGGAGGTAGGACGCGTACGGGACGATCACCGAGGACACCTTGGGCACCCCTGCTCCCTCCCCCGGCATCCACCGGGGAAACCTGCGGAACCCGCACACGGGCGGGTCGTAAAACTGTGCGGATTCCACCACGCCCGTACTCCGGGCGGGGGGTGATCCTGAGGCTGCGCCGCTCTACGGCGGTCGCAGGCTCTAATCTCATGCTCACAGCCCCCGCCACCCGTACGGGAGCCTGTCACCACCCGCCGCTTCTTACCCAGGAGTCACCACAGTGACCGAAGTATCTGACGGCGTCCTGCACACCCTGTTCCACTCGGACCAGGGCGGTCACGAGCAAGTCGTGCTCTGCCAGGACCGGGCCAGCGGCCTCAAGGCCGTCATCGCCATCCACTCCACCGCGCTGGGCCCCGCTCTCGGCGGCACGCGCTTCTACCCGTACGCGACCGAGGCGGAGGCCGTCGCCGACGCCCTGAACCTCGCGCGTGGGATGTCCTACAAGAACGCCATGGCCGGTCTCGACCACGGCGGCGGCAAGGCCGTCATCATCGGCGATCCCGACCGGATCAAGAGCGAGGAGCTGCTGCTCGCCTACGGCCGGTTCGTGGCGTCGCTGGGCGGCCGGTACGTGACCGCCTGCGACGTCGGCACGTATGTCGCCGACATGGACGTCGTGGCCCGTGAGTGCCGCTGGACCACCGGCCGGTCCCCCGAGAACGGCGGCGCCGGCGACTCCTCCGTGCTCACCGCCTTCGGCGTCTACCAGGGCATGCGGGCCTCCGCCCACCACCTGTGGGGCGACCCGTCGCTGCGCGACCGCAGGGTCGGCGTCGCGGGCGTCGGGAAGGTCGGCCACCACCTCGTGGAGCATCTGCGGGCCGAGGGCGCCGACATCGTGATCACGGACGTGCGGGAGGACGCCGTACGGCGGATCCTCGACCGGCACCCTGGAGCGGTCACCGCCGCGGCCGACACGGAGACCCTGATCCGCCTCGACGGACTCGACATCTACGCCCCCTGCGCGCTCGGCGGAGCCCTCGACGACCACTCCGTTCCCGTGCTGACCGCCAAGGTCGTGTGCGGCGCGGCCAACAACCAGCTCGCGCACCCCGGTGTCGAGAAGGACCTCGCCGACCGCGGCATCCTCTACGCGCCGGACTACGTGGTGAACGCCGGCGGGGTCATCCAGGTCGCCGACGAGCTCCACGGGTTCGACTTCGAGCGGTGCAGGGCGAAGGCGGCGAAGATCTACGACACCACGCTGGCGATCTTCGCACGTGCGAAGACGGATGGTGTTCCGCCGGCCGCCGCGGCCGACCGGATCGCCGAGCAACGGATGCATGAGGCGGCCGCGGGGCGCGGTCGCTGAAGGGTCGGCAGGGACGTCGTACGGCGGTCGCACGGCTGCCGTACGACGTCGCCGGTACCCGGCGGCGGCTTTAGAGACAACTCTCACTTCCGTCGGCGGGTCGCCCGCCCGGAAACGGTTAAAATCGCCGTTGACCAGCGAGGAAAGGGCACCTCGCGGGTTCTGGGCACAGGCACGTCCTGCGGGCGACGTATCGTATGGGCGCGGGCTCAGGTACCGTGGAAGCCCTACGGACCGGTCTCTCCACGGAGAGCCCGTTCCAGATCATGAACGCGTGTCAAGACTCTGGGGCCGTCGAGCCCCGTCACCGAGGGGGTCGAGCCATGGGGCGCGGCCGGGCCAAGGCCAAGCAGACGAAGGTCGCCCGCCAGCTGAAGTACAACAGCGGCGGGACTGACCTGTCGCGTCTGGCCAGCGAGCTGGGCGCATCGACTTCGAGCCAACCTCCGAACGGCGAGCCGTTCGAGGACGACGAAGACGACGACGACCCGTACGCCCAGTACGCGGATCTTTACAACGTCGACGATGAGGACGATGAGGACGATCAGTCCGGTCCCGCGTCGCATCGTCGCGGCGCGTGATGCCTGCGGCGGTATAACCGTGGCCTGCCCGGTCCGGTGCGATGAGCGCCGGACCGGGTTTTGTGCGGTTCCACTCCGCTTGTGGCGGAGCACCACACAGCTCGGGAATCACCGTGTCTGGGCGACTTCGGTTCATGCGTGGTTGCTCACGCAGTTCCCCGCGCCCTTCATGGGTGTGCCTTCGGCCACCCATGAGGGCGCACTGCTGTTCAGCCTCGTGCGTAGTCGCTCACGAGTTCCGCGCCCGTCGTGTGGTCGGCGCGGTCGGTGATCTGGCCCGCCACCCAGGCATCGACGCCTCGGTCGGCCAGTGTGGTGAGTGCCACGTCCGCCGACTCCTGCGGGACGATGGCGATCATGCCCACGCCCATGTTCAGGGTCTTCTCCAGCTCCAGGCGTTCGACCTGCCCCGTCCTGCCGACGAGGTCGAAGATCGGGGCCGGGGTCCAGGTGGAGCGGTCGACCGTGGCGTGGAGGGTGTCGGGGATCACACGGGCCAGGTTGGCGGCCAGGCCGCCACCGGTCACATGGCTGAAGGCGTGTACTTCCGTCGTACGCGTGAGCGCCAGACAGTCCAGGGAGTAGATCTTGGTGGGCTCCAGGAGCTCCGCTCCCAGCGTGCGGCCGAGCTCGGGGATCTCGGCGTCCAGGGAGAGACCGGCCTGGTTCAGCAGCACATGGCGGACGAGCGAGTACCCGTTCGAGTGAAGGCCGGAGGCCGCCATCGCGATCACCGCGTCACCCGTGCGGATGCGATCCGGGCCGAGCAGGTTCTCCGCCTCGACCACGCCCGTGCCGGCGCCGGCGACGTCGAAGTCGTCCGGGCCCAGGAGGCCGGGGTGCTCTGCCGTCTCACCGCCGACCAGGGCGCAGCCGGCCAGCACACAGCCCTCGGCGATGCCCTTGACGATGGCGGCGACACGCTCGGGGTGAACCTTGCCGACACAGATGTAGTCGGTCATGAACAGCGGTTCGGCGCCGCAGACCACGATGTCGTCCATCACCATCGCGACCAGGTCGTGGCCGATGGTGTCGTACACGCCCAGCTGACGGGCGATGTCGACCTTCGTGCCGACGCCGTCCGTGGCGGAGGCGAGCAGCGGGCGCTCGTAGCGCTTGAGGGCGGAAGCGTCGAAGAGGCCGGCGAAGCCACCGAGGCCGCCGAGGACCTCGGGGCGCCGGGTCTTCTTCACCCACTCCTTCATGAGTTCTACGGCGCGGTCGCCCGCCTCGATGTCGACGCCCGCGGCTGCGTAGCTGGCACCGGTTGTCTCAGACATGGCTAGTGAGAACCTTCGTGTCGTACTGCAGATGAGCAGGTGATGCGGGCGGACTACGGGCGACGGATCGCGTCGGCCGCGGCCGTGGCGGCGGGCCCGGCTGCCAGCTCGGTCTCCAGAAGCTGCTTGCCGAGCAGCTCGGGGTCCGGCAGCTCCATCGGGTACTCGCCGTCGAAGCAGGCACGGCAGAGGTTCGGCTTGGCGATGGTGGTCGCCTCGATCATGCCGTCGATGGAGATGTACGCCAGGGAGTCGGCGCCCAGCGAGGTGCCGATCTCATCGATCGTCATGCCGTTGGCGATGAGCTCGGCCCGGGTGGCGAAGTCGATGCCGAAGAAGCAGGGCCACTTCACGGGGGGCGACGAGATCCGGATGTGGACCTCGGCGGCGCCCGCCTCGCGGAGCATGCGGACCAGGGCGCGCTGGGTGTTGCCGCGGACGATCGAGTCGTCGACCACGACCAGGCGCTTGCCCTTGATGACTTCCTTCAGCGGGTTCAGCTTCAGCCGGATGCCGAGCTGCCGGATCGTCTGGGAGGGCTGGATGAACGTACGTCCGACGTACGCGTTCTTCACCAGACCCGCACCGAACGGGATGCCCGAGGCTTCCGCGTAGCCGATGGCGGCCGGGGTGCCGGACTCCGGGGTCGCTATGACCAGATCGGCCTCTACAGGAGCTTCCTTGGCGAGCTTGCGACCCATCTCCACCCGGGAGAGGTACACGTTCCGGCCGGCGATGTCGGTGTCCGGACGGGCCAGGTACACATACTCGAAGACACAGCCCTTGGGCTTCGCGTCCGCGAATCGGGAGCTGCGCAGACCGTTCTCGTCGATGGCGATGAACTCGCCCGGCTCGATCTCGCGGACGTAGGACGCGCCGCAGATGTCGAGGGCGGCGGACTCTGAGGCGACGACCCAGCCGCGCTCCAGGCGGCCGAGGACCAGCGGGCGGATGCCCTGCGGGTCACGCCCGGCGTAGAGGGTGTGCTCGTCCATGAAGACGAGGGAGAAGGCACCGCGCACCTGGGGGAGGACCGTGTGGGCGGCCTCCTCGATGGTCAGCGGCTTGCCGTCGGCATCGACCTGGGCCGCGAGGAGCGCGGTGAGCAGGTCGGTGTCGTTGGTGGCCGCGACGCGCGGCGTACGGCCCTCCTGCTTGGGCAGGTCGGCCACCATCTCGGCGAGCTGGGCCGTGTTGACCAGGTTGCCGTTGTGGCCGAGCGCGATGGAGCCGTGCGCGGTGGCACGGAAGGTGGGCTGGGCGTTCTCCCACACGGAAGCGCCGGTGGTCGAGTAGCGGGCGTGACCGACCGCGATGTGACCCTGGAGGGAACCGAGCGAGGTCTCGTCGAAGACCTGGGACACGAGGCCCATGTCCTTGAAGACGAGGATCTGGGAGCCGTTGCTGACCGCGATACCCGCGGATTCCTGGCCCCGATGCTGGAGGGCGTAGAGCCCGAAGTACGTGAGCTTGGCGACCTCTTCGCCCGGGGCCCAGACACCGAAGACGCCACACGCGTCCTGGGGGCCTTTCTCGCCGGGGAGAAGGTCGTGGTTGAGTCGTCCGTCACCACGTGGCACACCACCGAGTGTAGGCGAGATCGCGCACCGGTCCGAATCCGGTGACCTCGCCCGCCCCGGTCCCCGACTGCGGGCCGCCGCAGGTCACTTGTCGGCGACGGCGCCGACACCCGCGTCGTTTTCGCTGGTCAGCGTGATACTGCGGTGATCGATCCGATATTCCACCGTGCCCTTGAAGAGCCCCAGGAGGGTCCGCTCGGCGGCCATGAGTGAGTCGGAGCACATCTTGCGGGTGGTCCGCGCATTGCCCAGGGTGATCCGGTCCTCGCTCACCGTCGCCTTCGCCGAGACCTCGTTGCAGCCGAGGTTGCCGCTCAGTGTGCCCGCCTTCTTGTCGAGGGTGAACCAGGCCTTGCCCTGAGCGGCCTCGGGGAGCGAGGTGGCGACGTCGTGGTCCATGAGCGAATCGATCCGCCACCTGGTGCCGTACAGCTCGGCGGGCTGCTCCTCGCTGAGCTCGACGGTGTCACCGTCGCCCGTGGTGAGGGTGAGCCTGCCGTCGGTGGTCTCGGCCGTGAACTTCTCGCTGTCGAGCGTGCGGGCGAAGGTCTCCTCGAACTTCATGGAGGCGTCACCGCAGGCCATCTCGGTGGACCGTGCGGCCTCGAAGTCGAGGCCGTCGTCCTTGAAGGCGGCGGTCGAGCCGAAGGTGTTGCAGCCGTAGTTGCCGTCGACCTCGCCGTTGTCGGCGATCTTCAGATACGCGCCGTCGGGCGCCTTCTCGGTCCTGCCGTCGACGGTGAGGCTGTCGACGGCCCAGCGGACGCCGGTGACGGCGGTCTTCGTCGCGCCCGAGCCGACGGAACTGCTGCCGGAGTCGCCGGCCGGCTCGGTGCCGCAGGCCGCGATCAGCGGCAGCAGGGCCAGAGCCGTGAGGGGCAGGGCGGTGCGGGTCAGTCGCTGCTTGTCCATGCCGGTGGGACGGGTGGGGTGCGTGGGCGGTTCCACTCCGTTTCGCGGGGGCGGCTCAGCACATCAGGGGCAGCAGCCCGCCGAGATCGGCCCGCTCGCCGCTCGCACTGACCTCGGCCTTGTCCAGGGCCACGGCCCACTCCAGCCGACCGGTCGCGAGGCGGATCCAGGTCAGCGGGTCGGTCTCGACGACGTTCGGCGGGGTGCCCCGGGTGTGCCTCGGCCCCTCCACGCACTGCACGACTGCGTACGGCGGTATCCGCACCTCCGTCGAACCGCCGGGCGCGCGGACGGCGAGGGTGTCGGCGAGCAGCCGGACGCAGGTCGCGAGGGCCTGCCGGTCGAACGGGATGTCGAGGGCGGGGACGGCGGCGTTCAGGTCGTCGGTGTGCACGACGAGCTCGATCGTGCGGGTGAGCAGGTAGTCGTCGAGCGCCATGCCGCCGGCGCGGGTGTCGAGGACCCGGCCCGGCGGGGCGGCGGCGAGCCCTTCGGTGAGCCGCTGCTCCACCTCCGCGTAGAGGGCGACGAGATCGGGGGAGGCCTCGGCGAGGTCGTGGCTGCCCTCGGCGATGGCATCGGCGTGGGTGGCGGTCGGGGAGGCGTAGTCGAGCGGGCCGAGGTCGGCCTTCGCCGGTGCGTCCCGGTCGAGGGCGCGGCTGACGCTCTCGACGGCCATGGTGATGTGCGCGGCCAGGTCCCGTACGGTCCACTCCCCCAGCCGGGTCGGCAGCGCGAGTCGCTCGCCGGTGAGTGTGCCCACCGCCTCCCGTACGTTCCCGAACTGGGCCAGCACGGCCTTGCGGGTCTTGGCGGGGTCGTAGGCGCGGGGGCGTTTCCTGGCGGGGGGCACGGTGCTGAGCGTACGTGGAAGGGGCCGCGGAGAGAGGTCTGGAGGGCGGCGATCATGCCTGCTGCTCCTGAGGAGCGCGCCCTGATCTCCTCTGCACGCTCTGCGGTATCAGCCGCGCTCCTTCCTGCGCTACGGCACCCTGGAGCCTACGGGGCGGATGTGCGCCGACTGCCTGCGCCGGACGCGGCCCTGTTCACGCTGCCAGTGACCGGCCGTGAAGCCGGTCGCCGTGGCCGTCATCCACGGCGCCTCGGGTCCGGGCGTACGGAGTACGCGTGCCGGGACTGCGTGGACCGGGGAGGGCCGTCACCCGAAGGTGTGATCGAAGGCGAACGCCCCGCTCCGACGCCCACTGGCGACACTGGCCTTCGCCTGGAAAGGGGGGCAACATGACGGTTATGGCCGAGCGCACGTCTCAGATGTCGGTGGAGGAGTTCGAAACGATCGCTTCCTCCGCTCCCGAGACCGTCACGTTGGAGTTCATCAACGGACAGATCGGGGTCAAGAAAGTGGCGGACGGAGACCACGACACGATCGTGACGTGGCTTGCACGACGCTGTATGCACGCCAGGCCCGACCTGGACCTGTATCAGGGCCGAGGGCTCAGGGTCGAGTCCTACCGGCAGGCAGAGCGAAGCCGGACGCGGTTATCACCCCCGAGGCCCACTTCGCGGGGCACGGCGAGTGAGCCGATCCGCACGGGGCCCTCATGGTCGTCGAGGTCACCTCGTACGACTCGGACACCGACCGACGGGACCGGCACGAGAAGCCTGCCGCTTACGGGCAGTCAGGCATCCCGCTGTATCTGCTGATCGACCGGGACTCGTGGACCGTCACCGTCCACAGCAGCCCCGACCCCCTGGTCGGCGGCTACCGCGACGTGCGCACCGCGAAGTTCGGCGAGAGGGTCGCCCTCCCTGATCCGGTCGGTATCGAACTCGACACGGAGATCCTCAAAACCTACGTCCGCTGAACCCGAGGAGGCTCATGACGCGGCCTTCTCGGCGTAGGCGGCCGTGAACGTCTCGTGCGCGGGGAAGGTGATGTCCGTGCAGTCGTGGCGTTCGGCGGCGTCGGTGACGTACGCGCGGAAGACCTTCTCGTACGCGAGGGCCGTCAGTTTGTCGTAGCCGACGGCGATGGTCATCGTGTGGATCCGCGGCTTCCCGCCGCAGACGGAGGAGGCCCACCAGACCGCAAGGCCCTGCCCGTCGCGGCCCGCCTCGCCCGGTGCCGCGACAGTCGGGGTCTCGTCGGAGTGGATGTCCTTGAGCTGGACGTTCTTCGCGAGTTCGCCGGAGTAGGTGTGGAAGGAGACGAACCACTGGCCCGGGTTCTGCGGCTCGACGATGTAGCCGTACTTCTTCTCGTCCCTGTGGGCTCGGTAGAGGCCGTTCGCCTCCCCCCGGCTGAGGACCAGGGCGCAGCTCTCGTCCCAGGTCTCGCCCTTCCGGCGACTTTCGAACACCTGGTCGGCGAGTCCGTCCTGACGGGCGAAGCCGGCCTCGCGGTACCAGGCGCAGGTGCCGTTCGCCCGGGAGACCGGGAGCGGGCCTCGCGTGAGGGCGGGCACGTCCTCCGGTGGGTCGGGCAGCCGGTCGGCGCAGCCCAGCCGATCGGCGAGGTTGTTGGCGGTGAGCACGGCGGTCTCGGCGAGGACGTTCCGGTCGTGGTCGGTGAGCTGACCGTTGTCGCGGAACGCCGACCTGAGGTCCATCAGGGAGGCTCTCGCCCACAGCGACTTGACCGGGCGGTCCCCCGCCTTCCCCCCGGCGCAGGGCAGTTCGACGATGACGCCCGAGTCCGTGACCGTGCCCGTGATGCCGCCGCCGAGCGGCTCGGCCGGGTGGTCGGGCTTGCCCAGGGGGTCGAGGAGAAAGCCCCAGGGGCCTTCCGGAACCGTCGGGGACTCGTCCGGGTGGACGCCCACCGCGGCGGTGAAGAACCACCGCTCACCGGTGCGTGTGCCGAGCTTCTCGCCCGCCTCGGTACTGAACAGCTCGCAGTCCTGGGGCAGCCCGGCGTCCAGTTCGATCGTGCCCTCGTCGCCCACGCGGTGTCTGATGCCGCCGCCCGCCGGGGAGAGCGCCAGCACCCGCCCGGCCGGGACGAGACCCGCGCAGCCCGCTTCGATCTGGCGTCGGTTGTTCCAGACCTGCCAGATCTCCTTGCCGCTCCAGCCGATGCCCACGACCGCGGCCAGACACAGCAGCACGTTGACGGACTTGCGTATCCGGTCCGGGATCTCCACCGCTTCCTCTCCCCAGTTCGCCCTTCGGCCAGCCGAAGTTAGCAGTGCGACCACAGGGTTGGCGCATGGGATTCCACGTCCCCACAGGACCGTCACGCGTGACTTGCTCAAGGTCGTCGGTCGGCGCCGCACCGCACATGACGTGAGGCCGCCGCTCCAGGCATCCGAGAGATGCCTGGAGCGGCGGCCTCCGCCGTCGTACGACCGGGTGCCGGCGTAGACCCCTGTCGTACGACCGGGTTCTACGCCAGCAGCGCCGGGATCGTGCCCTCGTGGGCCTCGCGCAGTTCGGTCAGCGTCAGCGCGAACTCGTCCTGGACCTCCACCGAGTCGCCGTCGACGACGCCGATGCGGGTCACGGGCAGGCCGCGGGCGCCGCACATGTCGTTGAAGCGGACCTCCTCGGAGCGGGGGACGGCGACGACCGCGCGGCCGGCCGACTCCGAGAGGAGGAAGGTGAACGCGTCCAGACCGTCGGGGACGATCAGGCGGGCGCCCTTGCCGCCGAGCAGGGCCGACTCGACCACGGCCTGGATCAGACCGCCGTCGGACAGGTCGTGCGCGGAGTCGATCATGCCGTCGCGGGAGGCGGAGATCAGGATCTCGGCCAGCAGGCGCTCGCGCTCCAGGTCGACCTGCGGGGGCAGACCGCCGAGGTGGTCGTGGACGACCTGGGACCAGGCCGAGCCGCCGAACTCCTCACGGGTGTCGCCGAGGAGGTAGAGCAGCTGGCCCTCCTCCTGGAAGGCGACCGGCGTGCGCCGGGCCACGTCGTCGATGACGCCCAGGACCGCGACGACCGGGGTGGGGTGGATGGCCACCTCGCCCGTCTGGTTGTAGAGGGAGACGTTGCCGCCGGTCACCGGGGTGCCCAGCTGCTGACAGGCGTCCGCGAGACCGCGTACGGCCTCCGCGAACTGCCACATTACCGCCGGGTCCTCGGGCGAGCCGAAGTTCAGGCAGTCGGAGACGGCGAGGGGCTTGGCGCCGGTGGTGGCGACATTGCGGTACGCCTCCGCCAGGGCCAGCTGGGCGCCGTGGTACGGGTCCAGCTTGGCGTAGCGGCCGTTGCCGTCCGTGGCGATGGCGACGCCCAGGCCGGTCGATTCGTCGACGCGGATCATGCCGGAGTCCTCGGGCTGGGCGAGGACCGTGTTGCCCTGCACGAAGTGGTCGTACTGCGAGGTAATCCACTGCTTGGACGCCTGGTTGGGGGACGCGACCAGCTGCAGGACCTGCTCGCGAAGCTCCTCGCTCGTCGCCGGGCGCGGCAGCTTGTTGGCGTCGTCCGCCTGGAGGGCGTCCTGCCACTCGGGGCGGGCGTACGGGCGCTCGTAGACCGGGCCGTCGTGCGCGACCGTGCGCGGGTCGACGTCGACGATCTTGCCGCCGTGCCAGAAGATCTCCAGGCGGTCGCCGTCCGTGACCTCACCGATCACCGTGGCGATGACGTCCCACTTGTCGCAGATCTCCAGGAACCGGTCGACCTTCTCCGGCTCGACGACCGCGCACATGCGTTCCTGCGACTCGCTCATGAGGATCTCCTCGGGCGAGAGCGTGGAGTCGCGCAGCGGGACGTCGTCGAGGGTGACGCGCATGCCGCCGGAGCCGTTCGAGGCCAGCTCGGAGGTGGCGCAGGACAGACCGGCCGCGCCGAGGTCCTGAATGCCGACGACCAGCTTCTCCTTGAACGCCTCCAAGGTGCACTCGATGAGGAGCTTCTCCTGGAAGGGGTCGCCGACCTGGACGGCGGGGCGCTTCGACGGCTTGGCGTCGTCGAAGGTCTCGGAGGCGAGGATCGAGGCGCCACCGATGCCGTCGCCGCCGGTCCGGGCGCCGTAGAGGATGACCTTGTTGCCCGCACCGGAGGCCTTCGCGAGGTGGATGTCCTCGTGCCGCATGACGCCGATGGCGCCGGCGTTGACCAGCGGGTTTCCCTGGTAACAGGCGTCGAAGACGACTTCGCCGCCGATGTTCGGCAGGCCCAGGCAGTTGCCGTAGCCGCCGATGCCGGCGACCACGCCGGGCAGGACGCGCTTGGTGTCGGGGTGGTCCGCCGCGCCGAAACGCAGGGGGTCCACGACGGCGACCGGCCGCGCGCCCATCGCGATGATGTCGCGGACGATGCCGCCGACACCCGTGGCCGCGCCCTGGTAGGGCTCGACGTACGACGGGTGGTTGTGCGACTCGACCTTGAAGGTGACCGCGTAGCCCTGGCCGACGTCCACGACACCGGCGTTCTCTCCGATGCCGACGAGGAGGGCGTCCGACTGGGGGGCCTTCTCGCCGAACTGGCGGAGGTGGACCTTGGAGGACTTGTACGAGCAGTGCTCGGACCACATGACCGAGTACATGGCGAGCTCGGCACCGGTCGGGCGGCGGCCGAGGATCTCCACCACCCGCTCGTACTCGTCCTTCTTCAGGCCCAGTTCGGCCCAGGGCAGCTCGACGTCGGGGGTCGCGGCCGCGTGCTCGACCGTGTCCAGTGGCGTCCGGCTCATGCGTTGACCAGCTTCTTGAGGATCGAGGTGAAGAAGGGGAGGCCGTCGGTGCGGCCGGTGCCGATGAGCGGCTCCACGGCGTGCTCCGGGTGCGGCATGAGACCGACGACGTTGCCCGCCTCGTTGGTGATGCCGGCGATGTCGTTGAGCGAGCCGTTGGGGTTGAAGTCCAGGTAGCGGAACGCCACCCTGCCCTCGGCCTCCAGCTTGTCCAGGGTGTACCGGTCGGCCACGTAACGGCCGTCCATGTTCTTCAGCGGGATGTGGATCTCCTGGCCGGACTCGTAGTCGGCGGTCCAGGAGGTCTCCGCGTTCTCCACCCGCAGCTTCTGGTCGCGGCAGATGAAGTGGAGGTGGTCGTTGCCGAGCATCCCGCCCGGGAGGAGGTGGGCCTCGGTGAGGATCTGGAACCCGTTGCAGATACCGAGGACCGGGAGCCCGGCCTTCGCCTGCTCGATGACCGTCTCCATCACCGGCGAGAAGCGCGCGATGGCGCCGGCGCGCAGATAGTCGCCGTAGGAGAAACCACCGCACAGCACCACGGCGTCGACCTGGTGGAGGTCCTTGTCCTTGTGCCAGAGCGCGACGGGTTCGGCGCCGGCGAGCCTGATCGCACGCTGGGTGTCCCGGTCGTCGAGGCTGCCGGGAAAAGTGACGACGCCAATACGTGCGGTCACTTCGCCGCCTCCGCGACTTCCTCCACCTTGACGGTGAAGTCCTCGATCACGGTGTTGGCGAGGAAGGATTCCGCCAGTTCATGGATGCGGGCGAGCGCGGCGTCGTCCACCGGTCCGTCAACTTCCAGTTCGAATCGCTTTCCCTGACGTACGTCGGAGACGCCCTCGAAACCGAGGCGCGGCAGCGCGCGCTGCACCGCCTGGCCCTGGGGGTCGAGGATCTCCGGCTTGAGCATGACGTCGACTACGACGCGTGCCACTGGCACTCCCGGTGTGTGGTGCTGAGCAGGTTCCTTCAGACTACCCGCACAGAATTTCTACGCGAGTAGATTCGTAGGAAACTACAGGGAATGCCGGTGACGGCGGTCACGATCCGGTATCGACCGATCACCCACGCGAAAAAATCGGCGATAGATCTCCGAACCCTATTGCGCGAGGGACACGCGGGCGGATTAAGTCTGTCTTCACATTGCAATGACGGGCACTGTACAAATGAATTGGCAATAGCCGATACTTTGCCCAGATAACAGCCGGACAGCCGACATCCTCCTGACGTCACGGCACGTCAACGGAGAGATGTCGCACGAAGGGACCGATATTCGTGGCGCAGCGTGTCGTGGTCACCCTCTCCGACGACATCGACGGCTCGGAAGCGGCGGAGACGATCGCCTTCGGACTCGACGGAAAGTCGTACGAGATCGACCTCAACGAAGCCAATGCCAAGAAACTGCGTAAGGCGCTCGCGCCCTACGTGGAGGCCGGCCGCAAGCGGTCGAGGTCGGGCAAGGCGTACCAGCAGACCCAGGTCGCCCCGGACCCTGCGGCCGTCCGCGCCTGGGCCCAGGCCAACAAGCTGGAGGTCCCCTCGCGGGGCCGTATCCCCAAGAAGGTCTACGAGGCGTTCGCCGAAGCGCAGTAGACGCAGTAGGCGCAGTAGGCGCACCTCGGCGGGCGCGCTCGCCCCGCCCGGGTCCTCAGGGTTCGTCAGCGGACCCTGGGGACCGCCGACTTGCACCCCTGGGACAACCGACTTGCGTTGCCCCCCAGCGGATCGGCTAGAGTCTGGAGCACGCCGAGGGGCAAGGCCGAAAGGCCCGGCTCACCGGAGTCACGCGGGTGTAGTTCAGTAGTAGAACATCCCCCTTCCAGGGGGAAGGCGCAGTGTGCAATTCCTGTCACCCGCTCTGGCCACTTACCAACCACTGCTGTGGATCAGGTAAAGTGGTCCACGCGCCGATCGGTGGGAGCCGATCGGAGGCAATGCGGACGTAGCTCAGTTGGTAGAGCGCAACCTTGCCAAGGTTGAGGTCGCGAGTTCGAGCCTCGTCGTCCGCTCTGGAAAGAAGACCCCGGTCCACTGGACCGGGGTCTTCTTCGTGTGCACCAGGGTCTTCCTCCGTGCTCCGGACTCCCTGCTGACATTTGTCATGCCGGCCGATGACACCGCGCACTGCCGCACGCCCCGTACGGCCGCGATGCTGAAGACATGAAAACGAACGGGCACGACGGCGTGAAGACTCACGATCACGAGAACGTGATCGAGGTCACCGACCTGCGGCGCGTGTACGGGGGCGGTTTCGAGGCCGTACGGGGGATCACGTTCTCCGTCGGCCGGGGAGAACTCTTCGCCCTCCTGGGCACCAACGGCGCGGGAAAGACCTCGACGGTCGAACTGCTGGAAGGACTCGCGCCACCCTCCGGCGGCCGCGTACGGGTCCTCGGCCACGACCCTCATGGGGAACGCGCCGCCGTCCGGCCTCGGATCGGCGTGATGCTGCAGGAGGGCGGCTTCCCCTCCGAGCTGACCGTCGCGGAGACGGTCCGGATGTGGGCCGGCTGCACCAGCGGGGCGCGGCCCGTCGAGGAGGCGCTGGAGATCGTCAGGCTCGGACGACGGGCCGGCGTACGGGTCAAGCAGCTGTCCGGGGGTGAGAAGCGGCGCCTCGACCTGGCGCTGGCGCTCCTCGGGCGCCCCGAGGTCCTGTTCCTCGACGAGCCGACGACCGGGCTCGACGCCGAGGGCCGCCGGGACACCTGGGAGCTGGTACGGGAGCTGCGGGACGGGGGTACGACCGTCCTGCTCACCACGCACTATCTGGAGGAGGCGGAGGGCCTCGCCGACCGGCTCGCCATCCTCCACGAGGGCAGCGTCGCCGCGACCGGCACCCCGGCCGAGGTGACCGCCTCCCAGCCGTCCCGGATCTCCTTCGAACTGCCCGCCGGGTATTTCATGGGCGACCTGCCGCCGCTCGGCGACCTGGGCATCACGGGGCACGAGGAGAACGGCCGCACGGTCGTGCTGCGCACCAACGAACTCCAGCGGGCGGCCACCGGGCTGCTCGTCTGGGCCGAGCGGGCCCGGGTCGAGCTGGGGCAGCTGGAGGTCCGGCCCGCCTCGCTGGAGGAGGCGTTCCTGCGGATCGCACGGGAGACGGCGGAGGCGGCGCGTACGGGGGCGGCGCATGTGGGGGCCGGGTCCGGCACGGGCACGGGAACCGGTGCGGGGGCGGGATCCGGGACCCCGGGACCGGCACGGGAGCCCCTACGGGCACGGGGCTTTTTTCGGGCACGGGATCGCGCAAGGGCGGGATGACGGCATGAGTACGACCACAGGCACCACGGGTACGGCTACGGAGGCGGGCGCGCGGCCCGTGGTCACGACCGGGATGACGACCCTCAAGGGCCGGATGACCGCGCTCGCCCGCGCCGAGCTGACGCTGCTGGGGCGCAGCCGGGCCACGCTGGTCACGGCGTTGTTCGTCCCGCTGCTGCTGCCGCTCAGTGTCCGGTCGGCGACGGACCAGATGGACCTGGAGGAAGTGGGACTGAGCGTCGGGACGGTCATCCTCCCCGCCGCCGTCGGCTTCTCGCTGCTCTTCGCGATCTACACCGCCCTCACCAACGTCTATGTCGTACGCCGCGAGGAACTCGTCCTCAAGCGGCTGCGGACCGGTGAGCTGCGCGACCCGGAGATCCTGGTCGGCGCAGCTCTGCCCGCCGTCGGCATCGGGCTCGCGCAGTGCGTCCTGCTGGCGGTCGGCTGCACGGTCCTGCTCGACATCGGGGCGCCGCCCGCGCCCCACCTGGCCGTCCTCGGTGTGCTGCTGGGCGTCGTCCTGTGCGTGGCCCTGGCGGCGGTCACCGCGAGCTTCAGCCGCACCGCCGAGAGCGCCCAGGTCACCAGCCTGCCGGTGATGTTCGTGTCGTTGCTCGGGTCGGGCGTCACCGTGCCGCTCGAAGTGCTGCCCGACCGTGTGGCGTCCCTCTGCGAACTGCTGCCGCTCAGCCCCGTCATCACCCTGGTGCGTGGCGGCTGGACCGGCGACCTGTCCGCGTACGACGCCCTGGGCGCCGTCGCCACCGCGCTGGCCTGGACCGTGCTCGCGGTGTTTGCTGTACGGCGGTGGTTCCGCTGGGAACCGCGCCGATGAGGGGAGTTGAGCCATGCGGGGGCCGGGGGCCTGGTGGCGGGGGAAGAGCACACCGGCCAAGGTGGAGACGTACACGCGGTGGTCGTTCCACTCGTTCGGGGTGATCGAGGTCGCCACGTTCGGACTGCCGCTCCTCAGCAAGGTGCCGCTGCCGCACTCCGGCTGGCTGTTCCTGCTGGTGTGCGGGCACGCGGTGCTCGGCGGGTTCATCGCGGCGCGGGCACTCGACTGGGTGCGAGGCACCCGCGAGCAGCCCCTGCGGCTCATGTGGGCGCTCGGTGTGGTCAGTGTGCTGATCGGCGTCGTCGCGTTCGTCCTCGCCGACCGATGGGACAGCGAGGACACGTCCACCGCGCTGGGCGCGGCCTTCGGCGGGGTGGTGATGCTCGGCCTCGGCCTCATCACGCTCGGCATCCGTGACCGGCGGCGCGTGCTGTACCTGCTCGCGGGCTTCGCCGGCGGCTCCGGAGTGCTGGCCCTCGCCCTGGGCTCGGACGCGGCCGACGCGCTGGCCACGTCGCTCGTGGTGCTGATCGGCGCCTCGTTCCTCGCCTTCACCTCCGTCTTCTCCGTCTGGCTCCTCAGGGCCGTCTACGAACTCGACGACGCCCGCGACACCCGCGCCCGCCTCGCCGTCGCCGAGGAGCGGCTCCGCTTCGGGCGCGACCTGCACGACGTGGTAGGCCGCAACCTCGCGGTCATCGCCCTGAAGAGCGAACTGGCCGTCCAACTGGCCCGCCGTGAACGGCCCGAGGCCGTCGAGCAGATGATCGAGGTCCAGCGGATCGCCCATGAGTCACAGCGCGAGGTGCGGGAGGTGGTCCGGGGGTACCGAGAGGCAGACCTCGGCGTCGAACTCTCCGGTGCGCAGGGCGTGTTGGCAGCGGCCGGCATCGACTGCTCGGTCGACGGGGCGGACACGGCCGGGCTGCCCGGCGAGGTGCAGTCGGCGCTCGCCTGGGTGGTGCGGGAAGCGACGACGAACGTACTGCGGCACGGGAACGCCGATCAGTGCGCGGTGGTGTTGCGGGTGCGAGAGGGGCAGGTGGTGCTGACCGTGGAGAACGACGGCATACGGACGGCCGGTGGCGAGGAGGGGGACGCCATGCTTTCCGTCAGCTCCGGTCCCGGCTCCGGGCTCCCCGGGCTGCGGGAGCGGCTCGCGGTTGTGGGCGGGACGCTGGAGGCGGGCCCGGTGGACGGCGAGGTGTTCCGGGTGGTGGCCCGGGTACCGGTGGGGCCCACGGGTTCGCCGGGATCGGTGGGGTCGATGGGGTCTGTGGGGCCCACGGGTTCGCCGGGATCGGTGAGGTCGATGGGGTCCGTGGGGTCGTCGGTGGGGTCTTCGGTGGGGTCGGGGGGGTCGATGGGTCCTGCAAAGTCGTCGAGCCCTGCGCAGTCAGCGGGTCCTGCAGGGCCGGCCTGCCCTGCGGAGTCGACGGACTTGACTGGCTCGACGGACTTGACTGGCTCGGCGAAGACGAGGGGGGCGGGATCGGTGTCGCGGGGTGCGGCGGCCGGTGTCGGAGCGGCTGCCGTGCGGAAGAGCGCCTCATGACCGACGTACCGGAGGCGGGGCGGCGGGTGCGGCTGCTGCTGGCGGACGACGAGCATCTGATCCGAGGGGCGCTGGCCGCGTTGCTGGCGCTGGAGGACGACCTGGTGGTGATCGCGGAGGCGGCGAGCGGGCCGGAGGCACTGGCCATGGCACGGGCACACGAGCCGGACGTGGCGGTGCTGGATCTGCAGATGCCGGGGGCGGACGGTGTGAGGGTTGCCACATCTCTCCGGGCCGAACTGCCCGACTGCCGGGTGTTGATCGTGACCGATCACGGGCGGCCGGGACATTTGAAGCGGGCGCTTGAGGCGGGTGTGCGCGGGTTCGTCCCCAAGACGGTCAGCGCGCAGCGACTCGCGGAGATCATCCGGACCGTTAATGCCGGGAACCGTTATGTGGACCCGGAGTTGGCGGCCGACGCGATCTCCTCCGGGGACTCCCCCCTGACCGCGCGAGAGGCCGAGGTGCTGGAACTCGCCGCCGACGGGGCGCCCGTCGCGGAGATCGCCGAGCGGGCCGCGCTGTCCCAGGGGACCGTACGGAACTACCTCTCCTCCGCCGTCTCCAAGCTCGGCGTGGAGAACCGGCACGCGGCGGTGCGGCTCGCCCGGGAGCGAGGTTGGGTATAGTAGGCGTCGCGCCACGGCGCAGCGCGGACGTAGCTCAGTTGGTAGAGCGCAACCTTGCCAAGGTTGAGGTCGCCAGTTCGAACCTGGTCGTCCGCTCTCGCACCACCTTCACGAAGAAGGCCCCGGTCATCGCGACCGGGGCCTATTTCGTTCTCCGCTAGCTCCAGCTCGTGCCCGTCAGACGCTCGTACGCCTCCACGTACTTGGCCCGGGTCGCGGTGACGATCTCCTCCGGCAGCGGCGGCGGAGGCTGCTCGCTCTTGCGGTCCCAGCCGGAGGCCTCCGAGGTCAGCCAGTTACGGACGAACTGCTTGTCGAAGGACGGCTGGGCGTGGCCCGGCTCCCACAGGTCGGCCGGCCAGAAGCGGGAGGAGTCCGGGGTGAGGACCTCGTCGGCGAGGACGAGGGTGTCGTCCTCGTAGCCGAACTCGAACTTGGTGTCGGCCAGGATGATCCCCCTGTCACGGGCGATGTCCCGGGCCCGGCTGTACACGGCCAGGGTCGTCTGGCGCAGCTGTGCGGCGGTCTCCGCGCCGACCTGGCGGGCGACCTCCTCGTACGACACGTTCTCGTCGTGCTCGCCGACGGCGGCCTTCGTGGCCGGGGTGAAGATCGGCGCGGGCAGCTCCGAGCCGTCGACCAGGCCCTCGGGGAGGGCGAGGCCGCAGACCGTACGGGAGTCGTTGTACTCCAGCAGGCCCGAGCCGGTGAGGTAGCCGCGGGCCACGGCCTCCACCGGGACCATCCGCAGCGACTTGCAGACGAGGGTGCGGCCCGCCCAGTCGGCGGGGGCGCCTTGCGGCAGTTCGGTGCTCAGCACATGGTTCGGGACCAGGTCGGCGAGCTGGTCGAACCACCAGAGGGACAGCTGCGTGAGGACGCGCCCCTTGTCGGGGATCTCCGTCGGCAACACCCAGTCGAAAGCGGACGTTCGGTCGCTGGCGACCATCACGAGGTCGCCCGCCTCGTTCTGGTACAGCTCGCGCACCTTGCCGGTGTGCAGATGCACCAGGCCCGGAACCTGAATCGGCTCGGGCTTCTCTACGAATCCGGACACGGTTCCTCCCCGTGGTGATGTCCAAGTGGCTCGATTCTCCCGTATGTGGGCAACCGATCTTGGCCAGGGGTCGGGCCGGACGGGCCCGGCAGAGGAGTCAGTCACGTTTGCAGATGCGGTCGAGGAGGTTTGCGGTGGCTCGCTGAACACGGGTGTCGACGTGGCCGGGCCGGTCCAGGGCCGGGGACCACGCGAACGTTCCGGATGCGAAGACCCAGGCTCCGGAGGGGGCCCGGTAGAGGGAGGTCTCCTGGTGGCGGAGGGTGTCGTGGCTGTCCCGGTACGGGGAGTGGGCGAGGAGGATGCGGCCCTGGTGCTCGGGGAGGGGGGTGCGCGGGAAGTAACGGTCGGCCTCGCCGGCGACCATGCCCTCCAGTTTGTCGTTCTCGTGGGCGCCGGTCGCGTCCCAGAGCCAGTGGTCGGCGTTGCGCACGACCAGGGGGTGGGGGTCGGGGACCCGGCCTTCGTACTGGATGCCCATCAACTGCTGCTCGGGGCGGTCGATTTCGCGCCACAGTGCGGGTTTGCCGGGGCCCCGGCGTTTTCGGCAGGTGAGGAGGCGGTCGGGGACTCCGGACGCGGACGGGCTGAGCTCCACCTGCCAGTACATAGTGTTGGAGGAGAGGAAGACCAGCGAGGTGCCGCTGTCCCGGGCGAGTTCGGCGGTACGGCGCATGTGGGGCGACCAGTACTCGTCGTGGCCCGGGAAGACCAGCCCCCGGTAGCGGGTGGGGTCGACACGGCCGGAGTGCAGGTCGCGGGCGTCGGCGTAGGCGAGGTCGTAGCCGTACCGCTCGGCCCAGCGGATGAAGTCGTAGGCGTGGCCTACGTGGAGGGGGAGGCCGGCGCCTGCGTACGGGCGGTCGAAGGAGACCGTTGTCGCCGCTTCGGACTCGCCGAGCAGCCGGCCGTCCTCGTCCCAGGCGTGGTAGAGGCTGGCGCCTGTGCGGCCGTCCTCCGGATACAGGTTGTACGCCTGCCAGGTGATGTCCGGCAGAAGGAGCAGCAGGTCGGCCTGGCGGTCGTCGCGGATGGTGAACGGCACGTGCGAGCGGTAGCCGTCGGCGGTGGTCAGGACCGCGACGTACGCGCCGACGTTCCAGTAGCTCGGGATCTGCAGCCGCCAGGAGAGCCACCAGTGGTGGCAGGAGACCGTGCGGTCGGCGGTGAGTGGCGGCGGCTGGACGATGCCGGAGAGGCGCGGGCTGGTGGTGATCTTCGCCGCGCCGTCGCCGCTGTAGTGGCCGATGCGGTAGATGTCGACGGCGAATTCCTGGGGCGGGTCCACGGTGATGTGGAAGTCGATGGAGTCGCCGGGGGCGGCGGCACCGGTCGCCGTGAAGCCCTTGATCTGACGGTGCACGTCATCGGCGGAGCGGGGGCCCGGAGGGGTGCGCGGGGCGGGGACCCGGGCGCGGGTGCCGCTCTTGGCCGGGGCGTCCGGCTCCGGTGGAGCGGGGTCCACGTACCAGGGGACCACGTGGCCCGTGTCGTCGAAGTAGGTCACGGCCCCCCGTAGCCAGGGGACGGGACCCTGGCCGAAGGGGTCCGTCACGGCGTGGGCGAGTGCGCCCGATTCCCAACGGCGGATGTGGTGCTCCGAGCCCATGAGTTCTTCCCCTCCCTCGTCCCCCGTGCGTTGTCGCAAGCCCTTGCTACGTACACGATCGGTTCCCAGCACATCACATTACGCACGCGCTCCGTCACCGTTCGTCGCTAATTGGCGAGAGTGGAGGAAGGGGGTCCGGGTCGGGGGCCATGACCCGCTCAGACCAGGCGGACCGGCTTCTCCGGGCGGACGCCGAGGCGGCGGAGCCATTCGCGAAGCGGGGCCGGGTCACCGTCCTCCACGAGGGTCAGGACCCGGGGGGTGAGGTCGGCCGCCCGTTCGCCCTTGACGAGGAGGGAAGGGCCGTCCAACCAGTCCAGGCCCGGGGTGGCGCCGGCCGTGTCCATGGCCGCACAGCAGACCATCGCGGCGACATGCTCCGTCAGCAGTTCGCGGCCCGTACGGGGCGGCTGCATCGGGAACAGCGGCAGAAGACCGTCGTCCCACAGGGCCCGGTCCCAGCCCTGCGCTTCGGTGCCGCCGGGTGCGGTGACCGAGGCCGCCGGGGCCGCCGCCTCCTCCCGCGCCAACTCGGCGGTCAGTGCGGCGGCGAGGGCGGCGGACTGGGCGTTGGCAAGGCCGGGTTCGTCCTCGTCGCCGTTCCCGTCGCGGTTCTCACCGTCGTGCCCGTCGCGGTTCTCACCGCCTTTCCCGTCGTGGTTCTCACCGTCGTTCTCGTCGTCGTCGGCTTTCACGGCGGGGCGGCGGGTTATGTGGTCCCGGTCCGGTTCGTGGGCGGGGTCGTGCTCGCGCTCACGCTCGTACGCGCATGGGCGCTCGGGTTCGTGCTGTTGTGCATGCTGGGGGTCGTCAGCGGCTCCGAGGTGCGGCCGGGGCTCGTGAGCGACTCCGGCGCACGGCTCGGCTTCGTGAGCGACTCCGGCGCACGGCTCGGCTTCGTGAGCGACTCCGGCGCACGGCTCGCGCTCGCCGGTGGCTTCGTGGGTCTGGACCGTGGCCGGGGTGGTGAGGTGGTTCAGGACGCGTGACAGGGTCGGGCCTCCGGGGACCGGGCCGGTGGGGTCCGTGCTGGTGCTGTCCGGTGTGTGGCGAACCCCCAGGCTGTCCAGGACTCGGTGGAGGCGAGCCGCGTCGGTACGCCACTTCCGGTCGACGACCTCGTCCGGATACTCGTGCCAGTCCACCGGGGACCAGTCGGGGCCTGACTCGGCGGGACCACCGTGGAAGAGGCGGGCGGCGAGGAGGGACGCGGCCTCGTCGACGGTGCCGGGCTCTTCGAGCAGGTCGCAGGCCGGGCGCTCGCCGAGCCGGGAGGCGAAGCCCTCGGCGAGGCGGTCGCGGCGCGACAACTCCGTGAGCGCGGCGACGACACCCGCGTCCAGGCGGGACGGCCAGCGGCCCATCCGCCAGGCGGGAAGCGCGACCCGGGTGAGGAGCCGGTCCCAGCCCGCGTAGGCCAGGCCGACCTGTTCCTGTGCGACGATCCGCAGACCGTAATCCACAGCCTGTGCACGCTCGGCGGCGGCCGCGGCGACACCGCGCTCCATCTCGGCCGCGTGGCCCCTGCAGCCGCGCAGGAGCAGCCGGGTCACCCAGCCGACCCCGGCCAGCACGGTCCGGACGATCGGGCCACGCGTCGGCGCCGTGCTGACGGCCACGGCGGCGTCCAGCCCTCGTACGAAGCGGCGGGCCGCTGCTATGTCCGGGTGTGCCGCGGGGCCTGTGCCCGCCACGACCGGTGCCAGCACCGCCCGTAGCTCTCCCACGCGCATCCACCAGAGGAAGGGCGAGCCGATGACGAGCACGGGGGCGGTGGGCGGTCGGTGCCGTCGGTGGGAGGCCGGCCCGGACGACAGGCCTGACGGCAGCCCTGGCGACAGCCCACGTGCGCCTGTCATCTCGTCGACCCTGTCGGCGGTGGCTCCGTGGACGGCGCCGGGTGGGCCGGTGGCGGGTTCACGGGTGACGGGTGGTGGGCTGTGGGACGGGTGGGTACGGTCCTCCAGCCAACTGTCGCAGTCCGGGGTGAGCGCTATCGCGGAGGGTGGCGGGACGTCGAGGCGGTCGGCCAGGTCCCGGACCAGGCGGTAGAGGTCGGGCGCGGACTCCTCGGTGATCGAGACCGTGGGGCTGACGGCGGGCCGGGCGCGGGCGACGACGAGCGCGATGCCGGTGGCCGCGAGCAGCACGACGACGGCTAGGCCCGATACGACCCAGCCCGCCGTCGACCAGCCCTGGCCGGTCAGGTGACCGGTGGATCCGCCGACCATCAGGACGACGGCGACGGCCGCGGGCAGCAACGCCACGGCCAGCGCCCTGCTGCGGACGCGCAGCACGGCGAGGGCTCGGGAGCGCGCGGCCTGCGCGCCCACCTCCTCACCACCTGCCATACCGGTCACGGCCCGACGTCACCCCCTGCTGTGCCGTGCGGCGCACCGCGACGCCTGTGCGTCGCGTGGTCGCCGCCGAATGCCCTGACGTTGCTCACTCCCCCACTGTGGCACCCACCACTGACATCGCAATGCCGGTGGGCCAAGTGCCGGAACACTTGGGCCGCACCCTAGTTGGGGCCCCGGCCGTCGTCAGCCAGATGGTCCATCGCTCACTCGATGGAATGGCTTTGGGGAGAGGTGAATGACGCTGGGCAAGGATCAGGCCCCGGATTCCCGATGGATCGTCCAGGGGTGCCTGGGGTGTCCGTGGCCTGAGGTTCGTACCCGTTGGCACTGCTTCGCAAGCGGATGTCGCGAAACGGGCGGATGCGCGGGGAAGGACGTCCGGGGCGCGGAAGGTCAGGGTTGCGCGGGCGGGGCGACGACCTGCCGATCGCGCCCTGATGGGCAGCCGCCAGCCGGGGCGGGGCTGGTTTGCTCGTCGGCCGGACAGAGCGGATCTGGCCACCGTCCATCCGGTGGGTGATGGGGTGGTGCGTGGGTGGCGGGTGGGGTGGGTGGTGCGTGGGTAGCGCGTGAGTGCAAGGTGTGCCTGGCCGGTTCCGTGGCCGGTTCGCGGCCAGTTCCCGGCCGGTTCCGTGGCTGTCAGCCGGTCGGGAACGCCTCGGCTGCCGCCTTCGCCGCGATGTCCGAACGGTGCTGGGAACCTTCGAGGTTGATACGGGCGACGGCGGTGTACGCGCGGTCGCGGGCCTGAGTGAGGTCCTTGCCGGTGGCCGTGACGGAGAGGACGCGGCCGCCGGCGCTGATGACGTGGTCACCGGAGCGCTTGGTGCCGGCGTGCAGGACGTACGCGTGCGGGGCGTCCACGGTGGCGACCTCGTCGAGGCCGGTGATGGGATCACCGGTGCGCGGAGTGCCGGGGTAGTTGTGGGAGGCCACGACCACGGTGACGGCCGCGTCGTCACTCCAGCGGAGGGGTTCGAGGTCGGCGAGGGTGCCGTCGGCGGCGGCGAGCAGGACGGCGGCCAGCGGGGTCTTGAGGCGGGCGAGGACCACCTGGGTCTCCGGGTCGCCGAACCGCGCGTTGAACTCGATCACCCGTACACCTCGGCTGGTGATCGCCAGACCCGCGTAGAGCAGACCTGAGAACGGGGTGCCGCGGCGCCGCATCTCGTCGACCGTCGGTTGCAGCACGGTCTGCAGGACCTCGTCGACGAGCTTCGGGTCGGCCCACGGGAGCGGTGAGTACGCGCCCATGCCGCCGGTGTTGGGGCCTTCGTCGCCGTCCAGCGCGCGCTTGAAGTCCTGCGCGGGCTGGAGCGGGAGGACGGTCACACCGTCGGTGATCGCGAAGAGGGACACCTCGGGGCCGTCCAGGAACTCCTCGATGACGACCCGGCCGCAGGCGAGGGCGTGCTCACGTGCCTGAACGAGGTCCGCCGTCACGACGACACCCTTGCCGGCCGCCAGCCCGTCGTCCTTCACGACATACGGCGCGCCGAACGCGTCCAGGGCCTCGTCGATCTCCTCGGCGGTGGTGCAGACGTACGACCGGGCGGTGGGTACGCCCGCTCCGGCCATGACCTCCTTCGCAAAGGCCTTGGACCCCTCCAGTTGCGCGGCCTCCCCGGAGGGGCCGAACACCGGGATGCCCGCCTCGCGTACGGCGTCGGCGACACCCGCGACGAGCGGGGCCTCCGGCCCGACGACCACGAGGTCGGCCTCCAGCCGCGTCGCCAGCGCGGTCACGGCGGCGCCGTCCAGCGCGTCGACCGAGTGCAACTCGGCGATCTCCGCGATACCCGCGTTGCCTGGCGCGCAGTGCAGGGCGGTGACGGCGGGGTCGAGGGACAGCGAACGGCACAGCGCGTGCTCACGAGCACCGGTGCCAATGACGAGGACCTTCACGGGGCCAGCCTAGCCGGAGGGGGCGGCTGGCTTTGTGGGGGCTTCCGAGGAGTGGGATGGCGAGGGCTTGTCGGATCGTACGAAGTATGGCGGGACCGAGTACGAAGTAGGGCGGGACTGAAGGGAAGAGACGGGCCAAAGGGAGCGCGCGGTGTCGGCGGCGCGGCTGTGCAGTATCCGCAGGGCGGAGGCTGTGTGGAGGGTCGGCAGACACCGACCGTGAGAAGCGTCGGCAGACACCGACCATGAGAAGAGTCGGCGGCCGACAACTGCACACAGCCTCGGTCGGATCCAGCCGTCGGGCTAGCGGCCGAAGCCAGCCGTACGGCTTGTGGATGCCACCGGGGCACGGCCGTGGGACTTACGGCAGGGCCCCTGGTGGGCGCTCACTACTCGTTGACGATCTCCTCCACCACCGTCGCTCCCAGTTCGCGCACGATGAGTTCGTGGCCGGAGAGGGCGGACTCGTCGAGGTCGGGGTCGTCGTCCTCCGGGACGTCGTCCTCGGGGGAGACGGGCGGGGGCTCGGGAGCCGGGGGTGGTGCCGCGACAGGGGGGGTGGCCAGGGTCGCCCGATGGGGTGCGGACGGTCCCGGGGAACTCGGGCCGGGGGCCGGGGTCGAGGGCTGGGGTGCGGTGGGCCGGGATGTCGGGGCCGGGGAGCCGCCGTAGCCGCCACCCGCGCCACCACCGCCGTAGCCGCCGCCGTAACCACCGGGGGCTGGAGCCGGAGAGCCGTATCCGCCGGGGGCGCCCTGGGAAAGGGCCGAGCCGCCCGAGGTGTCGATGACGGCCTCGATCTTCCAGTGCACGTTGAACTGTTCGGCCAGCGCGGCCCTCAGGACGTCCTCGCTGCCGCTGCTCGCGAAGTTGTCCCGCGCGCCCGCGTTGACGAAGCCGATCTGCAGGGTGGTGCCGTCGAACCCGGCCACATGCGCGTTCTGGCTGAGCAGGATCCAGGTGAAACGGCGACGGTTCTTCACCGTCTCCAGGATGTTCGGCCAGAGCGTGCGGGGGTCGAGTCCGCCGGGGGCAGGGGTGTAGGCGGCCGGGGGCTGGGAGGCCGCAGGGGAGCCGGGCTGGGCATGGGCCGCGGGCGGACCCGAGGGGGCGGGCCCGGCGGACTGGGGTGGCGTGGTCGGGCCGGGCGCACCGCCACCGGCTGCTGCGGCCGTCGGCCATCCGCCGGGCCGACGCCCGCTGCCCGCTGCGGCAGCGGTGGGCCAGGATCCCGGTGCGGGAGCAGAGCCGGACGGGGGGCCACCTGCCTGAGGGTTGGCGCCCGGGTGGGCGCTTGCGGGAGGGACGGGCACGGTGGGAGGTGCGGTCCCGGCTGACGGGGGGGCCGCCGGAGCGCCCTGGGCGGCCGGCGTGGGCTGATGAGGGGCGGCCGGAGCTGTCCCGGGGCCCCCGCCTGGGCCTGCCTGGCCGCCGACGGCGCCTCCGGCCCCGTACGCCTCCGGTTCAGGACCGGCGCCGGGACCTTGCGGAGCACTGGCGCCCCGAACGGCAGCCCGAGCCGCCGCGGGGCCGCCACCCGGAGGAACGTGCTGGGCATGCGGAACTGGCTGGGCCTGCGGAACCTGCTGAGCCTGCGGAACTGGCTGGGCCTGCGGGGGCATGGCCATGGGCGCGGTCGCTCCCCTGTGCGCGTCGGGCGCGGGGACGTACCCCATGGCGGGCCCCGCGCCGGCGCCGGAGACGTTCACCCCTCGCTCCAGGCGGTCCAGGCGGGCCATGACGGAACGCTCGTCGCCGTAGGTCGCGGGGAGGAGTACGCGGGCGCAGATCAGTTCGAGCTGGAGGCGGGGGGAGTTGGCGCCGCGCATCTCGGTGAGGCCCTCGTTGACCAGGTCGGCGGCGCGGCTCAGCTCGGCGGCGCCGAAGATGCCGGCCTGGGCCTGCATCCGCTCCAGCACCTCGGCCGGCGCGTCGATGAGGCCCTTGTCCACGGCGTCGGGCACGGCGGCCAGGATCACCAGATCCCGCAGCCGCTCCAGCAGGTCGGCGACGAACCGCCGCGGATCGTTGCCGCCCTCGAGTACCCGGTCGACGACCTCGAAGGCGGCGGCCCCGTCCCCGGCGGCGAAGGCCTCGACGACGGAGTCGAGCAACGACCCGTCCGTATAGCCGAGCAGCGAGGTGGCCATGGCGTACGTCACACCCTCGTCCGCCGCACCGGCCAGCAGCTGGTCCATGACGGACATCGAGTCACGCACGGAACCGGCGCCGGCGCGCACGACCAGCGGCAGGACGCCCTCCTCGACGGGGATCTCCTCCTTGCCGCACACCTCGCCGAGGTACTCCCGCAGCGTGCCGGGCGGCACGAGCCGGAACGGATAGTGGTGCGTACGCGAGCGGATCGTCCCGATGACCTTCTCGGGCTCGGTGGTCGCGAAGATGAACTTGAGGTGCTCCGGTGGCTCCTCGACGACCTTCAGCAGCGCGTTGAATCCGGCCGACGTGACCATGTGGGCCTCGTCGATGATGTAGATCTTGTACCGGCTGCTCGCGGGCCCGAAGAAGGCCTTCTCCCGCAGCTCACGGGCGTCGTCCACACCACCATGAGAGGCCGCGTCGATCTCGATGACGTCGATCGACCCCGGTCCGTTCCGCGCGAGGTCCTGGCAGGACTGGCACGCGCCGCACGGCGTCGGTGTGGGGCCCTGCTCGCAGTTCAGACAACGCGCCAGAATGCGCGCGCTGGTCGTCTTCCCACACCCACGCGGGCCGCTGAACAGGTACGCGTGATTGACCCGGTTGTTCCGCAGCGCCTGCTGCAGCGGGTCGGTGACATGCTCCTGCCCGATGACCTCGGCGAACGACTCCGGGCGATAGCGGCGGTACAGCGCGAGAGACGACACACATACGAGGTTATAGGCGCCCACTGACAACACGGGCCGCCACAGGACAGAGAACGATCATCGAGCGATCGGTGGCCGGGCGGCCGGGCGGCTGGCGAGAGTGCTGGCTGCCGCAGAGACGCGAAGACCCCCCACGCACCCGCCAGAGCCAACCTACCCTTGCTGCCTTCCGGCCCTGGGGGAGTTCAGTCAGATAGCGCCGCGTGAGGGGCTGCCCCCAGCCTACCCGATCGCCAGCGCCCGCCGACCCACCTCCCCGCCTCCCCGCCCACCTTGATCATCCGTCCTCGAACGGGTTCGCAAGCACCCTCCACCGTCATGTAATGTTTCCGGCGGAGGATTCGCCTAGAGGCCTAGGGCGCACGCTTGGAAAGCGTGTTGGGGGCAACCCCTCACGAGTTCGAATCTCGTATCCTCCGCCAGTGCCTCACCGGGCACGATGTCGAAGGGCCCCACTGCTTGCAGCGGGGCCCTTCGACGTTGTCCGTCTCAGTTGGTTTTCGGGAGCTCCCACAGCGCGTCGCCGACTTGCTGCGCGACCTTGCGGAGCATGGTCCCCGTCACGTGCATGTACCGGGCGCGCATCCGAGCCGCTCCCCCAGGTTCCCAAACCCATGATCGAGTCGATCACGACGTCCGTTCCCGGGACGATGTCGCGGTCATAGCCCGATCATCCGGACCTTGCTGCGGCACAACCGGGTCATGTCATCGACATCCGACGTGAGGATGGCGACCGGGCCAGGCTGACGCAAGGCCGCTTCCGCGACGGTGGCGTCGATCGCGTACTTGTGTCCGTGCAGACCGGCGCCCTCGAGCAGTTGGGCCGCCGCCTTGGCCGCTGCCTCCGTGATCGGCTCCACCTTGACCCGGGAGAGCGCCCATTGCAGTCGGGGCGGGTTCACCCTGGCGTGGCTCACCTCCACGAGGGTGTTGGCGCTGACGACAAGGTCCCTCCCATTTCATGGAACACCTGGAACATCGCCAGAACCTTCCGGCCCTGAGCCACCCAGGCCGACAGCCCCTCGCTGTCCAGGACGACGGTCTCAATGTGCCCGCTCACGCGGCGCTCGCGCCGCCGGCGGCCGATGTCGTACCGAAGATGCGCGCCCGCGCCTCGGCCAGCTCTTCCTCACTGAAGGCCCCGTGCTCGTCTGTGTGGCTGCGCAGGTCGACCCCCAGGAGCTGGTGCCGGATCTGCCTGGCGACCGCTTCGGCGACGTAGCCGGAGATGTTGTCCGTGAGCTTCTTCAGCTCCGCCACCTGCTCGGCAGGGAGAGTCACCGTGATGCGCGTGGTGTCAGCCATCGTCGCGAGCAGACTGCGGTATGCGCGGTACGTGCCGTCTGTTCCCGCAGTCGGTCCGGTCAGCGGCAGTCGGGGTGACTGTCCGTTCGAGCAGGGGCTCAGCCGGCCAGTTGTACGACGCGCCGGTTCAGCGGGCCCAGTAGCGGTACGCCTCGATCCATTGCCAGCCCTCGGGGGCGGGTTCCGGCAGCGGCAGGTCCAGAATTCCGATGTCCTGTCGGACCGACCCGCGGGCGCAGCGTGCGACCACGCGTCCCTCCTCGGCCAGATCGACACCGACCACGCTCACCTCGACGCCGAGAACAGTCGTGGTGAACGGCATGGCAAGGCTCTCCTCGATCATCGTGAAGAAGCCGGTGAGCTGCTCATCCTCGCCGTAGGCGTCGACGGTGGCCTCTTCGATCAACGCCTCCAGCGCGGCTGGGGCCCAGGTGCTCATGGCCTCACCGTAGCGCTGCACCGTACGGTTGCGGACCGGTGCGTTCAGCAGCGGCGTATCCGTCGTGGCGCCGTCGCCGGCGGTCAAGCCAAGGGTCGCGGTTGCCAGCGTGTGACGTTGCCTGGTGGGGTTCGGTAGTGAGCGGCCCAGGGGAGGGCCCGGCAAGCGACAGGGCGGAAGAGAGTGGCACGAGTCGTCGTACGAGAGCCGAGTACGGGCGGGAGGAGCGCACCGCCGCTGGCCCGGCAGGAAACATCCGCCTTCGTGAGGGAACTGCTCGGCGCCGGCTGGGCGGCGGTGTTCCTGCCCGGTGAGCCCGCCCGCCTCGGGCGGCTGCTGCTGTGGAAGCCGACCGGGGCAGCGGCCGGAGACAGTGTGGCGCCCACCGGCCTTGAGACCGAGGTGGTGGAGCTGGTCCTGCCGCACGGCCGCTCGGTCAGGCGGCGCAGGGTCGAGGGTTATGCGCTGCCTGTCGCCGTCGCTGTCTCCGCCCTGGCCGATGCGGAACCGACGCATCCCTCCGGCGCCGCCTGGCAGGCCGCCACTCGCTTCGCGCTGCGGCTGCTCGCCGACGGCCGCCTCCACCCGGCCATCACCCCCGCCGGTTACGACACCTGGCAGGCGGGCCCTTTCACCGCCGCCCAGCGCCAGGCGCTGGACGCTCTGGCCGCCGCCTTCCCGCCACACGCCCACTGCCTGCCCGAGCCTGGCCCTGCGCCGGTACGGATCGCCGAACCGGCTGCGCTGGTACGCCAGTTCTGCGACGCGGTCGCCGATGATCTGGTCCGTACGCCGGCCGCGCCGCTCGCCATGGGAGCGCTGCCGTACGCCTGGCGCGAGGCCCGTGCCGTACCCGCCTTGCGTGAATGGGCCGAGGAAACCCAGGCGGCGCTCACCGCCGAGGTCAGTGTCTCCCTGCGCGTCGACGTACCCGGAGGACGCCGACGGCAGTTCCGGGCCGTCCTGCAACTGCACACCGCGGCGGACCCGGCGCTCGTCATCGAGGCCGCACGGCTGTGGAGCGAGCCGGCCGAAGTGGAGCGGCTGCTCGGCCCGCGCGCCGAAACCGAGACCCTGCTCGCCCTACGCCGCGGCGCCCGCGCCTGGCCCCCGCTGCGGAGGCTGCTCGACGATGCCGCTCCCGATCAGTTCCGGTTGACCGACGACGAAGCCTTCGAACTCCTTGGGGACGCCACGGACGCGCTGCGTGCGGCCGGTGTCGACGTGCACTGGCCGCGCGACTTGGTCAAGGCGCTCACCGCGACCGCGGAGATCGGGCAGCGCACCGCTCCCGGCTCCGCCGCGGGCGGGCTGCTGGACACCGAGGCCCTCCTCGACTTCCGCTGGCAGGTCTCCCTCGGCGGCGAGCCGCTCACCGAGGCGGAGATGGATGCCCTCGCGGAGTCGCGCCGTCCCCTCGTCCGGCTTCGCGACCAGTGGGTGCTCGCCGACCCGAAGCTGGTGGCCCGCGCCAAGCGCCGCCGGATGGAACCGCTCACCCCCATGGAGGCGTTGAGCGCCGCGCTGACCGGCGAGGCCGAGCGAAGCGAGATGGGGGTCCCCCCGGCCGGAGGCTGGGGGAGGGACGGTGACCGGGTCCCCTGTGTGGCGGTCGGTGCGCTCGGCGACCTGGTCGCTCGTATCCGCGACCCCGAGTCCCGCACCCCCGTGCCCCAGCCCGCCGCCCTCAAGGCCACGTTGCGCGAGTACCAGAAACGGGGCCTGGCCTGGCTGGCCGAGATGTGCGCACTCGGCCTCGGCGGCTGTCTCGCCGACGACATGGGCCTGGGCAAGACCATCACCTTGCTCGCGCTGCACCTGCACCGCCAGAGCGACCCCACCACCGCGGGCCCCACCCTTGTGGTCTGCCCGGCCTCCCTGCTCGGCAACTGGCAGCGCGAGGCCGCCAGATTCGCACCGCTCACGCCCGTACGCCGTTTCCACGGCGGCGACCGCCACCTCAAGGACCTGGCCGGCGACGAGATCGTCCTGGTCACCTACGGGGTGCTGCGCCGCGACCGCGAAGTGCTTGCCGGGACAACCTGGTCTCTGGTGGCCGCCGACGAGGCCCAGCACGTCAAGAACCCCTACGCCGTCACCGCCCGCGAACTGCGCGCCCTGCCCGCCCGCGCCCGCGTCGCTCTCACCGGCACCCCCGTGGAGAACAACCTCTCCGAGCTGTGGGCACTGCTCGACTGGACCACCCCCGGGCTCCTCGGCTCACTCACCGCCTTCCGTGACCGGCATGCCCGCGCCGTCGAGACGGGCGAGGATCCCGAGGCGGCCGAGCGCCTGTCCCGTCTCGTACGTCCCTTCCTGTTGCGCCGCAAGAAGTCCGACCCCGGCATCGCACCCGAACTGCCGCCCAAGACCGAGACCGACCACGTCGTCCCGCTGACGGCCGAGCAGACCAGCCTGTACGAGGCGGTGGTCCGCGAGACCATGGCGAAGATCGCGGAGTCGGAGGGCATCGCCCGACGCGGTCTGGTCCTCAAGCTGCTCACCGCGCTGAAGCAGATCTGCAACCACCCCGCCCAGTATTTGAAAGAGCCCTTGTATGTGAAAGAGCACAGCCTGCGCCGGTCCACTCCCCTGCGGGGCCGCTCCGGCAAGCTCGACCTGCTCGACGAACTTCTCGACACCATCACCGCCGAAGGCGAATCCGTGCTGGTCTTCACGCAGTACAAACAGATGGCGGCTCTGCTGGAGAAGCATCTCGCCGAACGCGGCGTCCCCACTCTCTTCCTGCACGGTGCCACCCCCGTCGCGCGGCGTGAGGAGATGGTGGACCGCTTCCAGCGCGGTGAAGTGCCGGTGTTCCTGCTGTCGTTGAAGGCGGCGGGCACCGGGCTGAACCTCACCCACGCCACTCACGTCGTGCACTACGACCGCTGGTGGAACCCGGCCGTAGAGGACCAGGCCACCGACCGCGCCTACCGCATCGGCCAGGACAAACCCGTCCAGGTGCACAAGCTCCTCGCGGAGGGAACCGTGGAGGACAAGGTGGCGAAGCTGCTCGAAGCCAAGCGCGCTCTCGCCGACGCCGTCGTCGGCTCCGGCGAGGCAGCCCTGACCGAACTGTCCGACGCCGACCTCGCCGAACTCGTCGCCCTGGGAAGGCAGTCATGAGCCCCGCTGTCCCCGGCCCGCGCCGTGCGCCCGCCCGCGGCAAGCGAGCCTTCGCCGCGACCTGGTGGGGTCAGGCATGGGTGGCCGCCCTGGAGGACTCCACCCTGGACGCCGGACGGCTCTCGCGTGGACGCACCTACGCCCGCAAGGGCATGGTCGGCCCGGTCACCGTCGCTCCGGGCAAGGTCAATGCCGCTGTCCAGGGCAGCCGCCCGCGCCCGTACCGCTCCTCGGTCCACCTGCCCGTCCTCACCGACCCTCAGTGGGACACGCTGCTCGACACGATCGCGGCCCGCGCCGGACATCTCGCAGCACTTCTCGACGACGAGATGCCCGCCGAACTCGTGGACGACGCCCGGCACGCAGGCGTCCCACTGCTCCCACTGCCCACCGAGCTCGATCCGGAGTGCTCCTGCCCCGACTGGGGATACCCCTGCAAGCACGCCGCCGCGCTCTGCTACGCCATCGCCGCCACCATCGACACCGACCCCTTCGTGCTCTTCACGCTGCGCGGCCGCGGACGCGAGGAGGTCTTCGCCCAACTGCGCGCACTCCGTACGGCAACGCAGGAGACCGCCGCCCCACCGGCACCGGCCGGTATCCCGGCCGCCGCCGCGTACGCCCGCTGGGCCGAGGAGCCCCCCGAACTGCCCGAACTCCCGGAACCCGCCGCCCACACCACAGCGCTGCCCGTCGCCCCGCCACCCGGCACCGGCCTGGCCGCCGCGGACCTGGAACGCCTCATGGCCGATGCCACCGCGCGCTCCGCCCGGCTCCTCGCGGGCGACACCGCCGACCTGTACCTGACCCAGCACCAGGACGCCGTCCGCATCGCCGCGAACAACCCCGGACTCGAGTGGTTCCACCACCTGATCCGGAACACCGGCACCACACCCACTGTCTTCGCACGCCTCACCCGCGCCTGGCGCCACGGCGGCCCCACGGGCATCACCGTCGCCGAACAGCCGTACGCCCCCGACCCGACAGTGATGAAGGCCACCCGCACCGCCCTGGACGCGGCCCTCGCCGAGATGGCCGACTCCCCCACACACCTCAGAACCTGGCGCAACCGCCTCACCCTCACCCACCACGGCATCCAACTGCGTCTGGGCCCCGACGCCCGCTGGTACCCCTACCTCCAGGACGACGCCGGCGAATGGTGGCCCGCGGCACCAGCCGACGGTGACCCGGTCACCGCGCTCACCGCGGCCTGGTCGCAGAACGGGGCGTAAGATTCGGTCATTTGGCGCGAATCTCTACGGCTCCAGCCGCACTCAACCGTCTGCTCGCGCATGTCCGGTCCGGTGTCCGAGGGCAGCACTACGATCGCCGGTTATGGACTGGCTGGAGCGCACCGCGAAGCTGAGACAGTGGACCAGAAGCGGGACTCGTGCTCCGCACAAGCCGCTGCTGTTTCTGTACGCCCTCGGCCGGTTCCAGCAGGGCGCCGACGACGAGCTGCGGTACAGCGCAGTGGAAGAGGACCTGAAGCGGCTGCTGTCCGAGTACGGGCCGCCGAACAAGACGACGCCTGCCTACCCGTTCCACCACCTGGTCAGTGACGGGGTGTGGGAGGTGCGTACCGATCGCGGACCGGGCAGCCCCGGAATCGGGGTGCGAGAGCTGCGGGCCGCGGGAGCGGCCGGGCGCCTGGCGCCCGAGCTTCGGACGGCGTTGCGGCGTGAGCCATCGCTGCTCGGCCGGATGGCGCGGGTACTGCTTGACCTGAACTTCCCGCTCTCGCTCCACGAGGAGCTGTGCGAAGCCGTTGGCCTGGAGCTGGAGCAGGCCGAGACCCCCGAGGTCTCGGCCGTGCTGAGACGCCGGGACCCACGCATGCGGGAGCTGGTGCTGACGGCCTACGAGTATCGGTGCGCCTTCTGCGGCTATGACGGCCGGATCGGCACGGTTCCGGTCGGACTGGAGGCTGCGCATGTGCGGTGGTGGGCGTTCGATGGCCCCGACGACATCGACAACGGACTGTGTCTCTGCTCGCTGCACCACAAGCTCTTCGACAAGGGTGTCCTCGGTATCGGAGACGGCCACCGCATCCTGGTCTCACAACGGTTCGTCGGCCACAGCCCTGCCGCCCATGAACACGTCATAGCACTCGCGGGTCGTCCGCTCGTCGGTCCTCAGCCGGGCATCCGCTCCATCGCGCCGGCCCATCGGGCCTGGCACGCGAGCCAGGTGTTCCACGGCAGCCCACGCCCCGCCACTGCCGCCTGACCGTCGATCCCCTCTCCGGCCTGGCCCGGGACACGAGGCGCCACGCGTCGACCCGCGTGCGCAGGCCGTACCCCAGCCTGTCGCAGCGACAGCACGGTAAGGGATTCGACACCAGGAGTATGGTGACTTGTATGGCGACCAAGAAAGTGACGGTGACCATCCCTGAGGATCTCCTTGACGAGATCCGCGCGGAGGCAGCCGAGCGGGGCCTGTCGGCGTACGTCGCCGAGGCACTGCGCTTCAAGCGAGACCGGGACCGGCTGCGGGAGCTCGTGGACTGGCTGCAGGAGGAACACGGTCCCGTCACCGATGACGAACACGCGGAAGCGCTGGAGGCGCTGGAGGACCTCGACACCGAGCACGCGCGCCGCCACGCCACCGCCAAGCGCAACGCCGGAGAGGCCGCGTGAAGAAACGGGCCGGTGAGCACGGACAGCCGCGGCTGCGCGTCTTCGTGCTCGACTGCGAGGCCCTGTCCCTCGCCGTGCGCGGCGACCGGAAGATGATCGCCTGGCTGGACCTCGCGGCGCGGGGCGAGGCCGAGGTGGTGACATCTCCGATGACGCTGGTCGAGGCGTACGACGGCAGAACCACCGAGCAGCGCTGGGACTGGGTCCTCTCGCGCCTCAAAGTCGCCGAATTCGGGAAGGACGAGGCACGTCAGGCCCGTCGGCTCCTGGCCGACGCGAAGCTGCACGGACACAAGTACGCCATCGACGCAGTGCTGGCCGTCATCGCCCGACAGCAGAAGGGGCAGGTCACCGTCTTCGCCTCGGACGTGGACGATCTGGAGCGTCTGGTCCCGGAGTCGATCGTCGTCAGGAAGGTATGACCCGCGGCTGACGGTCGACGAGGTCAGCCGACGTCGCCGCGGCGCGCTCTCGGGCTCGCATCGGCCGCCCTGGCGGCGCGCATCGGCCGCCCTGGCGGCGCACGATCCCGCATCGCGGCCGCGCACAGCATGCAGCGTGTCCTCACCACGAGGACCGATGCCGTGTCCCCTCCGGAGCCGAGGTCGGCCGGCGAACTGGCGGACCGACTTCAACGCCCGGGGCGGTGGCACAGGTGCTGCCCCGGCTCTCGCTCCCGCACCTGCAGGTGGCGGAGGCGCTCACTGCGTGGACGGTGCCGGGGCGTGCCCACCCGAGGACTGCGGCGGCGCCCCCGGCTACAGCGATCTCAAAGTGATCCTCGCCGACCCGGCGCATGAGGAACACCACGCCTTGCTGGTGTGGCTCGGCCTTCGGTCCGCCACGGAATTCGCCCCTGACCGTTTCACGCCGGACGAGGCCAACATGCGGCTGCTGCACCTCGCAGCACCGTGAAAGACGAGCCGCCGGCCACGCAGCCTTTCACGGCCCTGGGTGCTACCGACTGGTCCATCGGCCCCGCCGTGCTCGGACAAGGACGTGCGGGCCGACCCTCCGTCCCCGGCGTTCGGGCCTTGGGCGTCGACTACACGGCGACGAGGCGCACTCTGTCGCCGCAGAGCTTCGTCATGTCGTCGATGTCCGAGGTGAGCATGACCACCGGGCGGCGCTGCCGCAGCGCCATCTCGGCCACGGCGGCGTCGATGGCGTATTTGTGACCATGAAGCCCAACATTGATCAGCATGGCTGAGGCGGCCTTTGCCTCCTCGTCGCCGATGTGCACGATCCGCACGCCGGACAGGACCCAGGCGAGCCTCGCCTTGTCGGTCCGGCGATGCACCGCTTCGATGATGGTCAGTGCGCTGATGACCACCTCCATGCCCCGCTTGCGGGCTTCGGCGACGAGGGCGACGACGTGCTCGTGATCACTGACGAACTTCGACAGGCCCTCGCAGTCGAGAACGAGGGTGCCTTCGTGACTCAGCTTGCGGCGGGCCACTGCCCCGCCTCGGCGAACACCTCGTCGAAGACCTGGCGTGCCCGCTCCTGCTCGTGCTCGGAGATCGGCCCCTGACGGCGTTCATAGTCGGCCAGGTACTCATCCAGGATCTGACCGCGCAGCTCGCGCTCCACCGCTTCGGTGATGAACGCGGAGAACTCACGCTTGCCGACCCGTCGGCGGATCGCCTCCGCCGTCCCCTCGGGGAGGGAGAGGCTGACCCTGGTGGCCGGCCCTTCGCCGACGTTGTAAGGAATCTCGCCCATAGGATCGACATTATCAAACAAGTAGGAATCCGGCGGCGGTGTGCAGACGCTCGGCTGGGGTTTCCCTGCCGAGCTACGGGAGGTGATGGCCCTCAACGAGCAAGTCTCCGAGGACAAGCTCGTCGAAGGCCGGTTTCGCGAACACGAACTCGCTGACACGGTCCAGAACGTTCCCGGCATCGGCGCCGTCCTGGGCGCGGAGTTCCTCGCGGCCGTTGGCAGCGACCAGGAGGAGTTCGCCTCGCTGGACGCCCTGACGGCCTTCCCCTGCGGCGCTCCCGCGTCCCGGGACTCGTGTCACGGCCTCGGGTCGACTCCGGCCTCGCCGGAAAGATTCCATGTCGAGGCCAGCCAGGTCAGGTCGGCTTCGGCCTGGCGGCGGGTCGCCCGCTCGCTCGAGAACAGCTCCTCGGTCTTCGTCAGCACCAGCGTGTACGGGCGCCCTTGCCGCCTGGTCTGATGGTCTGATGGTCTACGGGCAGCTCGGCCGTGTCGATCCTGCTGTGCACGTGCCGCCGCCCGTCCTTCGCCAGCGGCCACTCCAGCGTCCGCCGCGACCGGGTGCCGAGAAACGCCCCCAGGGTGCCGCACGGCTCGCAGCCGCACCGGGTCCACGCCACCGACCAGTCATCCGGGGCGCGCGGCGCCCGTCGCACGAGCGTGCCGAGCCTGTCCCCGCACTCCCGTGCCACCGCTCCGAGCCCCGCCGCCCGGGTCGCCCTCCGTCTGTTCCCGCGCCGCGTGGCGCAGCATCGGCAGCAGGCACTCCAAGACCGTGTCCCGGCAGGAACGCAACGCTGCCGTGATCCGACCGCGCAGCTTCGTGTCGGCCGCTTCCAGGATGCGCAGCAGCGGCAGGCTCAGCCGCTCCAGCCGCACGCGGCGGATCTCGGCCGGCCCGGTTTCGGTCCACAGCCGCAGCTCACCGTCAGGGGGATAACCCCCCACTGAGGACGCCGGGGCACCGCAGTGCACAGATACCTGTGCACGGACGACTGTGTGGGTATGCCACAGGGACCCGGCGCAAGTGAACCGCCAGAGGCGCGATGCGCCCCCTTAGTCGTGCTTCGGCACCTGTCCCTGCACGACCCGGCCACCTCGGCAACGCTCGCCCGGGCCCTGGGACTGAACACCGGGTCGACCAGCTACCACCTGCGGGAGCCGGCCAGGTACGGCTCCGCCGAGGAGACGGACGGGACGGCGACCGGGCATCGGGCGCGCTGGTGGCGGGCGGCTCCCGGCGACCGTCGCTTCCTGCCGCGCAGCCGTCAGCGTCCCGAGATACGGCATGTGACGGATGAGCTGAACCACCATGCGTACGCCGCCGACCTGGAACTCTTCCAGCGGGTCCAGCGGGTCCAGCCGGTCCAGCCGGTCCAGCCGGTCCAGCCGGTCCAGCGGGAGGCGGACGACGGTCCCTGGGCGGACGCGTTCCCCTGCTCGCGCGGCAGCGTCCGGCTCACGCTCCCCGAACTCAAGGGGTTCCTCGAGGAGTACATCGCCCTCCTCCACCGCTACAAGCGGCCCGCGTCCGAGTCCCCGCCCGGCGCGCGCACCCTGCTCACCCTGCTCACCCGGTTCCTCGCCTTCCCCGCCCCGGCACCGACGGGTGACGGCAGCTCCGGAGCCGGTCGGAAGCACGCCCCCGCACACGACAGAAAAGAGGCCGATCCCTCATGATGCTGCGCTACGCCCTGAAGACCGTCCGCGCGCGCAAGGCGGGCTTCCTCGGTGCCTTCGTCGCCCTGATGTGCGCGGCCGCCCTGATCACCGCGTGCGGCACGCTCCTCGAGACGGGGCTGCGCGGCACCATCCGGACCGAGCGCTATGCCGCGGCCCCGGTTGTGGTCTCCGCCGACCAGAACGTCCACCAGACCACCGTCAAACGGAAGAAGGGCAAGACCAAGGTCAAGCACAAGGCCAAACCCATCGCCGAGCGCGCCTGGCTCTCGGCCGAGATCAAACGCACCCTGGCCGACACGCCCGGTGTCGCCCGCGTCATCCCCGAACTGACCTTCATGGCCGAGCCGTTGACAGCGACCGGCACCGGCGGCCGGACCGCCCACGGGCACGCCTGGGAGTCCGCCGCGCTGACGCCCTACCGGCTCACCGCCGGCACCGCCCCCACGGCCGCCACCGATGTCGTCGTCGACCGCTACCTCGCCGAGCGCGCCCGTCTCGAACCCGGTGACCGCCTGACCGTCCAGTCGACCAAGGCCCCGCGCTCCTACCGCGTCTCCGGTATCGCCGCACCCGACACGCCCGTGCGCCATCAGACGGCCCTCTTCTTCTCCACCGCCGAGGCCCGTCGTCTTGCCGCCCGCCCCGGGCAGGTCACCGCGTTCGGTGTGATCGCGGACGCGGGCACCGATCCTGGCCGGCTGCGGCACGCCGTGGCCGAAGCGCTGCGCGGCACCGGTGCCCGGGTCAGCTCCGGGGACGCCCGTGGTCCGGTGGAGTTCCTGGACGCCGCTGCGGCGCGCACCAAGCTGGTCAGCATGGGCGGCGCGATGGGTGGCACCTCACTGCTCGTGGCGGTCCTCGTGGTCGTCGGCACCTTCGCGCTCTCCGTCCAGCAACGCCACCGCGAACTCGCCCTGCTCCGCGCCGTCGCCGCCACCTCCGGGCAGGTCCGCAGGCTCCTCGGGCGGGAGGCCCTGATCGTCGGAGCGGCCGCGGGCACGGCCGGGGCCCTGGTGGGGCTTCCCCTGGGTGGTTGGCTGCACGGCAGGTTCGTCACCCTGGGCGCCGTACCCGCCACGCTGCACCACACCGTCGGCGTCTTCCCGCCGCTCGCCGCCGTCGCCGTGACCCTGTTCGGTGCGTGGGCCGCCGCGCGGATCGCCTCGCGGCGGGTCGCCCGGATCCGCCCCGCCGAGGCGCTCGCCGAGGCCCGGGCCGAGCGCACCCGGCCCGCCTGGGGCCGTCTCCTCGCCGGTCTGCCGGTGCTCGCCGGTGGCGCCGTCCTCGTAGCCCTGCTCAGCATCCTGCGCACCGAGCCCGCCTCGACACCCGTGACGTTCCTCGCCGTCGTCGTCCTGTCCACCTCCGTCGCCCTGCTCGGGCCGTTCCTGGTCAAAGCAGCCGCCGTTCTCCTCACCGGCCCGCTGCGCCTGACCGGCCCCGGTGGCAGGCTCGCCACCGCCAACCTCCGCGGCAACGCCGCCCGCATGGCCTCCGTCGTCACCCCTCTCACTCTGCTCATCGGCATGACCTGCACGGTGCTGTTCGTGCAGCCCACCCTCGGCGACGCGGCCCGCGCCCAGACCCGTGAGGGCATCCGCGCCGACTGGGTGGTCGCCTCCCGGGGACCCGGTGTCCCGTCCGAGGCGGCACGACGGCTGCGTACGGAGAACACCGCCGTCACCGAAGTGGTCCGTACGACCGTCCGGGTCGGCCTCGACAAGTACGCGGCCCAGGGCGTCACCCCCGCCGGCCTCGCCCGCACCTGGGACCCGGACGTCACCGCCGGGTCCCTCCGCAGGCTCACCGCGCACACCGTCGCCGTCAGCGAACTGGCCGCGGACCGGCTCCACCTGCAACCCGGAAGCACCCTGAATCTCACGCTCGGTGACGGCACGCCCGCCACGCTCGCCGTCGCCGCCGTCTACACCAAGGGTCTCGGCTTCGGAGACCTCACCTTCACGCATGACCTGCTCGCACGCCACGTCGACAACCCGCTCTCCTCCTCACTCCTCGTCAGCACGGACCGTACACAGACACAACTCGTGACTACGCTGCGTGAGTTCCCGGGGCTTGAGGTTCTCTCCCCGACCGCCGCCGACTCGCTCCAGGCGCAGCGCCGGCAGACCAACACCGAGGTCAACTTCCTCGCCATGGGGCTCGTGCTGGCCTTCACTGCCATCGCCGTGGTCAACACACTCGCCATGTCGGTCTCCGAGCGTGTCCGGGAGTTCGCACTGCTGCGTCTGGCGGGGGCGACCCGCCGTCAGGTGCTGCGCATGCTGCGCACCGAGGCCCTGTCCGTCCTCCTCCTCGCCACCGCTCTCGGCAGCGCCATCGCCCTGGCCGTCCTGAGCTCGTTCAGCATCGGCATGACGGGCCGAGCGACACCTGCCGTCACACCGCTCACGTACGTCACGGTGGTTGCCGGAGCCGGACTCCTCGCGCTCGTCGCGACCGCCCTGCCCGGACGCGTGGCACTGCGGATTCGGGCGGTGACGGTGGCGACAGCCAAGGAGTGAGGAACGCCGCTCGGAGCGCCGGGCCAAGCCGCGACGGTCCCACCGGGCAGGCACCAGGAGGCCGAACGGTCGCCGTTCCGGTTGCCTTCACGCCCGTCCGGCACCGCCCACCACCCTGCCACCGCCCGGCCAGCGCCCTGCCTCGAATCTCGTATCTCCGCAGCCGCCCGAACAGGCGAAACGAGGAGCCGAGCCGCGATCGCGGCTCGGCTCCTCGCCGTGCGCCGTACGCCGTGCGCCGTGCGGTCGGAGTTCGTTGTGTTCTGCGGGGCGGGCCGGCGGTTCAGTGGGGCGGGGGCCAGTCGGGGAAATCCGGGGCGGGGGGTGGGTGGGCTGTGGTGAGGCGGCGGTAGGCGGCGCGGGCCTGGAAGAGCCGGGCCAGGGTCGTGCCGGTGAGGGCCGCGGTGAGCAGGCAGGTCAGCCAGAAGGTGTCGCGGGGGTTGGTCCAGGTCAGGACCCCGGCGGGTGGGATGGCGAAGCCGTTGAGGAAGAGCCAGCACAGGGCGGCCGTGCCGGGGGCCGCGGTGAAGCGGGCGTGGAGGCCGAGCAGGGCGGAGAGCAGGGACAGCGCGGCCAGGGCCAGGCCGGGGCGGTCCGTGCCGACCAGGGCGTTGAGGAGGGCCACCAGTGCCATCGCCCCGCCGAAGGCCGTGGCCCACACCAACGGGGTGGCCACGGGTTGGGGGACCGGGCGTGGGCCCGTCCCCAGGGAGACCCACTGGATCACGGGCGGACTCCAGGGGGTGTGGGTGCGCCGGTGACGGCGGGCGAGCGTGCTGCCGCTGCGTCGAGGGTGTGTTCGTCGGGTGCGGCGTCTTCCTGGACGCGGCTCGTGGGCACACCCGCTGGGATCATGCTCATGCTTCCTTTCGGTCCTCCCCCGATGCCGGGTCGACGCCGGTCCGGACGGTGAAGGGGGATTGTTCCATCGGGGCCCGACCGTGCCTCCGGCGGGCGGTTTACGGGGTCTCGTTAGGGTGGCACCGACGGTTGTCCGATGAAATATCCGAATCAGACAGGGAGCCGACAGTGGGCGCTCCGCGCCTGGGCAATACGCCGTTGCCAGAGATCGGTGTCCGCTACGACCTCACGACCAAGGAACAGCGGCGCGTATCGGTGGTCGCTCATCGAGACGGTGCGCGGACCTTGAACGCCTACCGGCGCGACGATCCGGACGCGTGTGCGTTGTCGATGCGGCTGACGGCGGGGGAGGCCGGACCACGACAGGGGCGTCCATCGTGGCCGTACTGCGGCGGGCCGAGGCGGTTCCGTCGCCGACGCCGGACTTCCGGCTGGCCGGCGGCGACACACTGATCGTGATCGGCACCCGGGAGGGTGTGGAGCCGGCCGCGGTGACCCTCGGGCGGGAGTGAGCACCGCACATGTACATCTCAGCGGCTTCTGCCCTCGCTCCTCAATCCCTCCATTGGTCCGCCCAGCAGTCCGTCCATCAGTCTGGTGCCGGCCTATACACCTGGGGGCCGGTCCCGCCCGGTCCCGCCCGGCCACATCTGCATCGACTGGGACGGTGCCCTGGCCGCCTACAGGCCTACGCCCCGACACGGGGTCGACGGTGCGGTTCGCGTCGCGGCGTTTTCCGTCATGGCAGCCCAGCCGTCCTCGGTGGCCATGACGGCGCGCTGGGCACGGCGGCGGACTGGGTCATTGGGCCGTACCGGCCAACAGCCAGCGGCGTACGGGGACTTCGAGCAGTACGCGCTGCTCGCCCGGCCGGTGGGGAGCGGTGACGTCCCAGGCGTACTTCGCGGCGAACGCCTCCGTGACGTCCGCCGGGAAAGCGGACGCGCCGGGGCGCACCACCGCCTCTCCCTCCGCCACGACCGGGAACCGGCCGTCCTCCAGGGCCAGGGACACCCGCGCGTACCTTCTGACGTTCCGGACCTTGACCGACCCGCCGTCCGCGCCGATCCACCAACTGTCCCGCAGGAACACGAACCACACCGGCGTCACATGCGGAGACCCGTCCGGCCGCACGGTACAGAGCCAGACGTGCTTCTCCCCGGCCAGCCGATCGCGGATGGCGGGGTCGAGAGGGGCGGCGCTCCGCCGCGCCGCATCGGGGCGGCAGACGGTGGGGCGCAGCGCGTCGGGCTGGGCGGGTGAGCGTAGTACGTCGGGCTGGGTAGGCGGGCGTAGTGCATCGGGCCGGGCGGCGGCCGAGTCGCCGTCGCCCCAAGTCGGGTCGCCGTCAGCCCAGGCCCGGCCGCCGTCGGCCCCAGCCCGGTCGCCGTCAGCCCCGGCACCACCGACCGGGGTCGAGGAAGCACCCATCAGCGCCTCTCACCCCCACTCGCGCCCCCGCGCACACCCTCGCCCCCGCCCTCATCGAAGCTGGCAAAGTACGCCGCGGCCATGTCCTCGTCGGCGTGGCCCTGGGCGGCGGCGCGCGACAGGCGGTCGGCGCCGGCGGCAGCCACGTCGAGGCGTACGCCGTGCAGCCGGCCGGCCTCGACGATGAGGCGGGCGTCCTTCGCGGCGGTGGCGACGGCGAAGGAGGCCGGGGAGAGCCGGCCGTCGAGGATGAGGGCGGCCTTCGCGCGCAGATAGCCCATGTCGAGCGGGCCGCCCTCGATGATCTCCAAGAATGCCTGCGGGTCCACGTCGAGGGCCTTGGACAGGGCGAGGACCTCGCCGACCGCGTTGGTGGTGGCCAGCACCCAACTGTTGGCGACGAGTTTGAGCCGGGTGGCGGTGCCCGCCGCGCCGTCCTCGCCGGTCCAGACCGTACGCGCGCCAACGGCGTCGAAGACGGGCGTCGCCGTCGCCCGCCCCTCGGCCGGGCCGGCGGCCAGCACCGTCAACTGCCCGGCCTCCGCGGGCTGGCGGGTGCCGAGCACCGGAGCGTCGTAGAACACCAGTCCGTTCTCACCGGCCAGCGCGGCCAGCTCGGCAACGGCCTCCAGCCCGGCCGTGGTGGACTGGACCCAGACCGTCCCCCGGCTCAGCCCGGGCGCCGCCTGACGCATCACATCCAGGACGGCGGCCCCGTCGTACAGCATGGTCAGCACCACATCGGCGCCCCGCACGGCCTCGGCGGGGCTCCCGGCGATCTCCGCCCCGTCGGCGGCCAGGGGCTCGGCCTTCTTCCGGGTACGGTTCCACGCCCGTACGGAGTGACTTGCGCGGACGAGGCTGCGGGCCATCGCGGCACCCATGATGCCGGTCCCCAGGACGCTTACGGTGAGCTTGTCGGTCATGACGTCAACTTCCTGCCGCGTACAGACCGTTGCAGTTTCGCAGCCCGGGGAGGGCACGGGGGCGGTACGACACCGGGCGCGGGCCGCCACAGACCCGACAGGTACCACCGACACGGTGTTCTTCCGGGAGCAGAAGCTGGAGCAGGCCGGTATGCCGCGTTGCCGCCGCGCTGCTACGGCGAGCCGATCCTGCTGCGTTGGCGCGCTGCTCGGGCGAGCCGATCCTGCTGCGTTGGCGAGAATCGGGCAGGGCACGACCGGAGCGAGTGACCGGGACACCACCGCGCCGGTGATCAGGTCGGCCGAGCATCGACGCCTGCCCGGAGCGATCAGCCGCACGGCCGCAGCCCAACTCACGTAGCGGGCGCCCCGATTCCGGGTAACCGGCCCCCATGGGTGAGCTACTCGTCGGAACCTGCTCCTGGACGGACCGCGCGCTGCTGGCCAGCGGCTGGTACCCGCGCGGCCACCGCGACCCCGAGCCCCGGCTCCGCTACTACGCCGAGCGCTTCCCGGTCGTCGAGGTGGACTCCAGCTACTACGCCCTGCCCAGCCGCCGCAACAGCCTCCTCTGGGCCGAGCGCACACCGCCCGGATTCCGTTTCGACGTCAAGGCGTTCTCCCTGCTCACCGGCCACCCGACCCGCCCGACCGCCCTGCCCGAGGATCTGCGGGGGGACCTACGGGAGGGCCTACGGGAGGGCCTACGGGCGAACGGGCGTGACCGGGACCCGGAGTTACTGGACCGGGTGTGGGAGCGGTTCGCCGACGCCGTCGAGCCCCTGCGGACAGCCGGCCGACTGGGCGCGGTGCTCTTCCAGTTCCCGCCGTGGTTCGCACCGGGAGAGTCGGGCGGCCAGGGGCGTCGGGCGGAGCGGACGCTGGAGGAGTGCGCGCGGCGTACGGCCGGCTGGCCCGTCTCGGTCGAGTTCCGGCACCCCGCGTGGTGGCGGGGCGCACAGGCCGACCGGACCACGGAGTTGCTCGCCCGGCTCGGTCTGATCGCGGTAGGGGTCGACATGGCGCGGGACCTGGACTCCTCCCTGCCGCCCCTCGCGCCCGTCACCTCCCCGGAGCTGGCCGTCGTACGGTTCCACGGGCGCAGCCCGGCGTGGGGCACCGGCAGCAAGGAGGACCGTTTCCGTTACACCTACTCCGAGGCCGAACTCGCCGAGTGGGCGCCCCGGCTGCGGTCGGCTGCCGAACAGGTCGACGAAGTGCACGTCCTCTTCAACAACTGCTGCGCCGACGCGGCCGTACGGGCGGCGGAGACGATGCGCCGAATACTCGCTAGCTCACCCGTACCGACCTCTCCACCGTGACCTGGTCGATCTCCGTCGTACGGACCGTTAGCTTCATCGTCCACTTGCCCGGCAGGGGGAGTTGGAGGGTGTCGGTGGCCCAGTAGCCGCCGCGGTCGGTGAGTTTGGCGTCGATGGGGCCGATCTTCTGGGCCTTGAGGGTGAAGGTGAGACGCAGTTCGGGGACGGTGGCGATGCCGTCGTCGGGGCCGAAGACCACGGCCTGTACGGAGTTCTTGCCCACGCGGCCCGGCCCGAGGTCGATCTGGACCTTGCCGTGACCATTCGGGGTGCCGACGTCGAAGGGGACCGTCGTGGAGGAGGCCGTGACCTCACCGGCCGCTCCGGCCGCCCCCTCCTTCGCGATCTCCGCCGCCGCCCGGCCCGGCAGGGTTCCCGTGAGCACGGTGGTGATCACCAGTACGACGACCGCGACGGTGAACTCCGCGAGCACGGACCGCCGAAGCCCCTGTCGCCGTAGATCGGCGGGGGGGTCCTCGTCGTCGGTGCGGCCCGTGTCACCGGAGGGGGTCTCGGTGGCTCCGCCCGGTGCGTTCTCCTCACCCCGGGCGTCCTCAGTGCCCTCCGCGCCCGACGTACCCTCCGCGCCTGCCTTGTCGGTCTCGCTCTCCACGTCCGCGACGCGCCCCACGGCCCCCACCCGCTCGGGAACCCGCGCCGCCACGGTCGCGGTCGCAACGGTCCGCTCGGTGACCTCCGACGCCTCGGCCCTCTCCGCCGGAACCGCCCCCAACCGTCCCGTCCAGCGCCGCGAGAACGCCGCCGCCACCAGCAGGAGCAGCACCGCGACCAGCTTGGCGACGAGGACCTCCCCGTATGTCGTGGTGGTGAAGGCGGACCAGGAACCGAGGCCGCGCCAGGACTGGTAGACGCCGGTGACTACGAGGACGATCACCGAGGCGAAGGCGAGCCGGGAGAAACGGCCCACCACGGCGGCCGACAGGGTCCTCGGCGCCCGGTACAACACGGTGAGCAGGGCGGTGAGTCCGCCCAGCCACACCGCCATGGCGAGCAGGTGCAGCACGGAGGACGTCATCGCGACCGGCACCTGGATACCGGCGGAGGCGTGTTCGGCCGCCGCCCAGGTACCGGCGAGGCCGACGGAGAGCAGGGCCCCGCAGACCAGCGCGCCCTTCCCCCACACCTCCTGCCGCCGCACCCGTGCGAGGAGGAACCCGCCCGCCGCGAGCAGCGCCAGCCGGGCCAGCAGCGCGAGCCCCGGCCGGCTCTCCATCGTGTTCCGCAGCACGGACGGATCGAGGGTGGCCCCGAGGCCGCTGCCCCGCTCGTACGGCCCGCGCAGCAGCAGCAGAACCACCGAGGCGAGCAGCAGGGCCAGCCAGCCGGCCAGGAGCAGCTTGCGCAGCACTCCGCTCGGCGCCCCGAGCACGACCGCCAGGAAGAAGGCCACGCCGATGAGGAGCGCGAGGGCGCCGTACGCGAAGTAGCGGGTGATGTCGTAGAGGGAAGCGGTGAGCGGGTCCTCGGCGAGGTCGGCGGGGAGGCCGGCGGAGATCGCGGAGGGTTCACCGATCGAGAAGATCAGGGCACCCGAGATGGGGTGACTGTCGGCCGAGACCACACGCCAGGCGATGGTGTACGTGCCGTCGCCGAGACCGGCGGGGAGGGTGACGCGAGCCGTGTCGGAACGGCCGCCCGCGCGCCCCGGCTCACCGGTCTCGACCGCCCGGTTCTCCGGGTCGACGACGCGGATGGAGTCGTCCAGGAGGCTCACGGACTCGGTGAAACGGAGGGTGATGTCCCGGGGAGCGGCGTCGAGAACGCTGCCGTCGACGGGATCACTCCCTTTGAGCGCGGCGTGCGCGGACGCGGTGCCTGTCCCGCCGAGGAGGAACAGGAGCAGCAGGGTTCCCAGCACCACCAGCCGCTGAACCCCTCGTCCCGGGCTACCGACCGGGCGCCCGCGTCCACCGGTGGCTCCGCCGGTCTTGCCCGTCCTACCGGTACTGCCGGTCCCGCCGATCCGGCCGGGACTGCCGGTCCGACCGGTCCCGCTGATCCCTCCGGTCTTGCCCGTGCTGCCGATCCCGCCCGTCCTGCCGGTTTCGCCAGTTCCACCGGCTCCGGCGTGGCGCCTCGCGCCGCTGTCCGTGCCGCGTATGCCGCGCCTGCCGTCCCCGCCCTGGTCGCTGTCGCTGTCCCTGACTAGGGCCCTGTACCTGCCTCGGTCCACGTAGTGCTCCGGATCCACGGTCGCCGGCTCTCGGACTCCCCGAAGAGGTACGTACGCCTCGAACGCCGCGTTCAACGCGAACTCCCGTCCCTACGCCCGTCCCAGTTCCCCGATGAGGGCGGCCCGGTCCGGATACAGCCGCGTCAACTCGACGGCGTCCCCGTGCTCGTACCCCTCGAAGGTGAACCCCGGCGCCATCGTGCACCCGAACAAGGTCCAGCCACCGCCGCCACCGGCGTCGCCGCCATCACCACCGCTGCCATGGACCCGCGCACCCATCCAGGTCCCGGCGGGCACGACGTACTGCACATGCTGCCCCTCCAGCACGTCCGGCCCGAGGACGACGATCCGCGAGGACCCGTCCGGGGCCAGGAGCAGCATCTGGAGCGGATCACCGAGGTAGAAGTGCCAGATCTCGTCGCCGGGCAGCCGGTGCAGCGCGGAGTAGTCTCCCGGCTCGGTGGTGAGCAGGGCGACGATCGCGGTCCCCTCCGGGAGCCCGTCGTCGCCCCGTTCGGGCCCCGCCCACGTCTGACGGAAACGACCGCCTTCCCGCGGAATGGGCTCCAGTTCGTAGTGCGCGATGAGGTCTTCGGGCGTCATCCGCCCGAGGCTACGCGCCCGAACGCCGTCTCCCGCCTCAGGAACGCCAGCCGCGCCCGCTTCTCGGGCAGATACACGTCCGGCAGATCGATCTCCGGCAGTACGACGACCGGCCCGCTCTCGAACCCCTGCCGCTCGAACCGCGCGATCGCCTTCTCGTTGCGCACGTCCGGATCGACGACGACCCGCCGCCGGTCCAGCCCGACCAGCACGTACGACGCGAAGGCCGCCAGCAGCGAGGACGACCACCCCGCCCGGCCCCCGCCCACCCCCACGGGCGCCAGCAGCACATGGACGCCGATGTCCCCGGGTTCGACGTCGTAGCACTCGCTGATGCGGTCCGCCTCCGGCTCGTACGTCTGCAGCAGCCCGACCGGCTCGCCGTCGCACACGGCGAGGTACGCGTGGTGCGTGTCCAGAGTGTGCAGGTGCGCGTATATCTCGCGCACCCGCTCGACCGAAAGCCCGTTCATGCCCCAGAAGCCGGCCCTCGGTTCACTCACCCAGTCATGGACCACGTCGGCGTCGGCCTCCGCGTCCAACGGCAGGATCCGCACGATCCCGAACCCCTCGACGACCTCCTCGTGTACGGCCACCCGGCCGCCGTACGCCTCAACGGTCATGGCGCTCCATCTCCTCGGTCTCGTCGTCTTCCTCGGTGAGCCGGTCCCAGTCCGTGACGACCGGTACGAGGTCTCCCCCGAGCCAGAGGGGGAGTTGGTCGCACTGGTGGGCCGACCCACCGACGCCGGAGGCCCCGAACGGCACCACCCAGAGACTGTCCTCCCGGCGGGCGAGGTCCCAGACGTACCGGGCGGCAGGCCCACGAGCGCTGAGGTCGGTGATGCCGGGGACGGTGGAGGTGCAGAGCACACAGTCGTGGTCACCCGCCAGTCCCGGCTCGTCGTGGGACGCGTCCGAGCCGCTGTCCGGGAGCGCGCGCCACGGCACCAACCGGTGACTGTCGCCCCAGCGCCCGTGCTCGACACCGGCCACCTCCTCCAGCGCCTCCCGCACCAGCGCAGGCCGGTCAATCCCGTACAACTCCTCAGCTGTGAGCAGGTGTTCGAGTGCGAAACCGATCCGGACGGTGAGCGAGAGCCACGGCCGGAAGACCTCCGGGTACATCGGCGGTACGGCGAGCGCGGCGAACGCCGGCTGCGCCGCGAGCCGCCGTACGACCGCCCCGCGCAGCGCCGCGTACGCCGCCGCGTCGACGCTGTCGGCCGCCATTCGCCGGTCCCAGCGCAGCAGCCGGTCGCGGAGCGCGGTCGCGGCGGTGGTGAGGACCGCCGGTTCCTCGGCACCGCCGCTCTCGGTGGTGCCGGCCGCGCCGACGTCCTCCGTGACACCGGTGGTGCCGACCGAACCGGTCAGGGCGGCCACGTGGTCCAACAGAGGTGCCGCTGACGCCAGATGGGTGTCCATGTGGATGGCGGGCATGTCCGGTGCGGACCACACCCGCTTCCCGTCCAGCATCGCGCGGATGCGGTCTGCCCGGTGCGGCGGTGCGAACTCCACGCCCAGCGGGGTCGCCGGACCACGCTGGTTGGCCATCACCGCGACGCCGTCCTCGAACGTGCCGTACGGCGTCTCGTGCCACCCCTCCCACTCGTGCCCCGGCTCCCAGGCCGCCACGATCCGCGTCCGGTTGTCCCGGCTCCGCACCGGCACCCGCCCCGCCACCCGGTGCAGCACCCCGCCCCGCGTGTCCGCGGCCTGCACGACGTTCACGGGCTCGGCCCACCGATCCAACGCCCGGTCCACATCGCCGACCTCACGGGCCCGGAGGAGCGGCAGAAGCGCGCTGATCCCGAGGTCCTCGGAAACGCGGGGCGGATAGCGAAGGCTGACGGGACCGACGCGGCCGGAGCCGGAGCCGGCGTCGGTGCCGGCGTCGGGGCCGGAGCCGGCGTCGGTGCCGGAGCCGGGGTCGGTGCCGGAGCCGGGGTCGGAGCCGGCCGGGAGGCCCACTCCCCCGATGACGACCGGCCCCCGCCCGGTCTCGATGACCTCCACCTCGACGGGCTCCCCACCCGCGACCTCGACGACCTCCATGTGGCGGTGCACGACTCGCCACACGCCGTCCGGGTCGAGCGCCTCCACGACGCCCCCGCCCCCACTGTCCCCTTCCCCCTCCTCATGTTCCCCCTCCTCACGGGGGCGACGGCGCAGACGCTCCCGGTACAGGTCCTGGTAGTCGGCCATGGCGTTGGTGATCGCCCAGGCCACGTCGCCCGTGTGACCGAAGTGGGCGATGCCGGGCATGCCCGGGACGGCGAGGCCGACGACGTCGAACTCGGGGCAGGAGAGGTGGATCTGCTGATAGACGCCCGGTGCCTCGATGAACCGGTGCGGATCACCGGCGATGACGGCCTGCCCGGTGGTCGTACGGGAGCCGTCGACCAGCCACCCGTTGCTGCCGGAGGTGGCGGGACCGTCGGTGGCGAAGAGCCCGACCGCGTCGGCGCCGAGATGCCGCACGACCTCCTCCCGCCAGAGCTTGGCCGGGAACCCGGCGAAGAGGATGTGCGCGGCGAGCCAGACGCCGAGTGGATGCCAGGCCTCCCAACGCCCGGGGACGAGACCGACACGCGCGAACTCCGCCGCGCGCCGGCCGCCCTCCACCAGCCCGTCGTTCACGCCCTCGACGTACGCCCGAACCCAGTCGGCGGTCTCCGGGTCCGTACTCTCCAGCCGGGCGAAGCATCTTCGGGCCGTGTCGTCGAGGCGGGCCCGTCTCGCGAACAGGTCCCAGCCCAGGGCACCGTCGCCGAGGAAGGAGGCCGAGGTGCCCTGGAGCCGGTGGCGTTCGACCTCCAACTGCCAGGCGCGGTCGAGGGCGGTGACCCGGCCCTGGGCGCGGGCGAGCTCGCGGGCGTCAGCCGCACGGAGGTGCGGAATGCCCCAGGCGTCGCGATATGTCCCGCACTCGGCGCGGCCCGACATGGGCCCCTGGTCGCGCCCCTGCGTACTGCCGACGTCCGCCATCCCCACACTCCACTTGTGATTTAGGTTAGCCTCACCTAAGCAAGCCGTGATCAAAGCGTACGTGAAGGGTGCAGAAGCCATGGGGCAGGGGCACGGTTGGGAGGGGGCGGTCCTCAAACTGCTCCGCGCGAAGGACTTCGTCCTCACAGTGACGGGTACGGAACGCGTCACCGAGCACTACCGCCGGGTCCACCTCACCGACGGCGGCATGCTCGCAGCGACGGGCGTCCACCCCACGATGTGGGTACGCCTCTGGTTCGAGGCCGCCGGCAAGCCTCACCAGCGGGCGTACACCCTCGTCGACCCCGACCCGGCGGCCGGTACCTTCAGCCTGGAGTTCGCCCTCCACGACGGCCACGCCAGTGACTGGGCCCGCGCCGCGGAGCCCGGCGACACCATCGAGGCCACGGTCCACGGCACCGCCTTCACCGACCCGGACCCCGTCCCCTCCCACATCCTCGCCGTCGGCGACCCCGCCTCCCTCCCCGCCCTCAACTCCCTCCTGGCCGCCCTGCCCTCGGCACCGGCGACGATCTGGTTCGAGACGCCGACGGAAGGAACGGGCGCGGCTCAGGCCGACGGAACGGACGGGCTGCCCTTCCGTCTGGACCCCACCCGCCACGACGTCCGCCCGGTCCCCCGCGAGGACGCCGGCGCACGCCTGCTCACCCAGGTGAGGACCGACGCCCCCGCCCTGCTCCGGCACGCCCACACCCCCTACGTATGGATCGCCTGCGACACCACGACGACCCGATCCCTCTCGGCGTTCTTCCGCAAGGAACTGGGCGTCCCGAAGCAACACGTGCACGCGCTGGGCTACTGGCGCCCGTAGCCCCCGCCGCGTCGGCGCACGCCGCCGGTGCCGCCGGTGCCGCGTGGAACGCCCGCCGCCCGCCCGACGCCCGCCGGGCTCCGACGCGACCCCCACCCATCCCCTGCCACCGACGCCGTCCCCGCCCCCGCCCCCGCCCCGCCGGGCTGCGGTGCCCCGCCCGGCGCGCCATCATCGGGTCATGGACGTCACCCTGCACCTCGCCCAGGACTCCGAGGCGGACGCGCTTCTCAGCCGCAGTCCGCTCGCCGCGCTGGTCGGCATGCTGCTGGACCAGCAAGTGCCGATGGAGTGGGCGTTCAAGGGCCCCTGGACCATCGCCCAACGGATGGGCACGGACGACCTGGACGCCCACGAGATCGCCACGACGGACCCGGAGTCCTTCGCCGCCCTGCTGTCGGCGAAACCGGCGGTACACCGTTATCCCGGCTCCATGGCCAAGCGGATCCAGCAACTGTGCCAGTACCTCGTCGAGCACTACGACGGCGACGCGAGCGCGGTCTGGCGGGACGTGCGGACCGGCAAGGAACTCCTCTCCCGCCTCGAATCCCTCCCCGGCTTCGGCCGCCAGAAGGCCCAGATCTTCCTGGCCCTCCTCGGCAAACAACTCGACACCCACCCCACCGGCTGGCGCGAAGCCGCCGGCCCCTACGGCGACCCCGACTCCTTCCGCTCAGTCGCCGACATCACGGGCCCCGACTCCCTCGCCAAGGTCCGCGCCCACAAGCAGGAAATGAAGGCCGCCGCCAAAGCCGCGAAGTCCGCCGGACAATAGCCCCGCGGCCCCAGTGAGGGGCGCGGGGAACTGCGCGACAAGCGCGACAAGCTCTCCAAGCACCCCCTGAGAGCACCTGGAACCCCCACCGGACCCTCACAGAATGGCCGGTTTGCCACACTTCCGGACACCTTTTCGGGGGGCGCTCTCCGGCGCCATGGCTGCGCCCGGAACGTCTCGACCGGTAGGCTTTCCGTGTGATCTTCAAGCGCATCGGAAACGGCCGGCCGTACCCCGACCACGGCCGGGAAAGCACCCGGCAGTGGGCGGACGTCGCGCCACGCCCGGTCCGCCTCGATCAGCTCGTGACGACCAAGGGGCAACTGGACCTGGAAACCCTCCTCGCCGAGGACTCCACCTTCTACGGCGACCTCTTCGCGCACGTGGTGAAGTGGCAGGGCGACCTGTACCTGGAGGACGGCCTCCACCGCGCCGTCCGCGCGGCCCTCCAGCAACGCCAGGTACTCCACGCCCGCGTCCTCGAGCTGGACTGACCGCCCCCGGGACCGGCCCGGCACGGGCACCGCCGCGCCGGGCGCCCGGAATGCTCCGGCAAGAACCCCGACGCCCCGCCGGTTGGCCCTTTCGGGTTGGACTGCAGCGCGGTGAATGATCATCTAGTAGGCATCGCCGTCCAACGGCACTACGCTGCGCCCATGAGCATGCTGACTCCTCCCGGCATGGGCGGCCAGTACCGGATCACGGGGGACAAGTACCCGCGGCTGCGGCGACCCAGGAGGCGCCGCAGGCTCGTGCTCGCGGTCGTCGCGTCCGTGTCCGCGCTGGGCCTCCTAGGCTGGGGAACGCTGCAGCTCATCGACGTCTTCACCGGCGACGACCAGGCCGCCGCGGCCGGCCCCAAGGCGGACTGCTCGGCCCGCGTGAGCCCCTCCCCGACGGCGGGCAGGTCGGCCGGAGCATCCGGGGGGACCTACCCCGCGCCCGGCAGGATCACCGTCAACGTCCTCAACGCCACGCCCCGCGCGGGCCTCGCCAAGGACACCGCCGACGAGCTGAAGAAGCGCGGCTTCCGTATCGGGAACGTGGGCAACGCGACCGAGGAGTACGACAAGAAGGTCAAGGGCGCCGCGCTGCTGCTCGGCGCGAAGGCCGCCGAGGGGGCGGCGCTGCCCGTACTCAACACCCAGCTCACCGGTGCGCGGCTCAAGACCGACGGCCGCGCCAAGGCCACCGAGGTCGACCTCATCATCGGCACCGGCTTCAAGTCCCTCAGCAAGCCGAAGGACGCCGACAAGGCCCTGGCCGACCTGACCAGGCCCGAGCCGACGTCCACCGCCACGAGAACGTGCTGACCCGGCCTCGTAGCAACTCCTGACGCACGGCGCATACCGTCCAGGAGAAGTACGGACGCGAGTGACGTACGGACGCGCGAGACGTACGGGTACGTGCCCCGTCCGCGTACGAGGGACGTCCGCGTACGAGGGACGTACGCGGACGGGCCGTGGCGACCTACTCGGCGGCGCCGTACAGCCGGTCGCCCGCGTCGCCCAGACCCGGCACGATGTAACCGAGGTCGTTGAGGCGCTCGTCCACGGCGGCGGTCACGACCGTCACCGGGGCGCCCGCCAGTTCACGCTCCATGACCTCGACGCCCTCGGGAGCTGCGAGGAGCACCACGGCGGTCACATCGTCGGCGCCACGGGAGATCAGCTCACGGATCGCGGCGACAAGGGTGCCGCCGGTGGCGAGCATGGGGTCGAGGACGTACACCTGGCGACCGGAGAGGTCCTCGGGCATGCGGGTGGCGTACGTGGAGGCCTGCAGCGTCTCCTCGTTGCGGATCATGCCCAGGAAACCCACCTCGGCGGTCGGCAGCAGCCGGACCATGCCGTCGAGCATGCCGAGACCGGCCCGCAGGATCGGCACCACGAGCGGTCGCGGGTGGGAGAGCTTGACACCCGTGGTCGAGGCGACCGGCGTCGTGATGTCGACCTGCTCGGTACGCACGTCCCGCGTCGCCTCGTAGGCGAGGAGGGTGACCAGTTCGTCGGCCAGACGGCGGAAGGTCGGGGAGTCGGTGCGCCGGTCGCGCAGCGCGGTGAGCTTGTGAGCGACCAGAGGGTGGTCGACGACGTGGAGACGCATGTCCACAACAGTAACCGGGGCAACAGCGCCGAGTGGCCCGTCCTCACCCCGCCGCCCGCTTCACCCTCGCGATGGCATCAACCCCCCCGTCGGAGGGAAAGTGGGATGAACGTAGCGCGACCGACGAGCCGACGCCGCACGGTGGTGAGCCCATGGCAAACGCGAACAGGACTTCCCCACGACGACGTGTCCCCCGCAGGGCACCCTTCCCCATACCCGTCGCCGCCCAGGAACAGGGGGACCGAGCGGCGGGCCGCCGCGCAGACGGCCGACGAGACGGCACGGGGAACCGACGGGCCCACGAGAGCGGCCCGCGAGACGGCACAGGGAACCGGCGGAACGGCGGCGCGGCCGAGGGGGCGCGCGGCGCGGGAAGCCGACGCAACGGCGCGGAGCAACGGTCGCCGCGCGGCGCGAGCGGGCGGCCGGGCAACGCAATCGGTGGAACCGGTGGAATCGGTGGGCGGGGCGGCACCGGCACGTGGGCGGGTGGCGCAGACGGTCGACGGGGTGACGCAGGTGGGTGACGGGGCCCAGGGGTCCGAGGAGGAGAACGACGAGCACGACGAGAACGACGCGGCGCGCCGGAGGCGGCGGGCGCAGTTCCTGCGGGAGCGGACCGAGGCGCGGGAGTTGCGCGACCGGGTTCAGCCGCGCCGCGCCAAGGCCGCCCGCCTACGCCACGCCATGCGCATGCGCACCTTCCGCTGGTGACCCGGCGGGGCTCACGGCGGAACGGCCACACGTGGTCCACGGGTAGCAGCCGGGCGGCGAGCGCGCCGGTCCGGGCCCAGGTCGGCTCGTCGGCCCGTGGCCCCCAGCCCTCGCCCCGCCCCACCCCCTCCTGCGGCCCCTCTGCCGTGCTCCCGGGGTACGCGTGGGCCCTTCACGGGGTGGCCGTGCCGATGCGGCCGGGAACTGCGCGTACCATCCGCTGGTGGCGGCAACAGGTGCGCAGGTGAACGGCGGGCCCGCCGGCGATCGAAAGAGCCGGACACAGGGGGCCGAAGACATCCCCTGGGCGCTCTGTTTCTGCCACGATTCCGAGTGGGTGGGGCTCGGACCGCAAGCCTCCCCACCCGTAACCTCCGCCGGGGGGACCCCCAACCGGCACGCCTAAGACCAGTGGGAGAGTCACGGTGTACTTCGCCGCACTGCTCGCGCGCACCGAAGACGGGTGGGAAGCGAGCGACACAGAGCTCGACGATGTGGAAACCCTGTCGGATCTGGCCGACCTGGCCCGTGAAGCCTCGCCCGGCGACGACACGGTGCTGGTGCTCATCGAGCAGGAGGACGCCTGGTTCGGCGTCGTCCGTATCGATGGCGAGGACGACCCTCGTATCTACGTGTCGGACGCCGCCGCCGCTGCACGCAGCAGCTACGGCGAGATCCTGCTCACCGACGAACTGCTCGGAAGGGAGCCCGGCGACGACGACACCGACCTGGACGCCCTCGACCTCGACGGCACGGAGGACGGTGAGCCCGACGACGATGACGACGACACGGCCGCCGAGGCCGTTCCGCACAGCCCGGTCGGCGACAACGAGATCCTCGACGACCTGGGTGTGAGCGAGAAGGAGCTGCGCGCCCTCGACGCCGACGACGCCCTCAACTCGATCGCCGAGGCGCTCGGGGCGTCGGAGGTCCTGGAGACGGTCCGCTGACTCCGTCCCCATCCGCTACGTTCCCCCGGTGACCGAAGCAACCGACGCAGAGGCACCGGGCCCCGATCCGGTACGCGACCGCTGGCGGGCCGCGATGCGGCTCGCCCTGGCCGAGGCCGGGCGGGCCGCCGAGGGCGGTGACGTCCCGGTCGGTGCGGTCGTCCTGTCCCCGGACGGCACGACCGTACTGGCCGCCGGGCACAACGAACGGGAGGCGACCGGTGATCCGACCGCCCACGCGGAGGTGCTGGCCGTCCGCCGGGCCGCGGAGCGGCTGGGCGAATGGCGGCTGACCGGCTGCACGCTGGTCGTCACCCTCGAACCCTGCACGATGTGCGCGGGCGCGCTCGTGCAGTCCCGCGTCGACCGGCTCGTCTACGGCGCCCGCGACGAGAAGGCCGGCGCCACCGGCTCGCTCTGGGACGTCGTACGCGATCGACGGCTCAACCACCGCCCCGAGGTCGTCGAGGGCGTACTCGCCGGTGAGTGCGCCGGCCTCCTCACCGACTTCTTCCGCACCCGCTGACACCGGCCGCCCGCACCCCCGATACCGATTTCAAGGCACACCCCACCTTGCTGTAAGGTCTCCCTCGGTAGCGTGTCCGAGCGGCCGAAGGAGCTCGCCTCGAAAGCGAGTGTGGCGCAAGTCACCGAGGGTTCAAATCCCTCCGCTACCGCTCTGGAAGGGCCCCGTCGCAAGGCGGGGCCCTTTGTGCGTTCCTGTCCCTACGACGGGTACACCCGGCGTTTCCGGTCTCTCCTGCGAACGCATGATCGGGTTACACTCGCGGCCGACAAAGAGGACCCATGGGGCCCACGGGGCACACAAGGCGGGGGAGGCCGCGGTGGCGGTGCAGGGGAAGAAGATAGCGCTGTACGTGCTCGTGGTCTTCGTGCTGTACGTGATCATCACGGACCCGGCCAAGGCAGCCGACTACGTCCAGATAGGGTTCGAGGGCGTCTCGAACGCCGCCCAGTCCATCGGTGACTTCTTCACCTGGATCGCCGACGGGGCCGAGTAGACCTCGGCCCCGGCAGTACCGGCACGCCGTACGACCCTCCCGGAGCGCCCATGATCCGCCACCTGGTCCTCTTCAAGCTCAACGAGGGCGTCGAGCGTGACGACCCGCGGGTCGTGAAGGGCGTGGACGCCTTCCGCGCGCTCGGCGGCACGATCGAGGAGATCCGCCACTGGGAGCTGGGCTGGAACCTCAGCGACCGCCCCATCGCCTACGACTTCGCGATCAACTCCGCCTTCGACGACGCGGACGCCCTGCGCACGTATGTCGAGCACCCGGACCACCAGGCGGGTGTCGCGCTGTGGCGCGAGTTCGCCACCTGGATCATCGCCGACTACGAGTTCTGAGCCGACGGCCGCACGGCCGTGAGGCGGTACCGCCCCAGGTCACGCCCCGCACTCCAGCAGTGCGGGGCACCTTTTTCGGCATCCCACAGCCCTCGGTCCACTCAACTCTCGCTCAACACGGCGATATGCGGTGCTTGATCACAGTGCACATGTCTTGTGATGCTATGACCGCTTTTGACGGTTGAGTTGATGGATGAAGAGGTGGCGTTGACCGTGTCGGCCAGTACTGCGCCTCCCCAGGAAGACGTCCCCGCTCCCGATTCCGCGCCGGCCCAGGTCACGGCGGCCACCGCGCCCGTCCCGGAGAAGCGCCGTGGCGCCGACACCCGGGCCCTCACCCAGGTGCTCTTCGGCGAGTTGAAGCATCTGGTGCCGGGCACTCCCGAGCACAACCGCGTGCGCGGGGCGCTCATCGAGGCGAATCTCCCGCTCGTCCGCTACGCGGCCGCCCGCTTCCGCTCCCGCAACGAACCCATGGAGGACGTGGTCCAGGTCGGGACGATCGGACTCATCAACGCCATCGACCGTTTCGACCCGGACCGGGGTGTGCAGTTCCCGACCTTCGCGATGCCTACCGTCGTCGGCGAGATCAAACGGTACTTCCGCGACAACGTCCGCACGGTCCACGTCCCGCGCCGGCTGCACGAGTTGTGGGTGCAGGTGAACAGCGCGACCGAGGACCTCACCACCGCCTTCGGGCGCACCCCCTCCACCGCCGAGATCGCCGAGCGGCTGCGCATCACCGAGGAGGAGGTGCTGTCCTGCATCGAGGCGGGCCGCTCGTACCACGCGACCTCGCTGGAGGCCGCGCAGGAGGGCGACGGACTGCCGGGGCTGCTCGACCGGCTCGGCTACGAGGACCCGGAACTCGACGGCGTGGAACACCGTGACCTCGTACGGCATCTCCTCGTCCAACTCCCCGAACGCGAACAGCGGATCCTGTTGCTCCGCTACTACAGCAATCTGACGCAGTCGCAGATCAGCGCGGAACTGGGGGTCTCCCAGATGCATGTGTCACGGCTGCTGGCGCGGAGTTTCGCGCGGTTGCGGTCGGCCAATCGGATCGAGGCGTAGGCGCTCCGCTCGGGGCGCCGGGGGCCCGCGGGTGTACCGGGGGCCTGCGCGTCGGCGGGTGCCTGCGCGTCACCGGGGGCCTCCGCGTCGGCGGGCGTGCCGGGTACCTGCGCGTCGGCGAGGCCCCCGGGTGTGCCGGAGGCCTGCGCGTCGGCGGTGGGCATGCGGGTCGGCGGGGGCGGGTTCGGGGTGGCTGGTCGCGCAGTTCTCCGCGCCCCTTCGGGGGCGCCGTCCCCTCCCGGAGCAGGTAACCGTCGGTAGCCAATGACCTCCGTCGCATCGCAGATGGACCGTGGGGCACACGGGGCGCACGAAGGCAGGCGGGGCGCACAGAATCGGCCAGGGGGACGCGTGCGCAGGCCATGGGCGTGACCGAATGCGCTGGCGAACGATCACCGGGAAGAGCGAATCGCTCATCGTCCGGCTTTCCCGTCGTTCTGGGCTGAAAGCCCATCAGACCGGCTGATTTCAGGGCTTATTCACCCTCTCCATGTCGACATGTCACTACATCGTGTTGCCGACGTGTGACATTCTTCCCCCAGCGCGTTTGCCGTGGCCTCGCCGCCGGTATTCAGGTGGAGGCTGCGTTCCTTACGACGGGAGCGTCCGCCGCGACCGTCCGCGACCCAAAGGGGGTGGCATGTCCGCAGACCAGGGCAGCTCGAAGGTGCTCACGCTCGCGAAGAGCGAGACCGCGCCCGACGCTATCCAGGCCCCTCAGGACCTTCAGGCGCTTGAGGACCTTCCCGGTCCCCAGGCTCCGCCGGCGACTGACTTCCCGGCCTTGTCGGCCTCGGCGAACATCGACACCCGCACCCTGTCCCGCTCCCTGTTCCTGCGGCTGGCCGCACTCGACGAGAACAGCCCCGAGCGTGCCTATGTCCGGGACACCCTCATCGAGCTCAACCTCCCCCTGGTGCGTTACGCCGCCGCCCGTTTCCGGTCGCGCAACGAACCGATGGAGGACATCGTCCAGGTCGGAACGATCGGCCTCATCAAGGCGATCGACCGCTTCGACTGCGAACGGGGCGTGGAGTTCCCGACGTTCGCGATGCCGACGGTCGTGGGCGAGATCAAGCGGTTCTTCCGCGACACCTCGTGGTCGGTCCGGGTGCCGAGGCGGCTGCAGGAGCTGCGCCTCGCCCTCACCAAGGCCAGCGACGAGCTGTCCCAGAAGCTCGACCGCTCCCCGACGGTCACCGAACTCGCCGCCGTCCTGGGCGTGTCGGAGGAGGACGTCGTCGACGGCCTCGCGGTCGGCAACGCGTACACGGCGTCGTCGCTCGACTCGCCGGCCCCCGAGGACGACGGCGGCGAGGGCTCACTCGCGGACCGCCTCGGCTACGAGGACACGGCGCTGGAGGGCGTCGAGTACCGCGAGTCCCTGAAGCCGCTGCTGGCCAAGCTGCCGCCCCGCGAGCGCCGGATCATCATGCTGCGCTTCTTCGCGAACATGACGCAGTCCCAGATCGGCGAAGAGGTCGGCATCTCCCAGATGCACGTCTCCCGCCTCCTCACCCGGACCCTGGCCCAGCTCCGCGAGGGCCTGATCTCCGACTGAGCCGGCGCCTGCTCAGGGCGTGACACGTGCGAACGCCGGGGCGCCTTCGGGCACCCCGGCGCGTTCTTTCGCTGCTGGTGGGTGGGTACGGACGGGGCTGGTCGCGCAGTTCCCCGCGCCCCTTGAAAGCCAGGGGGCGCCCACGCTTTTCAGGGGCGCGGGGAACTGCGCGAGCAATCACACACCACCCGCCCGCGCAAGATCACAAGAACCCGGCAGACGCACACCCGCACACCCTCAGGGCACCGCAGGCCACCGCAGGGCCCCGCACCGTCACATCAGTGCGAGCCACACCACCGCGGCCACCACGGCCACCGCCGCGATCACACCGACGATCAAGCCCATCCGCGGCCCGGAAGACGCCGCGGCGGCAGCCGGCCGGCCCCCCGCAGGCGTCTCGTCGACGAAGGCGCGGAACATCTGGGTGCTGCCCGCGGGGTCGTAGTTGCCCTGGGGGCCCTGGTTGTCAGCCATGGCCCGAGACCTTAGCGAATGGGGGATGGGGCGCCCAAGCCAGGTTCTCCCTCCGAGGCCGACCGAACCGTTCTCCTTTGCCAAGACTTGGGCCGCACACGCCCGATTTAATTTGCCTGCAGCAACCATCCACCCCTATGGTTGCCCTAAGCAACAAATACCCACGGGAGGGGTTCCATGGCCGGGCAAGCGCACTACGAGGAGCTGGCCCGTCAGCTCAGCGCCATCGGGGCCGTGAAGCGGGAGATCGCACGAATGCTGCCGTACGACTGCCCCGGCGCGTCGGCGGGAGTCCTGACCCTGATCGGCCGGCACGGCGGGATGCGCATGAGCAGGCTCGCCGAGCTGCTCTCCGTGGACATATCGGTGACCAGTCGTCATGTGGCCCATGTCGCCGCGCGGGGCTGGATCGAACGCCTCCCCGACCCGGCGGACAAACGTTCACGCATCCTGCGCCTGACCCCCGAGGGGCGGGCCGTGGTCGCCGAACTCGACCGGCGCACCAGCCGGTTGATGGCCGACCGGCTGAGCGACTGGTCCGACAACGAGGTCGGACAGCTCATCCGGCTCCTGGGCCGGCTGCGCGAGAGCTTCGACGCCACCGCGCCGCCCCGGACCCCCGCATAGCGAGCGGCAGACCAGCAACCCGTACACCCGCAAAGAGCACACAGGAGAAGGAAGCCCCATGGCAACGACCACACCAGCCGGTGTGCGGGCTCACGCCAAGCATGGAGGAGGCACCGCCAAGGGTGCCCCCCACAGCGGTGGCGGCGACGCCCCGATGACGCACCGGCAGATCATGGAAGCGCTGACCGGGCTGCTGCTCGGCATGTTCGTGGCGATCCTGTCGTCCACGATCGTGTCGAACGCGCTTCCGGACATCATCAAGGACCTGGGCGGCGGACAGAGCGCGTACACCTGGGTGGTGACCGCGTCGCTCCTCGCGATGACGGCCTCCACCCCGTTGTGGGGCAAGCTCGCCGACCTGTTCTCCAAGAAGCTGCTGATCCAGCTTGCCCTCGTGATCTTCGTGCTGGGGTCGGCCGCGGCGGGTCTGTCCCAGAACGCCGGGATGCTGATCGGATTCCGCGCGGTCCAGGGCGTCGGCATGGGCGGACTCTCCGCGCTGGCCCAGATCTGCCTCGCCGCGATGATCTCCCCGCGGGAACGCGGCCGGTACAACGGCTACCTCGGCGCCACCTTCGCGACCGCGATGGTCGGCGGCCCGCTGGTCGGCGGTGTCATCACCGACACCGACTGGCTGGGCTGGCGCTGGTGCTTCTACGTCGGCGTGCCCTTCGCCGTGATCGCCCTGGTCGTGCTCCAGCGGACGCTGCACCTGCCGGTGGTCAAGCGCAAGGTCAAGGTCGACTGGGCAGGCGCGTTCCTCATCACCGCCGCGGTCTGCCTGCTGCTGGTCTGGGTGACCTTCGCCGGTGACAAGTACGACTGGGTGTCCTGGCAGACGTACGCGATGGTCGGCGGCACGGTGGCCCTGCTCGGCCTGTTCCTCCTCGTCGAGTCGAGGGCGAGCGAGCCGATCATCCCGCTGCGGCTGTTCCGCAACCGGACGATCGCCCTGGCCTCGCTGGCCTCGCTCTTCGTCGGTGTCGCGATGTTCGCGGGCACCATCTTCTTCAGCCAGTACTTCCAACTGGCCCGCGACAAGTCGCCGACCATGTCCGGCGTCCTCACCATCCCGATGATCGGCGGCCTGTTCGTCTCCTCGACCGTGTCCGGCCAGGTCATCACCCGCACCGGCCGCTGGAAGGCGTGGCTGCTCGCCGGCGGTGTGCTGGTGACCTCGGGCCTCGGACTGCTGGGCACCCTGCGGTACGACACCGAGTACTGGCATGTGGCGATCTTCATGGCGCTGCTCGGGCTTGGCGTCGGCATGATGATGCAGAACCTGGTGCTGTGCACCCAGAACCAGGTGGCCCCTGGCGACCTGGGCGCCGCCAGCTCGACCGTCACCTTCTTCCGCTCCCTCGGCGGCGCGATCGGCGTCTCGGCGCTGGGCGCGGTCCTGAGTCACCGGATCACCCACTACGCCGAGGAGGGCCTCGCCGACCTCGGCGTCAAGAGCTCCTCCATGGGCCACGGTGAGATCCCCGACCTCGACGCGCTGCCCGCGCCGATCCGCACGGTCATCGAGAGCTCCTACGGTCACGGCATCGGCGACGTCTTCCTCTACGCCGCCCCCTTCGCCGTCCTCGCGCTCGTCTTCTCCTTCTTCATCAAGGAGGTTCCGCTGCGGACCAGTGGGGCGCTCGTCCAGGCAGCCGAGGCGCAGCCGACAGGAACCAAGTCCACGCAGACCAAGTCGACGCAGACCAGGTCCACAGAGACCAAGTCGACAGCGACCAACTCGACAGAGGCCGAGGCCACGGCGAACGACTGGGAGGCGGACGTGCCGGAGACCTCGTCGGCGCCGGCCTCCCCCCCGGCACCGGGCAGCGGTGGCAGTGACGGTGGCGGTGGCATTCCCGTACGGGGTCATGTCCGTGGGGCCGAGGGCGTGCCCGTACCCCGGGCCGCCGTGACCCTCATCTCGCTCGGCGGGCGCCAGCTCGGCCGTTCGGTCGCGGGCGCCGCGGGCACCTACGCGGTGGACGCGCCCGGCGCCGGGTCGTACGTCCTGATCGCGGCGGCCGACGGCTTCCAGCCGCAGGCGTCCACGGTGGTCGTGAACGGCGAGCCGGTCGCGTACGACATCCTGCTGAGCGGGACGAGCGGGCTGAGCGGTGTGGTGCGGGCAGGCGGAGCAGGGTCGCCCGTGCGGGACGCCATGGTCGTGGTGACCGATGTGCGGGGCGACGTACTGGCCGGCGGGACCACCGGTGAGCAGGGCGAGTTCGGCTTCGGCGAGCTGGTGCCGGGCCCGGTCACCGTCGCGGTGAACGCCGCCGGGTACCGGCCGCGCGCCCTGCCCGTCGAGATCGGCGGCACGGGCGTCACCCGGATCGAGATCGACCTGGAGGCCGGGGCCCGGCTCCGGGGGGTCGTACGGGCGCCGGGCGGGCCGTTGGCCGACGCTCGCGTGACCCTCGTGGACGCGGCGGGCAACGTGGTCGGCACGGCCACCACCGGCGCGGACGGGGCGTACGCCTTCACCGACCTGGGCGGCGGGGAGTACACGGTCATCGCCACCGGGTACCCGCCCGTGGCCACGGCCCTGACGGTCGGCGGCCCCGGAGTCGACGACCACGACATCGAACTCGCCCACCCCGGCGAGTGAGCAGGGAACCCCTGAACCACCGGCCGGTGGGGCCGCCTCTCCCCCCGAGGCTCCACCGGCCGGCCGCATGCTGAGGAGTTGGAAGGACATGGGACTGACCGCGAGGATCCGCACCCGGGACGGATGGGCCGTGTCGCACGCGGTCGTCACGGTGACCAACATGAGCGGTACGCAGGTGTTGCGGGCCGAGTCGGACGCCGAAGGGCACGTGCACGACCCCACACCGCTCGCCCCCGGCGCGTACACCGTGATCGTCACGGCGGTCGGCTACGCCCCGATCGCCTCCAGCGCCCTGGTGACGGCGAGCAGCCGCGCAGAGATCGGCACCGTGGTCCTGGCCCGGCAGAGCGGCACGGAACTGCCCCCGCCCGGCCCCTGGACCATCGACCCCGCGCACTCCTCCGTCGCCGCCGTGGCCCAGCACCTGGGCATCTCCAGCGTCCGCGGCCGCTTCACCGACTTCTCGGGGTCGGTCGAGATCGCCCCGGCACCGGACGAGGGCACCAAGTCGCGGGTGGAGGCAGTGATCCGGGCGGCCTCGATCGACACGGGGAACGCGGCGCGGGATGAGCATCTGCGGTCCCCGGACTTCCTGGACGTCGAACGCCACCCCGAGATCACCTACGTCTCGACGGGCCTGGCCCCCGCAGGCCCCGACCGCTGGACCGTCCACGGCGAGCTGGGCATGCACGGCGTCGTACGCCCGGTCGACCTGGACCTCGCCTACCTGGGCACGGCCGCGGATCCCTGGGGCGGCACCCGGGCCGCCTTCCGGGCCACCGCCGAACTCCGCCGGGAGGACTTCGCCATGAACTACAACCAGGTGATGCAGGCGGGCATCGCGGCCATCGGTACGACGCTGAAGGTGGAGCTGGACGTGCAGGCAGTACAGGCAGTGCAGGCAGTGCAGGCAGTGCAGGCGGTGCAGTGATGCGGGCGGTGCCGGGAGGGACGCTGCCGCGTGTGTGAGCGCCGACCGGTCGGGGCGCGGTTCCTCCTCCCGCCGCTGCCGTCCGCCGCATCGGCCCGACCGCGTGGGTACGCATGACAGGGTCAGGCTCGCGGCCGGGTGAGGGCCTACGCTGACCGCCATGGCACGGAACATCGCGAGCAACACCACGGTCTCCCTCGAAGAGCTGCTCGACTTCGTACGTCCCCGGCACCGGGCGCTCCTGATCACCCGGCGGACCGACGGTGGCCCTCAGGCGTCGCCGCTGACCTGCGGCGTCGACGACTCGGGCCGGATCGTGATCTCCACCTACCCCGAGCGGGCCAAGACGCGGAACGCCAAGCGCGACGAGCGGGTGAGCGTCCTCGTACTGAGCGACGACTGGGACGGCCCCTGGGTCCAGATCGACGGCACCGCCGAGGTCATCGACTCACCGGACTCGGTCGAGCCCCTGGTGGAGTACTTCCGCAACATCTCCGGCGACCACCCGGACTGGGACGAGTACCGGGCGGCCATGGTCAAGCAGGGCAAATCGATCATCCGGGTCACTCCGGTGAAGTGGGGCCCGGTGGCGACGGGTGGCTTCCCGGCTCGCCTGGCGGCCGGGGAGTAGTCAGCCAATGGCCTGGCGGAAGTACTCATCCTGGGTCATCCCGGCGTCGGCGCAGCGCTGGACGAAGTGGCCCTCGATGGTGCCGAAGCCGTACACGAACTGGGAGACCGCCGAGATGGCCCCTGCCCGGCCGCGCGCGGGCAGCCCGGTGCGGCGGATCACGCGCTGCACGGCGAGCGAGAAGTCCAGCGCGTGCGGGCCGATGTTGAGGAAGGTGCCCGCGAGGCGCGACACCCAGGGGTGGCGGACCAGGACCGACCGGTACTGCTCGGCCAGCGTGCGCAGTTGGTCCCGCCAGTCCTCGTCGGAGTCGGCCGGGGGCAACCGCATCTCGTCGAACGCCTGGTCGAGCGCTTGTTCCAGCAGGTCGTCCTTGGTGTCCACGTACCAGTAGACCGACATCGCCGTCACGTCCAGCTCGGCGGCCGGCCGCCGCATCGAGAACCTCTGCCCCGGCTGCCGCACCTGCCCCGGCCGCACCTGACCCCGGCCGCCCCCTCCGCGCCATCCGCGCCATCCGCGCCATCCGCCGACGTACGAGAGCCGACGTCAGCGGGCACGAAAGCCGACGTCGGCCCGTACGAAAGAGGCGGTGACCCGGGGATGTGTCCGCACCCCCGGGCCACCGCCCCGCTCCCACCGCCGCCTTGGCTACTTCGGCTGCGTCAGGTCGTAGAACGTCGTGCCGTCGACCGTCACCGATTCGAAGTTCTCCTGGATCCAGGAGCTGATCTGCGAGGAGGTTCCGCTGCCGCCCATGCCGCCACCGCCGGGGCCGCCGCCCATGCCGCCGCCGGTTCCGCCGGAGATGAAGTAGTGGATCTCGCCGTCCGCCACGTACTCCTTGAACTCCGCGAGGGTCGGTGACGGGTCGGTGCCGTTGAAGCCACCGATCGCCATGACCGGGTCACCGGTGGAGAGTTGGTAGCTCGCCGCGTTCTGGGCGCCGATCGCGGCGGCCGGCCAGGTGTAGTCACCGGCGTCCTTCTCCAGCAGTTCCCTGACCTCGTCGCTGACGGAGGCGCCGTTGAGCAGACCGCCCATGCCGCCACCGCCGCCACCCGTTCGACCGCCGTCACCGTTCTGGGTCTGGCCGTTGCCCTGACCCTGCTGGTTCTGCTGTCCCTGCGGGTTGTTCTGGCCGCCGCCGAAGCCGCCGGTCGGGGGCTGGCCCATCTGACCGTCGCCGTTCTGGCCGTTCTGGCCGTTCTGGCCGCCCTGCTGGTTCTGGCCGTTGCCCTGCCGGCTGTTCTGGCCCGGCATACCGCCACTGGGACCGCCGCCCATGCCGCCACCGCCGGGGCCGCCGCCCATCCCCCCGCGGGTCGACGGACCGGCCGTCACGATCGAACCCGTGTGCCCCTCGTTGAGGGTGGTGAGGGTGTACGCCGTCGGGCCCGCCACCGCCGTGACAAGGCTCAGGCCGACGACTGCCAGGGCCAGTCGACGGCCCAGCTTGGCCACGAAGACCAGGCCGAGCGCGGCGACCAGACCGCCGACGAGCACGGCCCACTTCAGCCAGGGCAGGTAGTCGGAGGAGCGGTTGAGCAGGACGTAGCCCCAGACCGCGGTGGCCGTCATGGCGGCGGCCATGGTGATCGACGCCCAGAGCTTGGACCGCCGGTCCCAGAGCAGAGCCGCGCCCATGCCGGTCAGCGGCGCGATGTAGGGGGCGATGGCCACGGTGTAGTACTCGTGGAAGATGCCCTGCATGAAGCTGAAGACCACCATGGTGATCAGCAGCGAGCCGCCCCAGAGGAGGAAGGCCGCACGGGTGGTGTCCGTGCGCTTGAGCTTGCGCGTGGCGAAGACCGCGGCGCCCAGCAGGATCAGCGCGGCCGGGATCAGCCAGGAGATCTGGCCGCCGATGGAGGAGCTGAACATCCGGTCCCAGCCGGTCTCGCCCCAGTTGCCACCACCGCCGCCACCGCCGCCGCGACCTCCGACGCCGCCACCTCCGACGCTGCCGGTCTCCTCGCCGTTGAGGCGGCCGAGACCGTTGTAGCCGAAGGTCAGTTCGAGGAAGGAGTTGGTCTGCGAGCCGCCGACGTAGGGGCGGGAGGACGCCGGCCACAGCTCGACGATCGCGACCCACCAGCCGCCGGAAACGACCATCACGAGCCCGGCGAGCAGCACCTGGCCGATCCGCTTCTTCACCGGGGCCGGCGCGAAGACGACGTACACGAGCGCGAGGACCGGCAGGATCAGGAACGCCTGGAGGGTCTTGACCAGGAAGGCGAGGCCGATGGCGACGCCCGCCCAGACCAGCCACTTCGTCCGCGCCTTCTCCATGGCGCGCTGTGTGCAGTAGACCGCGGCGGCCATCAGCAGCGCGAGGGCCGCGTCCGGGTTGTTGAAGCGGAACATCAGCGCGGCGACGGGCGTGAGCGCGAACACCGCCATGGTGATGAAGCCGGCCGCGGGGCCGGAACGACGGCGTACGGCCGCCCACAGCACCCCGGCGGTGGCGACGGCCATCAACACCTGCGGGAACAGGATCGCGAAGGAGTTGAGGCCGAAGAGCCGGACCGACAGCGCCATCGGCCACAGTGAGGCCGGGGGCTTGTCGACGGTGATGGCGTTGGACGAGTCCAACGAGCCGAAGAAGAGGGCCTTCCAGGACTGGCTGCCCGCCTGTACGGCCGCCGAGTAGAAGGAGTTGGCGTATCCGGAGGCCGTGAGGCTCCAGGTGTAGAGGCCGCCGATGAGGAGGAGCGTGAGCAGGAATCCGGGGCGGATCCAGCGGTTGTCCTCGGGCCTGCCTCTCCACAGGCGCCTCGCGAAGGGCAGCCCGGGCTCACCCGAGCCGGGGGCCGGGGGCTCGGCGGGCGGCCCCGGAACCACCGGTTCCTGTACGGCTTCCTGTACGGCGGTCGGGGTGGGCTGCGATCCCCGGTCGGGGCCAGGACCGGGACCAGGACCGGGACCAGGACCGGGACCGGGGCCTCCCGGCCGGCTCGTCGTCTCGAAATGCGTGGTCATCGTGTGTTCCTCGAATTCTGATCGTGCGGGCGCACCGGCCGCATCTGCATGGTCGGCTCCCCCCGGGGGCGGTCCGCGGCTTCTCCGGCGCGGAACGGGGTCGTGGTGTACGTCGGCTGGAACCGGTCCTGGTGGCCGCACGGGCCGGGCTGCCCCGCAGGTACGGTCGCCTGCCGCGAAGCCGGGTGGTGCGGGGCGACGACGGTCGAACCCCCGACAGGGAAGCCCTCGGTAGGGGGTCCCGCGGCGGGGAAGCCCTCGGCCGGGAAGCCCCCGGCGGGCGAGCCGTCACGCCGGTCGGGGAACACCCATGCCCGGAAGAGCAGGAACCGCAGCACCGTCGCCGCGAGGTTGGCGGCGATGAGCACCGCCAGTTCCGTGGAGTGCGCGGGGTCGTTGGTCGCCGCGCCGAGGGTGACCAGTGAGCCGCTGGTGAGGGCCAGGCCGATGCCGAACACGACCAGACCCTGGGCCTGGTGCTTGATGACGTTGCCCCGGCCCCGGACGCCGAAGGTCAGGCGCCGGTTGGCCGCCGTGTTGGCGAGCGCCGAGACCAGCAGCGCGAGCGCGTTGGCGGTCTGCGACCCCGAGAACGTCCGGAAGCCGCTGTAGAGCAGCAGATAGAACAGGGTGGAAAGGCCGCCCACGACACAGAAGCCGAGGAGCTGGCGGGCGAGGCCGCGGGGCACGTCCTGGATCTCGCGGTCCCGGGGATCGTCCCCGAAGGGCCGGGCGAGCCGGTCCAGTGCGAGGGACCCGGTGGCCAGCGCCCTCCCCACCCGCCAGACACCCTTGAGGTCGTCGGTGGCCGTCTTCACGATGTGGACGGTCGAGTCCGGGTCGTCGACCCAGTCCACCGGCACTTCATGAATCCTGAGCCCGGCCCGCTCGGCCAGTACCAGCATCTCGGTGTCGAAGAACCAGCCGGTGTCCTCGACGAGCGGCAGCAGCACCTGGGCCACATCCCGACGTATCGCCTTGAACCCGCACTGCGCGTCCGAGAAACGGGCCTGCAGCGAACCGCGCAGGATCAGGTTGTAGACGCGGCTGATGAACTCCCGCTTGGGGCCACGCACCACCCGCGAGGACCGGGCGAGCCGGGAGCCGATCGCAAGGTCGGAGTGGCCGGAGATCAGCGGGGCCACCAGCGGCAGCAGGGCGTTCAGGTCGGTGGACAGGTCCACGTCCATGTAGGCGAGGACCGGCGCGTCGGACGCGGACCACACCGTCCTGAGCGCCCGGCCCCGCCCCTTCTGTTCCAGCCGGAGGGACGTGACCTCGGGGAGATCCGCCTCCAGCCGCCGCGCCACCTGCGGGGTCGTGTCCGTGGACGCGTTGTCCGCGATCGTGATGCGGAAGGCGTACGGGAACGTGTGCGCGAGGTGCTCGTGCAGTCTGAGGACGCACGGCTGGAGGTCCTTCTCCTCGTTGTGGACGGGGATCACCACGTCCAGGACAGGCGTACCGGCGTTTCCGGCCGGGAGGTGCTCCCGCGCCGGCAGGGTGCCGGAAGAAGAGTCGGTTCGCATGCCCGCCACATTCGCGAGCCGCTCTGTTATGCCCGTGTGCTCACACTGTGGTGTGCCTGTGAGTCCGCCGGCCGGTTCGTCGCGTCGGTCACCATGTCGTGTCCCTCGAACTCGTCGTCGTGGACGTCGTCGAGCTGCCAGTTCGCTGCGTCGTCGAGCAGCGGCGCCTCACGGCCGAGGGTCGGCAGATGCACCGTGAACACGGTCCTGCCGGGCACGCTGTCGACGGTCACGGCACCGCCGTGCGCGTCGGCCACGGCCTGCACGATGGCGAGCCCCAGCCCGGTCGACCCGGACGCCCGGGACCGCGACGAGTCCCCTCGCGCGAACCGCTCGAACACGTGCGGCAGTAGATCCGCCGGGATGCCCTGTCCGTCGTCCTCGACGTCGACACAGATCCACGGCCCACGCCGCTGCACCCGTGCGGTGACGGTCGTACCGGGCGGCGTGTGCGTACGCGCGTTCGCCAGCAGATTGACGAGGACCTGCTGGAGCCGTGCCGCGTCGGCCGACACGAGCGCCGGCACGTCCGGCAGATCCAGCCGCCAGTTGTGGCTCCGCCCGGCGACCCGCGCGTCGCTGACCGTGTCCACGACGAGGGGGATGAGGTCGGTCCGCTCGAACTGCAACGGCCGCCCGGCGTCGAGCCGCGCCAGCAGCAACAGGTCCTCGACCAGCATGGTCATACGCCCTGACTCGGACTCGATCCGCCCGAGCGCGTGCCGGGTGTCGGGCCCGATCTCCTCCCGACCGCGCCGGGTCAGCTCGGCATAGCCACGGATGGACGCGAGCGGCGTCCTCAGCTCATGACTGGCGTCCGCGACGAACTGCCGTACGCGTGTCTCGCTCTCCTGCCGCGAGTGCAGCGCACTGTGGATGTGGTCGAGCATCCTGTTGAGCGCGGCGCCGACCTGGCCGACCTCGGTGTGCGGATCGGTCTCGGACGCCGGCACCCGCTCGTTGAGCGTCACCTCACCGGTGTGCAGCGGCAGTTCGGAGACCCGGGTCGCGGTGCCGGCCACCTTGCGCAAGGGCCGCAGAGCGACCCCGACCAGCATGGATCCGGCGATCCCGGCGGCGACGAGACCGGCGCCGGTGACGCTGAGTTCCACGAGGATGAGGGTGTTGAGGGTGGTGGTGACGGACTTGGTGGGGAGGGCGACGTAGAAGTCCCCTCTGCTGCCCTCGACATAGGTGACCCGGTATTCACCGAGGCCGGGGAGGTCCACGGTGGAGATACCGGTCCTCGACACGGCGCCGAGGGCGGCTTCCTGTTCGGCGTTGAGCGCGTCGGTGATCATGCCCTCGAAGCCGTCGCTGTCGGAGGTCTTCTCCTTGGCCACCACGGCATCGGTGATTCCACCGTCGGTCCCGACCTGGGCGACGACGGTGTTCACCTCGGTGCCGCCCTTGGTCACGAACCCGAAGGGGCCACCCGGCGGCGGGTTGTCGGCGCCACCGGGAACGCTCCCGTTCGGTGGGCCTGCGGCGCGCTTGGCGACCTCTTTCAGCTGGGTGTTGAGCTGTTCGTTCAGGTGCTCGCTCAGCGCGACCGTCGTCACCGTCCCGATCACCGCACACACCACCGCGATCAACGCCACCGCGGAGACGACGAGCCGCGTACGCAGTGTGCGCGGCTGTCCTCGCCTCAGCCTCAGCCTCGGCCTCAGCCTCAGCGTCGGTCTCAGCCTCGGCTGCCTCTGCGTACGCGTCCGTCGTCGCCCGCTCACGACACGGCGGGCTTGATCAGATAGCCGGCCCCACGCCGGGTGTGGATCATCGGCTCGCGCCCGGCGTCGATCTTCCGCCGCAGGTACGAGATGTAGAGCTCGACCACATTGGCCTGCCCACCGAAGTCGTACGACCAGACCCGGTCGAGGATCTGCGCCTTGCTGAGCACGCGCCGCGGGTTCCGCATCAGGAACCGCAGCAGTTCGAACTCGGTGGCGGTGAGGTGGATGTTCGCCCCACCGCGCGACACCTCGTGGCTGTCCTCGTCGAGCATGAGGTCACCGACGACGAGCACCGAGTCGGAGCGGCGGTCGGCGGCGCCGGACCGGCGGATGAGCCCGCGCAGCCGGGCGACGACCTCTTCGAGGCTGAACGGCTTGGTGACGTAGTCGTCACCGCCGGCGGTGAGCCCGGCGATCCGGTCCTCGACCGCGTCCTTCGCGGTGAGGAAGAGCACCGGCACATCCGGCAGATCGCGCCGCAGCCGCCCGAGGACGGTCAGTCCGTCCATGTCCGGCAGCATCATGTCGAGGACGACGGCGTCGGGGCGGAAGTCCCGGGCGGCCTGGATGGCACCCGTACCGTCCCCCGCACTCCGGATCTGCCATCCCTCATAGCGAAGGGCCATGGACAGCAGTTCGGTGATCGACAGCTCGTCGTCCACCACAAGCACTCGGACGGGGCTCCCGTCCGGCCTCAGCAGTTCGGTGCGCCCCTGGGGCGAGGTCGTGGTCATGCTGGACACGTTGTCGGGGCCCTCTGAGAACACCCTTTCCACAACCTGTGATTTCTCTGAGAAACGCACAGGCGCCTCTCAGGCTGTGCCTGGGTGCATCCCCGACTTCTCGGACAAGGGCCCCGTCGACCAGCGGTTTCCTGACCGTGCCCACGGCCTTCCCAAGGCCGCCTCACCCGAACCGCACAGCTTCACGGCCCGCGCCGATCCCTGAGTACGACCATGATCTGACCCCACCCTTACGCGAGCGACGTCATGCTTCGCACTCTCTCCTAGCCCCCACTGCCCCTCGCCCCCTCGGCCCTCGCCCCCTCGGCCCCTCCGCCCCCTCAGCATCTCGCCCTCCCAGCGCTTCAGAACAGCCCGTCCTGCACGCCCCCGCCCCCTTCGCTCTTCAACTCCCGTACGGGGACGGTGATCACGTCACGAGCCTCCTCGCCGGCCGGAGCGGTCAGTTCCCACCCGGTCATGAGCCGTGTGTCGAGAACGAAGACTCCCCGGCCGGTGGCCAGATGCAGATCGGGCCCGGCGACGGCGAGCACCTCACCACCCACGGCCCCGCCCGCGACCAACTCACTCACCACACCGTCGGCGGCCGGCAGCCCGTCGAGCCCGAACACCCCGAAGTGATCGACGGCTTGGAACGGCACCGGCTCCAAGGACTCGGGCCACGTGTCGAGCGACAGGGCCCGCCCATGCAGCACGTCCAGCTCCGCGAACCGCTCCTCGACGGTCGGCAGACCAGCCCGTACGACCCTCTTCTCCGCGTACGGAATGCGATCGGGCACCTTGAGCGCGGCCCGCAGCATCTCCTCCGCCCGCCGGGCGGCCATCAACGGCCCTCGCCCGAGCCAGGCGAAACAGACCGCCCCCTGCTCCAGCAGCCGCGCCGACCCTCGCTCGACGGCCGTGATCCCCACCTTCACCATCCCGGGCCCGAACCAGGCGAGGTACACGTGGTACGGCCGTGGATCGTCGGCGATCGTGTCGGCGGCCACGGAATGCGCCCGGTCAAGCCGCGCACACTCCTCACAGCGAGCCCCGGTACTCCGACCGGACACCCCCGTCCGCACCGGACAGGCGTTCCCCCGAGCCCCGACGCAGATCCGCCGGCCCTCACCCACCACCCCGAACGCGACCGCCTTCCCCTGAGGCAGAGCGCTCCGCCGCCCGCCTTCCCAGCACAGCAGCGGCCCGTCCCCGCGCCACCGCAGCCCCGTACATCTCCACACGCGTGCCATCCCTCACGACCTTAGAGGGCACCACTGACACGCGCTGTGCCGGCGAAAACTCGTGCGGACGGAGTGATCCGGCGGTATCGCCCCCCACCGCCGGGGCTAGCCGGCCCTGCGCCGTGCCGCCTCCATGCCCGGGACGGGCTCGTACTCGTCCTCCGGCAGGAAGGCGTCCTCCGCCCCGAAGTCCGGGGCCTGGAAGGGCGTCGTCGTCGGCGGCGGCGATGTCGTGGTCGCGTTGCGGGGCGCCCCTTCCGGGGCGGAGAACAGCGAGGTCAGTTCGATGAGAGGTCTCCCATTCGGTACAGGGCCGTCGAGGCGCCTGGTGTGCCGTGATCGGGCACAGCGGAACTACAGCTTGCTCATCTTGGTGTACGGACTAAGGATCCGCTGCTGCGCCGACCCGAAGTCGACGAGCGCCGCGATGCCGTCCTCGATGCCGATCACCCGGCCGAGGCCGTACATGTCGTGCGTCACCTGGTCGCCCACGGCGAACTCCTTGAGCGGTGGCGCGACGGGGGCTTTGAAGGGACTGGTGGGCAGATAGCGCTTCGGTGCACCTGGCTTTGTCATTGCGACCAGTATGCGCCAAACACCGAGGGCCCCGGATCTCTCCGGGGCCCTCGGCCTGTGTGCACTCGGCAGGATTCGAACCTGCAACCTTCTGATCCGTAGTCAGATGCTCTATCCGTTAAGCTACGAGTGCTTGTTCTGTTTTCCCGCCGCTCCTGGCCCTTTCGGCCCGCTCGCGGCGACAGGAAGAACATTACATGACTGCCGTCGTCATGTGAAATCCGTTTACCAAACCCCTTGTGACCTGCGAAAACGGCCTGTGGGACGCCTGCGGAGCGATGGCGGAGCAGAGGGCGGAGCAGAGGTGGGAACGACGAAGCCCCGGTCGGATGGACCGGGGCTTCGGTGATCAAGCGCGGAGGCGGAGGGATTTGAACCCTCGATGGAGCGTAAACCCCAAACCGCATTAGCAGTGCGGCGCCATAGACCGGACTAGGCGACGCCTCCAGCACAACCTCCCGCGCGAGCGCGAGTGGTGCGTGCAGATGATGACACAGCCGAGTGGGCTGTCACCAATCGCCTCCCACGGTACTAGGCGGAGAGGCCGCGGGGCAAAGCCGTATGGCACGTCGGGAGCGGTGCGGGGCAGGTGGACGGAGGTCCGGGGCGGAGTGGCCGCGGGGTGGACGGGGTGGACGCGGGATACGCGGGATGGATGCGGTCGGGGTGGGGCGGTGTGCCGCAACCGCGGGCCGGGCGTGGCGTTAGTCAGGTCATGTCGCAAAGCTCTCCCCTCCCCGGCCCCGGCCCTGTCCCAGCCCTCGCCCCCGCCCCCGCCCCCGGCCCCGGCCCGGCCGCCGCCTCGCCTCGCGAAGCCGGTGCCTCGCCCCGTCAGGCCGTCGCCTTCCAGAGGAGGCCGGCCGCGTCGGCCCGGCTGTTCCTCGGCGGCGCCCTCGCCTCGCTCGCCGCGGTCGCCGCCGGCCCGCTCGCGCCGGTGGCGCCGGACGCGTACGCCAACGAGGGGTTGTCGCGTACCGCGCTGCCCACGCCGGCTCCCGGCTCCGGTGACCGGCTGACCGTCACGGTGCGGCATGCCGGCGGCGGGGCGGACGGGGCGTTCGAGTTGCGGTGCCATCCGCAAGGGGGCAGCCACCCGGACGCGCGGAAGGCATGCGGGCGGCTCGACCGGCGGACCGTGTGGGGCGAGGACCCCTTCGCGCAGGTCCGGCCCGGCACCGTGTGCACGATGCAGTACGGCGGTCCGGCCACCGCGTATGTCACCGGGACCTGGGCCGGGCGCCGTGTCGACGCCCGTTTCGACCGGCGGAACGGCTGCGAGATCGCCCGCTGGGACGCACTGGTGCCCGTACTGCCGGACCTCCGCGCGTAGGGGCCGGGGGCCCCGCGTCCCGCTGGAACCCCGGTGTGAGGAGCCGGCGGAAGAACCCTCTGGACGGGAACGGCGGAACGGCGGAAACGAGCCACTCGACGAGCGCGGACACCGGCGGCTCCGGAAGGGGTGCACAGCCCGTACATATGTGCCGCCGACACTTCCGTCCGGCAAAACACACGGTCACGGCATCACCGCCCGCACGGTCACGGCATCTCCCTATGTTCGGCGTGCGACCTCCCTCTCATCCGGCGTCGCGAGCGCAACCTCTGCCCGTAGACTCCCTCGCGTGACACGTCGCGGGCCGGTTGGCAAGATGGCCATGGCCCGCGCGGTCGGCTAGGTGCGGTAACAGGGAGGAAGCGTCTCGTGAGCAGCAGGCCATCCCGAGGCGCTGCTCGCCTCGCAGCCATACTGGACGCGCTGCCCGACGCGTTGGTGCTGGTCAACGCCAACGGCACCGTCGTCAACGCCAACACGATCGCGCTGGAGGCCTTCGAGGCCCCTGGGACCGCCCTCGTGGGACGGGGGCTGCTCGATCTGCTGCCGGAGTTCGACTCCCGGCTCATCCCCGGATCCATGCGGCGGCCCGACACCATGGACCCCACGGGCCGCACCAAGCCGACCCGCATGATCGCCCGCCGGACCGACGGCAGCGAGTTCCCGGTCGAGGTCACAAGCGCGAATCTGGAGAACGGCCAGCAGGCGTACGACGGTTACGGCTACGCCAACGACGAGCTGCTCATGCTGGTCGTAAGGGATCTGTCGGGCACCGTCGACACCGAGGCCGAACTCGCGCGTTCGCAACGGCAGACCGAGATGATCCTGCGGGCCGCGTCCGAGGGCGTGGTCGGCACCGACACGGACGGACGGATCGTCCTCGTCAATCCGGCCGCCGCTCAGATACTGGGTTATCGGGCCAGTGACCTGGGAGGGCGTGAGCTGCACACACTCGTGCTGCACTCGCGCGAGGACGGCTCCCCCTTCCCGTACACCGAGTCGCCGCTCGCGGACACGCTGCGGTCCGGGCGCAAGCACCGGGTGCGCGGGCAGGTGCTGTGGTCGAAGAACGGCGAGAAGGTGTCGGTCGACCTCACGACCGCGCCGGTGCGCGACGGGGACCAGCTCGTCGGTGCCGTGATGACGTTCACCGACCGGCGGCCGTACGACAAGCTCGCCGAGGAGAAGGACGCCGAGGCCGAGGCGCACGCGGAGGAGCTGGAGCGGCTCGCCGAGGAGCACGCCGAGGAGCTGGAGGGTGTGCGCGAGAAGCACACCGCCGAGCTGGCCGAGCTGACCGAGAAGCACGCCGAGGAACTCGCCGCCGGGGACGAGCGGTACGCGGCGCTCGGGGAGCGGGAGAAGGACCGGTACGAGGCGCTGGCCGCGCGGCACGAGCAGTTGCTCGCCGTGCTGGGCACCTCGCTGCGCGGCCCGCTGGACCAGCTCCGCAGTGAGCTGGGCACGCTCGCCGCCGACGACGCCGGGCAGCTGTGGCCCGAGGCCAACCAGGTGCTGCACCACCTGACCGCCGGGTACTCGCGGATCACGACCCTCATCGACAACGTGCTCGGCTACCAGCGGATCGACGCGGGCGAGGACGACCTCGTGCGTACGGCCGTGATGCTCGACGCGGTCGTGGCGGCCGGTGTCGACGGGGCCGTGGAGCTGGTCGGGCCGGGGCGGGTGCAGTTCGCGGTGCACGCGCCGCCCATCGAGGCCGAGGTGGACCAGGCGCGGCTCGCGACCGCGCTCGCGCACCTCGTCGCTGACGTGGCGGGGGTCGACGCGACGGGCAACGCCCCCATGTCCGCCGGCGGCTACATGGACAACACCGTCGTGGTGGCGGCCGCGCAGCGCGGTGAGGTCGTCCGGATCGAGGTCCGCGGACCGTACGCCGGGGGAGACCCGGTGCACCAGCCGATCGTCCAGGGGATCGTGCGGGCGCACGGCGGTGTGCTCCAGACGGTCGAGGTGCCGGGGATGAGCGGCAGCGCCTATGTGCTGGAGGTGCCGCTGGGTGGCGGTGCCGGGGCCGTGGCCGCGCAGGCGCTGCCCGCCGCTGTGATCGACACCGGGTCCGACGCCGGGCCCGGGTCCGTGGCGACCGGTGCCGAGGTGTCCCTGCCCGAGCAGGCCGCCGGTGGAGGCGGGCGGCGACGTGCGCGGCGGTCGTCGGTGGACGCCTTCCTCGACAGCGAGGACGTCCCCGAGGGCCATGAGGCGGAGGCCGCCGCACCCACCGGGCGGCGCAGGCGACGGGCGGAGGACGCTGCGGCCGGGGCCGCTGAGGGTTCGGTGGCCGCTCAAGGTGCGGAGGCCGAAGGCGCCGGGGGTACCGGACGGCGACGTGGGCGGGCTGCCGCTTCGGCGGAGGCCGCCGGTGAGCCCGTGGCCGCCGAGGGCGCGGTCGTCACGGCGGCCGAGCACGCGGCGGGTGCCGCAGCTGCCGCCAACGGGCTGGGCGGGACCGTACCGCCCCAGGGTGTGCCCGCGCCCAGTGGGCGGCGCGCACGCCGGGAGCCCGCGCAGAACGCGTTGCCGCCGGCGCTGCCCGCAGGGCCGAGCCCGGTCACCGAGTCCACCGCCGACGGCGCCGCCGGTGGCGACGGCGAGGCGCCCGGTACCCAGCAACCCACCGGGCGCCGTCGTCGCGCCCTCGCCCAGGCCGAGGAGCGCGCCACCGCACCCGAGCCGGGCGCGCGAACCGTCTTCGCCCTGCCGCCGGCCGAGGCCGACCGGGGACCCGAGTACGGCCAGTCGGCCGGGCTCGGACCTGTGCAGGCGCCCCCGGGGCAGGGTGCGCCCGGCGCGATGCCGATGCCCGCGCCCATGCCTGTGCCTGTGCCTGTGCCTGTGCCTGTGCCTGTGCCTGTGCCTGTCGGATCCGGCGCGCCTGCCGTGGCCGGGCAGGGCGAGGAGGAGGAGTACGAGGACGAAGGCGGCCAGGGGGCGAGCGCGGGCGCTTCGGCCGGGGGGCCGATGCCCGTGGGTGGACCGGTTCCGCACGGTGGACCGGTTCCGCACGGTGGACCGGTTCCCGCCGGACAGCCTGTGCCCGCCGGGGGTGCCGTGCCCGTTGGAGGAGTCGTCCCCGCCGGGGGAGTCGTGCCCGCCGGCGGAGTCGTGCCCGCCGGAGGGCCGGTGCCCGCAACCGGAGTTGGACAGCAGGTTGCCGGGGCCGAGCAGGTCGCCCAGGGTGGCGCGGGGGCGCCGGGCGGCGGCGCCGCGCCGGGTACGGGGCAGGCAGACGGGGTGGACCAGGGGGGCGGCGCCGGCCAGGGAGCCGTCGCTCCTCAGGCCGCCGGTGCCGGTCAGGCCCACAGCGCCGGTCAGGTCCCTGGTGTGGGCCAAGTGCCCGCCGCAGGGCCGGGGTCGGGTGACCCTGCCGGTGGTGTGGACGACGGACGCCATGACGCCGCGCTGCGCGACCCGGCCGACGACCACACCCCGCCGCAGCCGCATCCGGTGCCCACGCCGACCGGCCGCCGCCGCGCGGTACGGCAGCCCGCTCCGCAGCAGGGTGACGGCGTCACCGTGGTGGCGCCCGCGCAAGGGGCACCGGGCCAGGGTGCTCCCGCGCAGGGAGTCCCCCCTCAGGGAGGGCCGGGACAGCCGGGGCCCGGGCAGGGTGTCCCAGTGCGTGCCGCACAGCCCGTGCCCGCCCAGGGTGTTCCGGGTGGCCCGCATCCGGTGCCCCCGCAGGCCGCCGTCGCTGCCCCCGGCCGGCCCGTTCCCGCTCAGGCGGCGGTAGCCGCTCCCGGCGGGGCCGTGCCGGGAGCGGTCGCGCAGCCCGTCGCTCCGCAAGGGGCCCCGGGAGGCCCGGCTCAGGCGGCCGGCGCCGGGCAGGGCCAGTCTGGGCAGGCCGTCGCCGGGCAAGCCCTTGCCGCTCAGGCTGCCGCCGGACAGGTCGCCGCTCAGGCTGCCGTCGCACAGGCTGCCGCTCAGCAGACACATGCCGCGCAGGTCGCGCAGGCCACCGCAGTACCGCCCCAAGGCGCCCCCGATGGCCCGCAGCCCGCGCCCGCGCCGGCCGGCGGCCCCGGTCGGCCCGTGGCCGTACCCGGAGTCCAGGGCGCACCGGCGGCTCAAGGCGCCGCCCAGCCCGTGCCCGGTGCCCCGCAGCCCGTCCCCGCTCAGGGTGCCGCCCCCGGCGCGCCACAGCCGCCGTCACCGCAGGCCCAGTCCTGGCCGGACCCCCACCAAGCCCAGGCGACCTCCGGCGCCGGCATTCCCGTAGCGGCTCCCCAGGCGGCGCTGCCCCCGCAGGCCACCCCCTCCTCCGGCACCCCGCTGCCGCCGGAGGTCGCCGTGCAACAGCAGCCGCGCGCCGCACAGCCCTTGCCGGCCGAGGCTGCGGCTCCGGCGACGCCCGCCGCTCCCACTGCTCCCGCCGCTCCCGCCGCAGTCCCCGGTCCCTCCCCCGTCGACCCCAACTCGACCCAAGGGCGGGCGATCAGCGTGCGGACGCTCGGTCAGGGTGTGCCGTTCGCCCGTCAGGGTGTCCCCCAGGGGCAGCCGCAGACCGGAGCGACGCCCACTCCGCAGCAGCCCGGTGGTTCCGGCAGGCGCCGCAAGCTCGGGACGCCGCCCCAGGCGAACGCCGACCGGCCGGAGTCGGGCGCACGTCCGCACCCGCAGTCCACGCCGGCCAACGGCACCGGCAGCGGCCAGACCCCGCCCCCCGGGCAGACGGCCCCGTCGCAGCAGACGGTGGCTCAGGCGGCGCAGCAGGCGACCGGACAGGCCCCGCTGCCGCCGCAGCCCTCGCTCGCCGGGCAGGTTCCGCTGCCGCCGCAACCGTCCCTCGCCGGGCAGTCGCGGCTGGTGGGCCGTACGGAGGGTGCTGGCCGGTCGTACGCCATAGGGGCACCCGACGAGAACGCGGACGAAGGGCCCGAGCCGTTGGACGGACCCGGCGGCGCCGTGGAGGTGCCCGACCAGCCGCAGCCGCAGCCGATGGACGACGAGTTGCCGCCGGAGCCGCTGGACAACCCGCGCCGACTGCTGGTGTGGCCCGCGCCGGACGCGACGACGCACCAGGCACTGAGCGACCGGGGCTACCGGCCCGTCATCGTGAACTCCCGCGAGGACGTGAACGCCCAGATCGCCGCGTACCCGGCCGCCCTGTTCGTCGACCCGCTGACCGGGCCCATCACCCGCACGGCACTCCAGTCGCTGCGCCAGGCCGCCGTGGCCGCCGAGGTGCCGGTCCTGGTGACGGCGGGGCTCGGCCAGGCGACACGGGAGGCGGCGTACGGCGCCGACCCGGCCATCCTGCTGAAGGCGCTGGCGCCGCGCGACTCCGAGCAGCATCCGCCGCGCGTCCTGCTGATCGAGGAGCACGCGGAGATCGCGCTCGCCCTGACCGCGACGCTGGAACGGCGCGGCATGCAGGTCGCGCGGGCCGCGTCCGACGCGGACGCCGTCACGCTGGCCGCGCAGATGCGGCCCAACCTCGTGGTGATGGATCTGCTGCAGGTGCACCGCCGCCAGGCCGGAATCGTCGACTGGCTGCGGACTAACGGCCAGTTGAACCGCACGCCCCTCGTCGTCTACACGGCCGCCGTCGACCCGTCCGAACTCCCGCGTCTGGCCTCGGGGGAGACGGTCCTCTTCCTCGCGGAGCGCTCGACGAGCCCCGATGTACAGACACGGATCGTGGACCTGCTGGCACGAGTCGGCACGAACTGAGCCTGCGGACAGCGGTCGGGGCGGTGTTTCACGTGAAACACCGCCCCGACTGCTGCACTCACCTCAACAGGCTCTAGATCTGCGTCACGTCCAGCGCGCCCTCGGCGTACTGCCTGCGCAGCACCTTTTTATCGAATTTGCCGACGCTCGTCTTGGGCACCGCCTCGATGATCGTCCAGCGCTCGGGGAGCTGCCACTTGGCGATGTGCCCCTCGTCGGCGAGGAAGGAGCGGAGAGCGGCGAAGTCGGTGGTCGCGCCCTCCTTCAGGACGACGGTGGCGAGGGGGCGTTCGCCCCACTTCTCGTCCGGTACGGCGACGACGGCGGCCTCGGCGACGTCCGGGTGGGCCATGAGGGCGTTCTCCAGCTCGACCGAGGAAATCCACTCGCCGCCGGATTTGATGACGTCCTTGGCGCGGTCGGTGAGGGTGAGGTAGCCGTCGGGGCTGATGGTGCCGACGTCGCCCGTCTTCAGCCAGCCGTCCTCGCTGAACTTGTCGTCGGGGCGGACGGGTTCGGCGCCCTGACCGCCGAAGTACGCACCCGCGATCCAGGGGCCCCGGACCTCCAGCTCACCGGCGGACTCGCCGTCCCAGGGCAGGCGTTCACCGCCGGGACCGGTGAGGCGGGCCTCGACGGAGGCCGGGAAGCGGCCCTGGGTGAGGCGGTAGGCGAGCTCCTCCTCCGAGCCGGCCTCGACATGGGCCGGCGGCCGGGCGATCGTGCCCAGCGGCGAGGTCTCCGTCATGCCCCAGGCGTGGCAGACGTGCATGCCCAGCTTGTCGAACGCCTCCATGAGGGAGGGCGGGCAGGCCGAGCCGCCGATGGTCACCTGGGTGAGCGAGCCGACGTCACGCGGCCGGGCGGTCAGCTCGGCGAGCAGCCCCTGCCAGATGGTGGGGACGGCGGCGGCGTGCGTCGGCTTCTGCGTCTCGATCATCTCGGCGAGCGGTGCGGGCTGCAGGAACCGGTCCGGCATCAGCATGTTGACGCCGGTCATGAAGGTCGCGTGCGGCAGGCCCCAGGCGTTGACGTGGAACTGCGGGACGACGACGAGCGAGAGGTCCGCGTCCGTCAGGCCCATGGACTGGGCCATGTTCACCTGCATGGAGTGGAGATAGATCGAGCGGTGGGAGTAGACGACGCCCTTGGGGTCGCCGGTGGTGCCGGAGGTGTAGCACATGGCCGCGGCGGCGCGCTCGTCCAGCTCGGGCCAGTCGTAGGTGGTGGGCTTGCCGGCGATCAGGTCCTCGTACTCGTGCACCTGGACGCTCGTTCCGGCGAGCAGCGACCGGTCGCCGGGCCCGGCCACGACGACGTGCTCCACCGGCTTGAGGTGCGGGAGGAGCGGCGCGAGGAGGGGGAGCAGCGAACCGTTGGCGATGATCACCCGGTCGGCGGCGTGGTTGACGATCCAGGCCAGCTGCTCGGGGGGCAGCCGCAGGTTGAGGGTGTGGAGAACGGCACCCATGGCAGGGATGGCGAAGTACGCCTCGACATGCTCAGAGTTGTTCCACATGAGGGTCGCGACCCGTTCGTCGCCGTCGACCCCGAGGTCCTCGCGCAGGGAGTGGGCCAACTGCGCGGCACGGGCGCCGATCTCGGCGTAGGAGCGACGGTGGGGCTCGCCCTCGCCGGTCCAGGTGATCACCTGCGACGTCCCGTGGATGCTCGACCCATGGGTCAGGATCCTGGAGATCAACAGCGGTACGTCCTGCATGGTGCTCAGCACGGCGTCCTCCCGGGGCGGCTCTGCCTACGCGGTGGTAACGGTTGCGCTGATTCTGCTCACATACCGGTTGGTATGTCACTAGGGGACAGGATGATCGATCAGAGAGAGTAACCAGGCGAACCTCCAGCCGGGACCTCGGCATCGCTCCGGGACCGGACGAAGAGCCTCAGCCGGCCTGGGGTGGATGCCTCATGCCGGGCAACGAGCGAGTCACCGCACGGGTTCCAGCTCGGGATCCTCGCGCAGCTTGCCCAGCGCTCGCGATACCGCCGACTTCACCGTACCGACGGAGACGCCCAGGACCTCGGCCGTCTGGACCTCGCTCAGGTCCTCGTAGTACCTGAGGACGACCATCGCCCGCTGCCGGGCCGGCAGCTTCATGATCGCCCTCCACATCGCGTCGTGCAGGGCCTGCTGCTCGGCCGGATCGACGCTCTGGACCCCTTCGGGCTCGGGCAGCTCGTCGCACGCGAACTCGTCCACCTTGCGCTTGCGCCACTGGGACGTACGGGTGTTCAGCAGGGCGCGACGCACATAGCCGTCGAGGGCCCGGTGATCCTCGATGCGCTCCCAGGCGACATACGTCTTGGCCAGCGCGGTCTGCAGCAGGTCCTCGGCGTCGCACGGGTTCGCGGTCAGCGACCGGGCGGTCCGCAGCAGCACCGGCTGGCGGGCCTTCACATACGCCGAGAACGACGGGTACGACAGGTTCGTCAGGCTCGACAGGGCGGCCCGGGCCGGAGTCGCCCGGGCCGGAGTCGGCCGGGTCGAGGACGTCAGGGCCGACGTCGACAGGGCCGACGTCGACAGGGCCGGGGTCGACACGGTCCGCGTCACTGGTGCAGCGGCCTTCGAAGCGCTGGTGCAGACGGGTGTGGTCATGGCTCCAAGCTAGGAGCGGGCCCGGCCCTGCGGATCGGCCGCAGGTCCCTAAGACAAGTCCCCCTCAGGTTGTAGGAGTGGGGCGAGCCCCACCTACTGGAGGTGGATGAACGGCCCCCAGGTACTGAGGGTGTACCCCTGAGAACCACCTCCCCACGCCGTACGAAGCCGAGGCCGGGGCACGTCCCCACCCTCCCTCGGCCGCCTCACCGGCCCCCGCTCACCCCTCCGTCCCCAGTACCAACCCCGAGGTCGGCACCCCCGTCCCCGCGGTGACCAGGACCCGTTCCGCCCCCGGAACCTGGTTCACCGCGGTGCCCCGCAGCTGTCGTACGGCCTCCGCGATGCCGTTCATCCCGTGCAGATACGCCTCGCCGAGCTGCCCGCCGTGCGTGTTGAGCGCCAGCCGTTCCTCGGCGACGAAGTCCGCCGCCTCCCCCGGCCCGCAGAACCCGAACTCCTCCAGCTGCATCAGCACGAACGGCGTGAAGTGGTCGTACAGGATGCCCACGTCGATGTCGTCGGGGCCCAGCCCGCAAGTGCGCCGGAGCTGCCGGGCGACGACACCCATCTCCGGCAGCCCGGTGAGATCGCTGTCGTAGAAGCCGGTCATCTGCTGCTGCGCCCGGCCCGCGCCCTGGGCGGCCGCCACGACCACGGCGGGCGGCCTCGGCAGGTCCCGCGCGCGCTCCACGGAGGTGACGACGAGCGCCTGGCCGCCGTCCGTCTCCTGGCAGCAGTCCAGCAGCCGCAGCGGCTCGACGATCCAGCGCGAGGCCGCGTGCTCGGCGAGGGTGAGGGGGCGGCCGTGGAAGTACGCCGCCGGGTTCGTCGCCGCGTGCTTGCGGTCGACCACGGCCACGTGCCCGAACGCCTCCGGGGTCAGCCCGTACGCGTACAGATAGCGCTGCGCCGCCATCGCGACCCACGAGGCGGGAGTGAGCAGTCCGAACGGCAGCGTCCAGCCCAACGCCACGCCCTCCGCCGTCGGCTCCCGGTGCCGCACACCCGCCCCGAACCGCCGCCCTGACCGCTCGTTGAAGGCCCGGTAGCAGACCACGACCTCCGCCAGGCCCGTCGCGACGGCGAGCGCCGCCTGCTGCACGGTCGCGCACGCGGCGCCGCCGCCGTAGTGGACGCGGGAGAAGAAGGACAGCTCCCCGATGCCGGCCGCCTGCGCGACCGTGATCTCCGGGCTGGTGTCCATCGTGAACGTCACCATGCCGTCCACGTCCGCCGGCGCCAGCCCCGCGTCGTCGAGCGCCGCTCGCACCGCCTCCACGGCCAGCCGCAGCTCACTGCGCCCCGAGTCCTTGGAGAAGTCGGTCGCCCCGATCCCGACGACGGCCGCGCGACCACCGAGCCGGTCCTTGGCCCGTACGCTCATTCCGTGGCCCCCTTTCCCTCGGAGGCCGCTGCCCGTTCCGGGACACCCGCCCCTCCGGGAGGCGTTGTCCGCTCCTGGACACCCGCCCCTCCGGAGGCCGCTGTCCGCGCCGCGGAACCCGCCCCTCCGGTGGCCGCCCCCCGCTCCTGGACACCCGCCGGGAGGGTGAGCGTGACCGTGCCGGTGACGTGTCGGCCGATGCCGTTCTCGCCGATGACCCTGACCGTGGCCGTGCGGCCGTCGGTCGCCTCGACCGTGCCGGTCAACACCATCGTGTCACCCGGGTAGTTGGGCGCGCCGAGCCGGACGGCCACCTCGCGGAGGACGGCGGTCGGCCCGAAGTGGTCGGTGACGTACCGCCCCACCAGCCCGTTCGTCGTCAGGATGTTCATGAAGACATCCGGCGACCCCCGTCGACGCGCCGACTCCGGGTCGTGGTGCACGTCCTGGTAGTCGCGCGAGGCGATGGCGCCCGCGACGACGAGCGTCCGCGTGATCTCGATCTCCAGCGGCGGCAACGCCTCCCCGGCCCTCATGCCTCGACCACCTCCCCCTCCGCGCGGAACACCGGCAGCTCCGACTCCTCGTCACAACGGACGAACGCGAGCCGTACGGGCATCCCGATCCGCACCTTGTCGTACGGCACCCCGATGACGTTGCTGACGAAGCGCACCCCTTCCGCCAGCTCGATCAGCCCGACGGCGTACGGCGGATCGAACGCGGGGAAGGGCGGGTGGTGCATGACGACGTACGAGTACACGGTGCCGTCGCCACACGCCTCGACCGTGTCCCACTCGGGCGAACCGCACGCGTTGCAGCCCGGCAGCCAGGGCAGGCGGAGCGTGGAGCAGTCGGCGCAGCGCTGGATGAGCAGCCGGTGCCGGGCGACGCCCTCCCAGAACCCGGCGTTGTCGCGGTTGACGACGGGGCGAGGGCGGCGAGGTCGTTCTCGGGGGTGAGGCTGCTGTGGGGAGCGGGGCTGTTCGTCGGGTTGGGCGTGCTCTCGGCGCCGGCGCTCGCCTTCCCCGGAGGCGTGCGCCGGCGCGTACTTGAGGATCCGGAAGCGGTGGGTGCCGGCGAGCTCGTCCCCGACGCGCACGTCCATGCGCGTCGTCACGAAGTACCCGGTCCCGAGCTTGGTGGTCTTCCGCGCCGACACCGACTCGATGACCGAGTCGAACATGATCTCGTCCCCCGGCCTCAGCGCCCGCAGGTACACCTGCTCGCAGTCGGTGGCGACGACCGAGGTGTACCCGGCGCCGTCGAGCAGCGCGAGGAGTTCGTCGTACGCCGGCGCGCGGGTCTCGTGCCCGCTCAGCCCGCCCATCGTCCACACCTGCAGCATGGTGGGCGGGGCGACGGCGTCCGGCCCGGTGTACGCGGGGTTGGTGTCGCCCATGGCCTCGCACCAGTGCCGGATCATGGGCGAGTTGACGGGATCCTTGCCCCTGCCGCCGAGGACGGCCGCGCGCCCCTCGTAGACCTTGAGCCGTACGGACAGGTCGTCGACCGCCATGCCCCAGCCCCCTAACGAAATATCTGACTGTCCGTCAGATTGAAGGAACTCTCACCCCGCCTGTCAAGGTCGCGGGGCACGTACGCGCACACTCACCGTGGATCCGCCACATGGCCGGAACACCCCCTCGAAGCCCCTTCCCTTTATCGAACACAAGTACGAACATGGAAGCATGGCCACCTTGGACCGGCATGCCACCACCCTGGCCCTGGCACACGCCCTCTCCGCCGCCGAACGCGGACTGGCGGTGATCCCCCTGTCCCGCTCGAAGCTCCCGGCCCTGCGCTCCCCCCACCGGGACGATCCGTCCCCTCCTCCCTGCCACGGCGAATGCGGCCGCTTCGGCCACGGTGTCCACGACGCCTCCACCGACCCCCGCCGCATCCGCGAACTCTTCGCCGCCGCCCCCTGGGCCACCGGCTACGGCATCGCCTGCGGCCTCCACCCCCACCATCTGATCGGTGTCGACCTCGACACGAAAACCGGTACGGACTCCTCGGCCGCCCTCCGAGAACTGGCCCTCCGCCACCTGTTCACGATCCCCGAGACCATCGTGGTCCTCACCCCCAGCGGCGGCCGGCACCTCTGGCTCACCGGCCCACCCGACGTCGTGGTCCCCAACTCCGCGAGCCGCCTCGCCCCCGGCATCGACATCCGCGGCGCCGGCGGCTACCTGGTCGGCCCCGGCTCCCGCACCGACCACGGCACCTACACCACGGCCCCCGGTACGTCCCACCTCCCAGCGGCCCCCTGCCCACCGGCCCTCCTCCGCCTGCTGCTGCCACCCCCGCGCACCACCACCTCCCGCACGAGCGCTGACCAGGGGCGCAGCCACGGCCACGGCTTGGTGCACTTCGTCCTGACCGCCCAGGAAGGCCAACGAAACACCCGCCTGTTCTGGGCCGCCTGCCGGGCCTACGACAACGGCCTCGGTCCCGACCTGACCAACGCCCTGATCGAGGCGGCCGTACGCACAGGCCTGACAGAACGGGAGGCAAGATCGACGGTGGCTTCAGCGGCACGGATGGCGGGGCGGGAAACATGAGGCGCGGGCCTGGCCACCGGAAGCTCCGCACCGCCGCACCGCCGCACCGCCGCACCGCCACAAACTCCGCACCGCCGCACCGTCTCACCGTCGCACGGCCGCACCGCCGCAGAAACGACGACCGGCACCCGACTTTCCGGGGTACCGGCCGCTGAGAAGCACTCTCGGTCTCCCTACCGCGGCGGTTCCTCGCGGCCGGGATCGGTCGTCCGCCCTGTCTGTTCCGAGCCCATCTGCTGCCTGAGCCTCTCCTGGGCCGTGTCGACCTGGCCGCTGTACTTGCCCCGCGTCCTGTCATCGACATAGTCGCCGGTCTTGTCGACGCCCTTCCCGGCCTGCTCCTCATGGCCCTTCAGCATCCGCTTGAGCTTGTCCATCACAGACATGGCGGCTCCTTCCGCTGTTCGCCGTCCCCTCCAGAATCAGCGCCCCTCCCGGCGCCCGCATCTCGTGCACACGGCGAAGGGGCGACCCGCAACCGTGACGCGCCACCTGACCAGCACATTCCCCAGAGGGGTCAACGCGACCGGTTGGTCAGGACACAGAGGGGGTGAGGGCTGTCGGGGTCTCCGACATAGGTCCAGAGCTTCAGAACCTTTCCGTGCCGCAGAGCCTCATAGCGAGAGCGCACGTCACCGGTGTCGAACGACACGCTGAGGCTGGTCTGGCCGTCCCAGTCGTCCTGGTCCCACGTGCCCGATCCCGACCTCGGCTCGTTCTCCGGCGCGTACGGATCGACGTCATAGTCACCACAGACGTCATGGGCGGCGAACGTCCCATCCGGCTTCAGCGTCAGGGTGCCGCCCTCGTCGTCCGTCCAGGTGGTCACCATCTGGGATCGCCGCAGCTCGGTCGCCTCACCGTCGGGCACGGGCGGAAACCCACAGGAGGCGAGGACGAACACCGCCGGAACGAGGCCCAACAGAGCCCGACAGGAACGCGACACACGCCACCCCCAGCAGCTTCCGCGGGCCACAGGTGCGACCGGCTGGGTCATCATGCCCCAACGGGCAACGACACTCCTTCCGGGGCCCGGCAGAGCAGGAACGACAGCGAAGGAAGCGAACACCGACGGCCACGAGACGCAGAAACGGCCCCGACCAGTTGCCTGGTCAGGGCCTTTCACCTGCGGTGGGTGTGGGATTTGAACCCACGGTGACTCGCGCCACGACGGTTTTCAAGACCGTTCCCTTAGGCCGCTCGGGCAACCCACCTGCGCCCCAACCACCTGGGACGGAGCGGGTACAGCGTACCGGCAGTGGGCGGGCGGTGGGGGCGTGGCCCCGTGGGGCCACGCCCGCGGGGGGTTACTGCTTCCAGGCCCAGTGCAGGCGGTCGAGGCCGCTCTGGTTGTTCACCTTCAGGGTGAGGCTGGTGCCCGTGCCCTGGAGGGTGGTGAGGGAGTAGGTGTCGCCGTTGCGCAGGCCGGGCCAGTAGACCGAGCCGAGGCCGAGCTCACGAATGGTGTCGGTCGCGGCCTGGATGTAGGCGATCTCGTTGGAGCCGTTGACCGGGCCGTTGTAGTCCAGGCCTGTGGTCATGGAGGCGCCGAACTCGTCGAGGATGGTGCGTGAGGCGCAGTCGCCGATGCGCTCCTTGAAGTCGGCCTTCCACTGCTCGACGCTGGTCCAGTCGGTGTGCCAGAAACCGTAGTTGTGCAGCGCGATCCGGGTGCCGTCGAGTCGGCTGTCGGCGCAGACGGGCTTGACGTCCTCGCTGTACTTGATGCCGCCGACGAGGATGCGGTCGCGCGGTACGAAGCGGTGCGTCCTCACCCAGCGGGCGGCCACGTCGCGCCACTCCTGGGAGGTGTAGCCGAACGGCTCGTTCATCGGCTCGAAGTACACCTTGGGGTTTCCCGCGTAGGCGGAGGTGATCCGCGCCCACATCCGGTCCCAGGAGGCCTGGTCGTCGATCTTGCCGTCCTTGGCGTTGTCGGCCTCCCAGTACCCCAGGATGACCTTGAAGCCCTTGGCCGTGGCGGCGTCGATCGCGCCCCGGTACGACTTCCAGAAGGAGCCGTTCACGGAGGTCGGGTTCACCGGGAGGCGGACCGTGTTGGCGCCGAGCTTGGCGAAGCCACCGATGATCGCGCGGGACTTGGCGTAGGTCGTGGCGTAGCTGTCCGAGGTGGACAGGCCCGAGGGCACGACCGCGTCGTCGGCGTAGTTGTCGCGCGGGTCGGCCCAGTTGACCCCGCGGAAGTCGCTGACCGGCGGTGGTGTGGCGGGGCGGTAAGCGGTGGCTGCGGACGCGGGGGCGGCGAGAGCGCCGCCGAACGCCGTGACACCGGCCAGGAACGCCCCCAGGCAAGCTGTCCCGCGATGGTTCTTTGCTGGCACGAAGTCCCCTTCTGCGCAGGTGAGTCCGCAGACCCCACATACAGGTCGGCGACTCTGTGGCTCCCGCAAACTAAGAGAGGTCTCAAACAGGGGTCAACACATCTGCACACCAAATTTCATCAAGATCGCAGTAAGAGGACGCCCGGTCACGGACTGCCCACGGTCAGGCCCGAACCCGTCAGTCGGACCCGGATCCCGTCGTCCTCCACACGGACGTCCCGCAGCCGCACGTCACCGCGCTCCGGTTCCGGCAACTCGAAGGACAGGGACAGCCGTTCGGCCAGGACGGGGTGGGTGAGCCGGGACAGGGCGTCGAGGAGGTCGGGGTCGAGGCCCAGGCCGCGCAGGACCTCGGGGTTGTCCAGGGCCAGGTCGATGAGGTTGAGGTCCTGGGCCTGGCGGGCGAAGCGCGGGGAGCCGGTCAGTTCGGCGAGCTTGCCGTCGTCGCTCAGGGCCTCGCGCACGGTCGTCTCGGGCACACCCATGCGCCGTACGATCGCCGGCACCGACAGCAGTGCCTTGGCCTTACGGGTCTCACGGGCGAGGTCGGCGGACGCCTTCGGCGTCAGGTGCAGGCCGTCCGAGGCACGGGTGCCCGGGCGGTAGGTGGCGAGGTCACCGATGTCCAGGCGCATGCCGCCGATCTCGGTGGCGATGCCCCGCGCGCCCTGCCGCTGGATCGTGGCCTCGGCGCGCAGCCGCAGATCGTGCCCGGCGACCGGCAGGGTGCCGTGGGCGCGGACCCGATCGCGTCCGTCGCCGGTGAACGTCACCTGGGACGCGCCGAGTTCGCGGTTGAGGTCGGCGAAGGAGAGCAGGACGTCGCCGTCGAGACGGGGGACGCGGGCGCCGCGTAAGGAGGTGAGGCCGTCGGCCTCCAGTCGTATGTCGTGGGCGGTGGCCGCCACCTTCGCCAGTGACACCCGGTCGGCCGCCACGTCGGGCACGGTCAGCCGCACCGAGTCCAGTCGTTTGTCGACGAGTTGGGTGAGGAAGGGGAAGCCGCCGATCTCCACCTCGGGTGCGGCGGCCAGGTTCAGCCGGTCCTTGAGGGTGTCCGCGGCCCTGCGCTCGGCGTACAGCAGCGCCCAGCGGTCGGCGAGGGCGAGGAAGGAGGCGAGCACGACCAGGCCGACCACCGCCTTCACGGCGAGCGGCAACCCGGCGAAACGGCCCCGTTTCCGCCGTCCGCCCCGCCGGTGGACGGGCGGCGTCCACTCGGGCTCCGCCTCCGGCTCGGCCTTGCGCTCAGCCCGCTGCTCAGCGGCGGCCTCGCCGAAGAACTCCTCCAGCGGGCTGTCCTCCAACGGGCCGTCATCAAGGGCCCCGAGTTCGTCGTAGGGGTTTTCGTAGAGGTTCTCGTGAGGGTTCTCGTGGGGGTCGGGGGGCGCATCGGAGGGGACGTCGGAGCGGTGGGGCGCATCAATACGGTGGGGGTTGCGCATCGGTTCATCCGAACACGCGCACTACCCCCACCCGCAACCTGAACCCCGGGGATGCGACTTAGTTCACGATCGCGCTGCGGTCGGTCCCGTGTCCACGGCCCCGCGTCGCGGCGCCCGAAACAGGGGTACCGCGGCGCGGGGCCGTGGAACAAGGCCGTGGAACAGAGGAACGGTCAGCTGTCGCCCTCGCGTTCGCCCAGGGTCACTTCCGCCGTGTGGGTCTTGCCGTCGCGGGTGTAGGTGAGCGTGACCTCGTCGCCGGGGAGGTGGGTCCAGATCTCGCCGATGAGGGTGGGGCCGCTGTCGATGACGTGGTCGTCGAGCTTGGTGATCACGTCACCGGGCTCAAGACCTGCCTTGTCGGCGGGACCGCCCGGGGTGATGGGGTCCGCGCCGCCCTCGCGTGGCTGGCTGATCGTCGCACCGCCCGTGCCCTCTTCCAGGGAGACCGAGGCGCCGATCACCGGGTACACCGGCTTGCCCGTCCTGATCAGCTGCTGGGCCACGTTCTTGGCCTGGTTGATCGGGATGGCGAAGCCGAGGCCGATGGAGCCCGCCTGGCCGGAGCCGAAGCTGCCGTTGCTGGCGGACTGGATGGCGGAGTTGATGCCGATGACATTGCCCCGTGCGTCGAGGAGGGGGCCTCCGGAGTTGCCCGGGTTGATCGACGCGTCGGTCTGCAGGGCGCTCATATAGGAGGCCTTGCTGCCGGAGGAGCCGTCGCTGGAGGCGACCGGGCGGTTCTTGGCGCTGATGATGCCCGTCGTCACCGTGTTCGACAGGCCGAAGGGCGCGCCGATCGCAATCGTCGAGTCGCCGACGGCCACCTTGTCGGAGTCGCCGAGCGTGAGCGGCCGGAGGTTCGAGGGGGCGTTCTTCAGCTTGATGACCGCCACGTCGTAACCCTGGGCGTGGCCGACGACCTCGGCGTCGTACTTCTTGCCGGTCGGGAAGGTCGCCGTCACCTTGCCGCCGTCGACGGCCTCCGCCACCACGTGGTTGTTGGTGACGATGTGGCCTTCCTTGTCGAAGACGAAGCCGGTGCCCGTGCCGCCCTCGCCGTCGTTGCCCGACGCCTCGATGGTGACCGTGCTCGGCAGTGCGGCGGAGGCCACGGCGGCGACCGTACCGGCCGCACGCTTGACGTCACCGCCGTTCTGCGAGGCCGAGACGGTGGTGGAGCCCGAGGAGTTGTCGTTGCGGTCGGCCAGTGTGTAGCCGATGCCGCCGCCGACTCCGCCCGCGACCAGCGCGGCCACGAGGATGGAGGCGATCAGGCCGCCCCGCTTGTTGCCCGGCTTCGGAGCCGGCTGCTGCGTCTGCTGCCACGAGGACCCCCAGCCGCCACCACCGTGGCCACCGCCGGTGCCACCGTGGCCACCGGCGCCTCCGGCCGCGCCCATGTCTCCGTACGCGCCCCCTCCGGCCGCGCCCATGTCTCCGTACGCGCCCCCTCCGTCCGCGTACGCCCCGCCGCCACCGTTGTCCGCGTACGACGGGACGCCGGGCGGGGCGGGAGGCGGCCAGGCGGCGTCGGGCGCGGAGGACCCAACCGGTCCACCCGGCCCGCCGGGGGCTGCACCACCGGTCGCCTGCGCGTAACCCGCGCCGGCCGCCGGTCCCATGTCGTACCCCTGACCGACCTGTGCCTGAGCATGCCCGTGGCCCGCTGCCGTCGCGTATGCGGGCGCCCCTGCGGACACCATTTCAGGCTGCTGCTGCGGAGCCGCCGCCTGCTGCGTCGTCGGCTGCTGCGTCGTCGCCTGCTCGGCCGGGGGCGCGTGCGGCACCTGCGGCTGTACGGCGGTCGCGCCCGGCTCCGGCGCCGTCGGCGGGACCGGTGGAAGCTGGGCCGTCGGCGCGCTCTCGGCGGTGGTCGTGGCCGGGGTCGCCTGGGTGGGAGGCTCGGCCGGTGCCGCGCTCGGCTCGTGCGCCGGGGCCGGCGCGGAGGCAGCGGGAGATTCCACCGGCACGGGAGGTGCGGACGGGGCCGGGGGTACCGCGGTGCCCTCGTTCTCGGTGCTCACAGCTTTTCTCCTCGATACACGGCTTCACCTGGTGGCGGTCGACTGTTCTTGATCGCACAGAACGCTGTGCGGATTTTTGTATGGGGTCAGCTTTTCCCACGAGCCGTCAGGGCACCATAAGCGGTGTCTGTGGGTCCGGGACCATCCTTTATATAGGATCTATAGGACTAATGGCGTGTACTGTCCGTTCGAGCTCGGTCGTCCAGGGTCACCGCCCCACGCGTACCCCGCCACGGTGGCACCATGACGCGGTGACCCACGCACGACAACTCCCGATTCAGGTCGTCGCCCACCGGGGGGCCTCCGAGGCAGCCCCCGAGCACACCCTTGCCGCGTACAAGAAGGCGATCGAGGACGGGGCCGACGCCCTCGAATGCGATGTGCGGCTGACGGCGGACGGCCACCTCGTCTGTGTCCACGACCGCCGAGTCAACCGTACGTCGAACGGCCGCGGCGCGGTCTCCGCCCTGGAGCTCGCTGATCTGGCCGCCCTGGACTTCGGCTCCTGGAAGAACGGCGACGAGGCCCCCGACTGGGAGGTCACGCCCGAGGACCGGGCGGACACCTCCGTCCTGACCCTCGAACGGCTGCTCGAACTCGTCGCCGACGCGGGACGCCGGGTGGAACTGGCCATCGAGACCAAGCACCCCACACGCTGGGCCGGCCAGGTCGAGGAGCGACTGCTGGTCCTGTTGAAGCGGTTCGGCCTGGACGCGCCGGAATCGGACACCGACTCGCCGGTACGGATCATGAGCTTCTCGGCACGTTCCCTGCACCGCGTCCGGGCCGCGTCCCCGACGCTGCCGACGGTCTACCTGATGCAGTTCGTCTCACCCCGGCTGCGCGACGGACGGCTGCCGTCCGGTGTCCGGATCGCGGGTCCCTCCATCAGGATCGTGCGCAACCACCCCGCCTACATCGAACGCCTGAAGCAGGCCGACCACCGGGTGCACGTGTGGACCGTCAACGAGCCCCAGGATGTCGATCTCTGTGTCGATCTGGGGGTCGACGCCATCATCACCAACCGCCCCCGCGAGGTCCTGAGCCAGCTCGGCCGCGCCTGAACGCACGGCCCCCGACAACTCCGCACACACCGATTCGACAACTCCCGACAGGACGCCCCGCACCGCTTCGAACACGCCGCTGTTCACATCTGCGAGCACTCCGCCACGCCCCCTCGCCGCCGCACGGCTCTTGACGGAGGTAAGAATTCCGCCAAGCCGGCCGGACCACGCCAGGGAACAAGTCGGGATATCCAGGGCGAAATTCAGCCAGGCGATTACATGGAGTGCACCGGCGCGTTCGAACCGTATTCGATCGTCTCGAGTGCGCCAGAGCACGGGTCTTGGCCGGTTTCCAGTCCAGTCCCATGGGGCATCCACACCGTGGCGTGGGGCGAAGGAGGTCTCGGGGGTGGCGTTGGTGGTGGCACAGGAGGTGCCCACGTCGTCGAGCATGGCCGTACCCCATGGCCCTGCGGGCGTGGGGGCAGCAAGGCACCGTATGCGTGATCAGTTGCGCAACGGTGGGGTGACGGAATCGGTCATCGACGACGCCCTACTGATCCTTTCCGAACTACTCAGCAATGCCTGCAAACACGGCAGGCCGTTGGGCGACGCGTTGGCCGGTGACGGCGATGTGCGCTGCTCCTGGCGCGTTGACCCCTCGGGTCGGCTCACGGTCGAGGTGACGGACGGCGGTGGTCCGACCCGCCCGGTTCCTTCCACGCCCTCGGTCACCGCACACGGCGGCCGCGGGCTGAACATCGTCACGGCACTGGCCGACGACTGGGGTGTGCGCGACGACGCCCACGGTGAGGTCACGGTGTGGGTCGTGGTCCAGGACGACGTCCGCCGCGCCCACCGTCGGGACGATTTCACGACCCGCGTCGTCGCCCCGTCAGTCCCCGCCCTCCCCGATCTGGACTTCGCGGACGCGTTCGAGGACATGGACTGACCGGCCGCCTCGGCCCGCACGGCGGTGGCCCGCCTGACCGAACCGACCGCGAGCAAGCATCGGCCTGCGGACGGGAAAAAGCGCCGACACCGAGGGGACCGAGCATCGGACCGAGCGTCGGACCGACCGCCCGACCGCGAGCAGGCGCGGACACGACCGGGACCAGGCACAGACACGACCGGAAACACCGGCTGGCCACCAACCCGACCGAGTCGGCGGCCAGGCGCGCACAACATGGCCTGAACCACCGCTTCAGGGACGACTCGGTGCGTTGTCCACAGGGTCCCGTCGGGCGTCGTACGAGCGGCTAGGCTCGCGCAGGTACGAGACGAGCCGTGATCGGGAGACACCCACGATGGCCAAGAAGCGACCCCAGACCAAGGCCAAGCGCCCGCAGACCACCGGTGGAGGCAGCGCCGTCGGGGCTGATGGGCAGGTTCCGGTTGTCGGCGCGCGCGAGCAGTGCCCCTGCGGCAGCGGCCGCCGGTACAAGGCCTGTCACGGCCGGGCCGCCGCCCAGGCGGTGACCGAGCTGGTGCAGCGCCCCTTCGAGGGACTGCCGGGCGAGTGCGACTGGGTCGCACTGCGCGAGCTGGTGCCCGCCGCCACCGTCGAGCTGAAGCTGAAGGACTCGCTGCCCGAGGGCGTCCCGTCGGTCACGCTCGCCACCGTCCTGCCGATGGCGTGGCCCGCGCTGCGCCGCGACGACGGCTCGGTGCTGCTCGGCCTGCAGAACGACACGTCGTCCGGCGACATCAGCCGCGACCTCGCCGACACCCTCCGGCGCGCCCTCGTCGCCGAGCCGGGCACTCCGGTTCAGGGCCGGCGCGCCCCCGCCGACGGTCCGCGTCTGCAGGAACTGCTCGACCCCGAAGGTGAGTTCGAGCCAGTCGTGCACACCGGCTTCGAGTTCTGGGTTCCGGACACGGAGAACGCCACTCCGGACGTCACCGCCTCCCTGGAGCGTGCCAACTCCGCGGCCATCCCGACCGTGAAGCTCGCCGGCGTCGATGCGGCGTATTGGTGCGAGACCCCGGAGAAGAACCACCTGCGCTGGGTCATGCCGCACGCCGAGGAGCGGCTTCTGGACGCTCTCGCCCGGCTGCACGCGGCGGGGCGCTCCAGCCTCGGCGAGGGCACCCGGCTGGTGGGCTCCTTCCGTGCTCACGGCCTCACCGTGCCGGTCTGGGACCTCCCCAGCGGGGTCGGCGCGGACGACATCGAGAAGCCGGCGGCCGAGTTCGCCGAGCGGCTCGCGACCGCCCTGGCCGACGCGTCCCCGCTCACCCCGGACGAGCGCCGGGCACGGGGCGGACTCACCAACCGGCAGGTCACGCTGAGCTGATGAACGCCCCCGAGCCGACCGGACGGGCCGGCTGATCGAGTGCGTTCGAGATGTGGTGACTCCTGTCACAACTCCCCTACGTGACAGGCAAATTCGTGTCCGAATAGCCGAGATCGAATTTGCGAAGCGCCGATCTCTTGTTACGGTTCCATTAGCCCGGTTGCTGGTGCATCCCCCGTCGCCAGCAACCGGGTCTTCTCATGCCCCGGCTCCGGAGCGTCCGCGCTGTACGGATCCCCGCTGGGCGTCAACGCGCCGACTAGCGCCCCGAGTTGCTCCCCGACCGCAGCAACAGAGGACCACTGCCGTCGGGCGCCGCGAACTCCGCCACGGCCGTGTACGCCCCCATGCCGCCCCGCGTACGCTCCCTCGGCGTCTCGCACGCCCCCGGCTCGTCGTGCGCGCTCACAGCGCAGCGCATCCGCACGGTGCGCCCATCGGGCGCCATCATGCTGAGGACCGCACTCAGCTCACGCCCGGTCGCGTTGCGGTAGTACGTGCGGGCCCAGGTCTCCTCACCCTGGGTGAGGACACAGGTCTGCGCCTCGATGCCGTCGGGGGAGGTGAGTTCGGGGCCGCAGCGGGCGGCGGTGGCGAGTCCGAGGCCGAGCGGCTTGCCGGACGGGCGCGCGGAGCCGTCCGCCGCGTCGCCACGGGAGGGCGTGTTGGCACCGGAGGGCCCGTCGCCACGGGAGGGGGTGCCGGCACCGGAGGGCGTGCCGGCACCGGTCGCAGCGTCGGCACCGTCCGCCTTCTCGTCCACCCCGTGCGCCTTCACATCCGTCCCGCCCGCCTCCGGTTCGGAGGTGCGGTCCGGTTCGGAGGCCCGGTCGGGCTCGTAGACCGGAGCACGATCGGAGGGGAGGACGCGTCCGGAGGTCCGTACCTCGTCGAGGGGGCCGGCGGACGCGGCGAGGGGAAGGCCCAGTGCGACCGCCACCGCGGCGGTCAGTCCCGCGAGGCGGAGCCGGCGTGGATCCGGACCGTCGTCCGCCGACCTGGGTGAGCGAGGGCTCCGGGATGGGGGAGCGCTGTGGCGGCCGCGCGGCGACGGGGCCCCGTGGCCCCCGGGAAGACGCTGCATATGCGGAAGATAACGACCGAGCGGGGGTACCCGGCCCCCGCGCGCCGGGCGGACTCAGAACTCGGGCGCGCTCACACCCGTACGAGTGAGGGCGTCGACGACGGCGTCCACGACCGCCTCGACGTCGGGCACCCAGGGCGCGGCCGAACCGGGCAGCGGGGCCCGCTCCCAGCGGATCAGGCCGTGACCGGTCTCGGAGGGGGGCAGGGCCAGATAGCCGCCCTCGCCGTGGAAGCGGAGGGAGCCGGGCACGAAGTCCTTGGCGTAGAGCAGCTCGCCCAGCTGTTCCATGGAGTACGGCTTGACGAGGATCGCCCAGCGGTGCGGGGCCGCGACCACGGGGCCGAGGCGCATGCCGGTGCGGTCGAGCGCGGCGAGGGCGCGGGAGGCGGCGAGGGCCGGCAGGCTCACCGCGCACGGGGCGCTGCCTCCGGTGGCCAGCACGATCGGCGCCGTGGGACGGTTGGTCCACCACCAGCGGACCATGCGCTCGTCCGTGGTGGCGGCGAGCAGGCCGGGATCGAAGGGGTGAGCGCCCGGCACCACGCACTCCGGGTCCGGGCAGCCGCAGCGGGCACGCCCCTGCGGGTCCGGAGCCACGCCCGGGAGCACGGGCCACTGCCATTCCGTAGCGAACGTCAGGGCCTGCTCAAGTAGCTCGGGCCTCCCGCCGTTGCGCTTGGACAGGAGCCTGCGTCGCCTTCCGGGGATCTCGCGCATGAGCGCTCGTCCTTTCCGTTGCACGCATGGCAACACCGTGGGTCACATCACAACATGTGTCGTTCACTTCACTGTGCGTACCTGCTTGCGCATCACACCCCTGTCGCGGACAAGGGGAACCCCTGTGGGCCGAACTCGGTTACGTCCGCGTCCATCGCTTGCGTCGACTTGCGTCTGTCAAAAGCATGGGCATGGCGTAGGGGTGGCGGCGCCTGGCGTTTTGCCGTCTCGCGTGTGCTCGCCGCCTCCGCCACGGGAGGATGGGGCTCGGTCGTCGGTGGATAGGACGCCCGGGTCCGTCGCCAGGTTCCGGGTGGCTCGCGCCGCCCCTGGTCTTCACCGAGTACGTACCCATCACGACCGCTGTGACGCTCTGTTGAACAAGGCCAGTCGACCTCAATACACCGTTCACCACAACACTTTTTAGCCAATTTTGCTTTTTCCGATGGACTGGACATGGAAGGGGCGGGAGTCCAACAGCACCTCCTGGACACCAGATATCCCGGCAGGACAATGCTGGACATCCCCTCACGAGTGCGTGTACATGTGGAGACACTGCTAGCGGCGCAGAATGACATGGGGGTTTGCGATGCTTTTGAGCAATACGCACCGGTCGGAAAGCCGGACACCATGAACGCCCCTCACCCTCCGAAAGTGGCTGGAATCGATCCAACGGTTCCCTCCCCCGCACACACTGTCGCGCCCGCGCCCGCAGCCCCGGGCGCCCCGCCGTCCGCTCCCGCCGCAGGACAGGCCACCGCCCCCACCACCGTTCTGCAGGACAGGCTCGCGGGCTGGGTCTCGGACCTCACGACGCTGCACGAACTCACCGAACGGCTGGCGCGAACGGGCTCGCTCGACAGCGCCCTGAAGGAGACCCTGCACGCCGGAGCCGCCCTCGTCGGCGCCCGCCGGGGTCTCGTCGTCCTGGAACCGGGCGACGGACTCGGCCCGGACACCACCATCGGCCTCGGCCTCGGCCGCGCGGACCTGGGGCACATCGAGACCGTGCCGCGCAGTTCCCTGCCGTACGGGCGCATCCTCGACGGACTGCCGGGCGGTGACGGCGAGATCGCCCAGCCCGACCTGTTCGCCGAGGACGGACTCGACCCCCGCCACCGCGAGGTCGCCGCCCGGCTCGGCTACGGGGCGAGCTACGCGCTCCCGCTGTCCACCGAAGCCGCCGGCCGGCTCGGTGCCGTCGTCTGGCTGTACGACGAGCCCGCGGAACCGGTGGAGCGGCAGCGGCACCTCGTCGGGCTGTACACGCGGTACGCCGCCGAGCACCTGACGCGGCTCGTCGAGGTCGAGCGCACCCGCGCCTCCATGACGACCATCGCCGAGGAACTGCTCCCCTCGCGGCTGCCCCGGGTCGCCGGTGTCCAGCTCGCCGCGCGGCACCGCACCGGACCGCGCGGCGGGGGCGACTGGTACGACGCGCTGCCGCTGCCCGACGCCGCGCTCGGCCTCGCGGTCGGGTCGGTGACCGGTTCCGGGCCCAGCGCGGTCGCCGCGATGGGGCGGCTGCGGGCCTCGCTGCGGGCGTACGCCGTGATGGAGGGCGAGGACCCCGTCGCCGTGCTCTCCGATTTGGAACTGCTGTTGCGGCTGACCGAGCCGGCCCGCTCCGCGACCGCGCTCTTCGCCTACGTCGAGCCCGCGCTCCGCAAGATCACACTGGCCGGGGCCGGACACAGCCCACCGCTGGTGATCGGCGAGCGGCGCACCGAGTTCGTGGAGACGTCCCTGTCGGCTCCGCTCGGCATGCTCGCCTGCTGGGAGGCCCCGAGCGTCGAGCTGGTCGCCGGTTCGGGAGAGACCGTCCTGCTCTACACCGACGGACTCCTCCAGCGCACCGGCGAGCCCGTCGACCGCGCCTTCGCCCGCCTCCACGCGGCCGCCGCCGGAGCCCCCCGTGCCCTGCGCGCCGACCCCGGCGCCCTCGCCGACCACATCCTCCGCACGGTCCTGCCGGACGACCTGGACGAGACCGTCGGCACGGAGGACGTGGTCCTGCTGGCGGCACGGTTCGAGTAGGCCGGCGCGGCCCCTTCCCCACAAGACTTCGGTGACCAGGGGGAGGGCCGGATCGGGCCCCTGGGCGGCTTCGGGTACGACCGTACGATGGGCGGGGTCCAGTGCCGTACCTAGGAGGATGACCGTGGCGGACGAGCTCGAACCGGCGACCCCGGAGACCGAGGCGACCGAAGCCGAGGAGCCGATCAAGCAGCGGAAGAACAGCCTGTACCCGGGCGTCTCCGACGAGCTGGCCGAGAACATGAAGTCGGGCTGGGCGGACACCGAGCTGCACGGTCTGGAGCCGATCCCCCAGGCCGCCGAGACCGCCGCCCGCCGCGCCGCGCTCTCCGCGCGCTTCCCCGGCGACCGACTGGTGATCCCCTCGGGCAACCTGAAGACCCGTTCGAACGACACCGAGTACCCCTTCCGGGCCTCGGTCGAATACGCGTACCTCACCGGCAACCAGACCGAGGACGGTGTGCTGGTCCTGGAGCCCACGGGCGAGGGCCACGAGGCGACCATCTACCTGCTGCCGCGCTCCGACCGGGAGAACGGCGAGTTCTGGCTCTCGGGGCAGGGCGAACTGTGGGTCGGGCGGCGGCACTCGCTCACCGAGGCGGCGCGGCTGTACGGCATCCCCGCCGCCGACGTGCGCGGACTCCCCGACAAGCTGCGCGAGGCCACCGGCCCGGTCCGGGTCGTCCGCGGGTACGACGCCGGTGTCGAGGCGGCGCTCACCGACAAGGTCACCGCCGAGCGCGACGAGGAGCTGCGGGTCTTCCTGTCCGAGGCGCGGCTGGTCAAGGACGAGTTCGAGATCGGGGAGCTGCAGAAGGCGGTCGACTCGACCGTGCGCGGGTTCGAGGACGTCGTCCGTGTGCTGGACAAGGCCGAGGCCACGTCGGAACGCTACATCGAAGGAACGTTCTTCCTGCGCGCCCGGGTCGAGGGCAACGACATCGGCTACGGCTCCATCTGCGCGGCTGGCCCGCACGCGACCACGCTGCACTGGGTCCGCAACGACGGCCTGGTGCGCTCCGGCGATCTGCTGCTGCTCGACGCGGGCGTGGAGACGCACACGTACTACACCGCCGACGTCACCCGCACCCTGCCGATCAACGGCGCGTACACCGAGATCCAGAAGAAGATCTACGACGCCGTGTACGACGCCCAGGAGGCCGGCATCGCCGCCGTGCGGCCGGGCGGCAAGTACCGCGACTTCCATGACGCCGCGCAGCGCGTGCTGGCCGAACGGCTGGTGGAGTGGGGGCTCGTCGAGGGGCCGGTGGAGCGGGTGCTGGAACTGGGGCTCCAGCGCCGGTGGACGCTGCACGGCACCGGACACATGCTCGGCATGGACGTCCATGACTGCGCCGCCGCGCGCGTGGAGTCGTACGTCGACGGGACGCTGGAGCCGGGGATGGTGCTGACCGTCGAGCCCGGCCTCTACTTCCAGGCCGACGATCTCACGGTGCCGGAAGAGTACCGGGGGATCGGGGTCCGGATCGAGGACGACATCCTGGTGACGGAGGAGGGCAACCGGAACCTGAGCGCCGCGCTGCCTCGGCGCTCCGCCGAGGTGGAGGCGTGGATGGCCTCTTTGAAGGGTGCCCAAGGCTGACAGCGGAGCGGTGGCCGGGTGCGGGTGATGTGCCCGGCCGTTGTCGTCCGCGGGTGGGTTGGGGGGGGCTGGTCGCGCAGTTCCCCGCGCCCCTGAATGCCGGGGCCGCGCCCGTGCTTCTGAGGGCCCTTCGGCGGCGTTCGCCTTCAGCGTCATGCGCGCGTCACCGGTGCTCGTGGCCTACGCCGTGGCCGACGCCTCGGTGGTGTTCGTCGTCTCGGTGGTGTTCGTCGTCTCGTCCGCGAACGCCGACGGGTACCCGGCGACGGCCAGACCGCCGGCGGCGACCGTCCCTCCGGTCACCGCGAGGGCGCGGCGCCGGGTGATCGCGTGTGAGGTCCGACCGCCGGAGTCGTAGTGGGCGATGAGACGGTTCTCACGTTTGCCGACCCGATTGCGGACGAGGCTTGTGTTGCCGTCCGAAGCACTCCTCGGCGTCGGCTATGTTCTGGTCGCGATCAGCGGTTGACCGAACATTCGGCGCCGTACGTCCCATCGGCCGATAACTTCTTCTGCGGTCGGTGCCTGAGTGAGCAATTCCTGTCGGCATCTGCTTCATTGAGCCGCACGACTCCGCAACCCCGTCAGTTTCCACGCACAGATTGATGAGGTCCCCATGAACGCATCCCTCGACCCCACGGCCGCAGAGGCAGGGACTACGGCCGCCGACGGTCCGGAGCGGGTGTCCTTGGTGCGGTTGGCGGCGCAGAGCAACGGCGCGCTGTCGCCCGCTCTGACCCGCGCCGTATCGAACGGCGTCGAACGACGGGGTCCGGGAAGGGTCGCGGTCGCGGCTTTCCAGTCCTCCGTCTGACGCTCGCCGACACCGCATGACCGCCATGGGCCGACCGCCGCTGCCGCTGCGCCAGTTCGTGCTGAAGATGCACAGTCGCTGCGATCTCGCCTGCGACCACTGCTACGTGTACGAACACGCGGACCAGAGCTGGCGCGGTCGGCCCCTGGTGGTGTCGGACGACGTCCTGCGCGCCACGGCGGAACGCGTCGCCGAGCACGCGAAGATCCATGAGCTGGACACCGTGCACGTCGTCCTGCACGGCGGCGAGCCCCTCCTGGCCGGCCGGACCCGCCTGCGCAGGGCGGCCGAGGAACTGACCACCGCCCTCAGCGGGGTGTGCGAGCTGGACCTGCGGATCCACACCAACGCCGTCACCCTCGACGAGCGGTTCCTGGACCTCTTCGCGGAGTTCGGCATCAAGGTCGGTGTCTCGCTGGACGGCGACCGCGCCGCGAACGACCTGCATCGCCGTTACGCCGACGGGCGCAGCAGCCACGACCGGGTCCTCAAGGCCGTCGCCCTGCTCAACCGTCCTCGCCACCGGCACCTTTTCGCGGGCATCCTCTGCACCGTCGACCTCCGCAACGACCCCGTGGCGGTCCATGACGCGCTCGCCGAACTCGCCCCGCCCCGCGTCGACTTCCTCCTCCCGCACGCCACCTGGGACGAGCCGCCCCCGCGCCCGGCCGAGGACACCGACGGCACGGCGTACGCGCGCTGGCTGCTGGCCGTCCACGACCGCTGGACCGCCGCCGGCCGCCCCATGGACGTCCGGGTGTTCGACTCGGTCCTGCGGACGCTGCGCGGCGAGGGCAGCCTGACGGAGTCCCTGGGGCTGGCCCCGGCCGACCTCGCCGTGATCGAGACCGACGGGACCTTCGAGCAGGCCGACTCCCTGAAGACCGCGCACGAGGGTGCCCCCGCCACCGGTCTGGACGTCTTCGCCCACTCCCTGGACGAGGTGGCCGCACATCCGGGCATCGTGGCCCGGCAGCAGGGCCTCGACGGCCTGGCCGCGCAGTGCCGTGCCTGTCCGGTGGTGCGCTCCTGCGGCGGCGGCCTCTACGCCCACCGGTACCGGTCCGACGGCAGCGGATTCCTCAACCCGTCCGTGTACTGCTCCGACCTGCTGTCCCTCATCACCGACCTCCGGGACCGTCATATGACCGACCAGTCCGTCCGGCCCGCGCTCGCCGAGCACCACCTGGCCGAACTCGCCACCGGTCGCGGCACGTCCACCACCGTGCGGCTGCTCGCCCGCCACCAGCTCTCCCTGGCACGCGAGTTGCTGGGCCATGTGTGGCACGAGACGACGCACACCCCGGAGGGGGAGGACGCCTGGGAGACGCTGACCGGCCTCGACGGCGAGGCCCCCGAGGCCGTGGACGAGGTCCTGACCCACCCCTATGTGCGGCCGTGGGCCCTGCGCTCCCTCGCCGGCGACGCGGAGGCGGCCGGGACGGCGATGCGCGGGGTCGCGGAGATCGCCGCGGCCGCCGCGCTGCGCGCCGGGCGCCCGGCGACGGTCGTGGTCCCGGTCCGGGACGGGCTGCTGCGCCTGCCCACGCTCGGGACGCTGACGCTGGAACCGGGCGTCGAGCGGGCGGTGATACGCACGGACGCCGACGGCTTCACCGTCCACGCGGGCGACCGGACGTACACGATGACCGGGACGGGCCCCGCGTACACCACGAACACGATGACCGGGGATGGGTCCGAGGGCTCCGCCTGGCGGGGGAGTCGGCGGTTCGAGCTGGACGGCTGGTCGGTCACCCTGGAGGACACCGACCCCTGGCGGGACTGCCACGGCCATCCGGCGCACCCCCGGCTCACCGAGGACGAGGCCGAGGCGTGGCGGGCCGGTCTGAGCGCGGCCTGGGCCTGGATCCGCCGCGAACTGCCCGGGTACGCCCCGGGAATCGCCGCCGGTCTCCGGCTGATCACCCCGCTGCTCCCCTCCCCCGAGCACGCCGACATCAGCTCGGCCGCCCGGGACGCATTCGGCGCGGTGGCCATCGCCCGCCCCACCACTGCGGAGACGTTGGCGCTGCTGCTCGTCCACGAGTTCCAGCACGTGAAACTGGGGGCCGTGCTGGACCTGGTCGACCTGCACGATCCCGCCTGCGAGACGCTGTTCTACGCGCCCTGGCGGCCCGACCCGCGCCCCCTGGAGGGCTTGCTGCAGGGGACGTACGCCCATCTCGCGGTGGTCGACTTCTGGCGGGCCCGGTGGCGGGGCGGGGGCGGGCACGAAGCGGAGGCACGGTTCTCGCGGTGGCGGGACCAGACGGATCGGGCGGCGCGGACGCTGGCGGAGTCGGCGGCGCTGACCGGGGACGGGGAGCGGTTCGTCGCGCGGCTGCGGGAGGCGCTGGCCGGGGACACGGTGAGCGCGGACGCCCTGCGTGCGGCCCGGCGGGCGGCGGAAGAGCACCGGCGGACCGTGCGGCCGTACGGGAGCGAAGCGCCGTAGCGCGTCCGCTTCGTTGTTCTAGTTTCTTGATCGAGGGTGGGGCACGGTCGGCGGGCGCCGGGACATTGGGCCCGTTCGTCATATTCCTCGTGCCCCTGCCACCTTCCTACACTGAGGAAAGTCACCGGGCATCGGGGGGCATGGGTGCGAGGAGATGCGGCCAGGGGCGGCGGGAGCCCTTATTTCTTCCTCAGTTACGCGCACACCCCGCGCAATGACGCCGGTGACACCGATCCGAACATATGGGTGAAAAAGCTCTATGACGGGCTGTGCGCGCACATCATGCAGATGACCGATCTGCCGCGTGGCGCGCGGGCCGGCTTCCTCGACCAGGGCATGGCGGTCGGCACCCGCTGGACGGACGAGCTGTCGGAGAACCTCGCGCGTTGCAAGGTGTTCGTGCCGTTGTACTCGCCGCGCTACTTCATCAGCGAGCAGTGCGGACGGGAGTGGTGGGCCTTCTCCCAGCGGCAGATCAGCCACCGGGCACGCGGTGGCGCGGCCCGGGAGCACGCCATCATCCCCGCGTTATGGGTGCCCGTGGAACCCGCCCAACTGCCGCACACGGCCAAGGACCTGCAGTTCAACCATGTGTCCTTCGGCCAGGACTACGCGGAGGAGGGGTTCTACGGGCTCACCAAACTCCGCTACCTCCGCGACGAGTACGAGCGGGCCCTGTACCGGCTGGCCAAGCAGATCGTGCACGTGGCCAAGGTGACCGAGCTGGACGAGGGGCAGGTGTACGACGAGTACGAGTCACTGCCCAGCGCGTTCGGCGCCTCGGGGCATCCTCCGGAGTTCGACATCACGGTCCTGGCGTGCACCCGCTCCGAGCTGCCGCCGGGCCGCGAACCCGACTGCTACGGCCCCCTGCCGCGCGACTGGAACCCGTACCACCCGGCCTCGACCCGGCCGCTCGGGGAACACGCGGCCGACCTGGTGCGCACCATGGACTACAAGGTGAACATCGGGGACTTCGAGAAGGACGCCGACCGGCTGCTCGGCCCCGGCCCGCCCCGGGCACCCGGACTGCTCCTGCTCGACCGGTGGGCGCTGAGCTCGGCCAAGGGCCGGGAGCTGGTGGAACGGCTGTGCGAGGAGCAGCGGCCGTGGATCAGCGTGATGATCCCACGGTGCGACGAGGACACCGGGGCGGCGCGGGACAAGAGACTGACGGCGCTCACAGAAAGGGCCCTGGCCCCGCGGACGACCGAGGGCAGCGGCCACCGGACCCTCAACGGCGGCATCCGCACCCTGGACGCCTTCGGCAACGAACTGCAGACGGCCGTGAAGCAGGCCGTCGCCTCCTACGAGGCGCACGCGCGCACCTATCCGCCGGCGGGACCCCGCATCCCGCCCCCACGGGTGAGGGGCCCGGCGGACCTGGGCGGCTAGTGCCCGGTGTCACCGGGGCGCACCGAAGTACGGCAAGGCAGGTCGGCGAGGGCGGAGGACGGCAGGCGCATGACGGAGAACCGCAACGGCACGGTGATCACGTTCTACTCGTACAAGGGCGGCACCGGGCGGACGATGACGCTCGCGAACGTGGCGTGGATCCTGGCCGCCAACGGACACCGTGTGCTGGCCGTCGACTGGGACCTGGAGGCGCCCGGCCTCCACAAGTTCTTCCACCCCTTTCTCAACCCGGCGATGCTCCGCGCGACACCGGGGCTGATCAACATCATCGACGAGTACCGGCGGCAGGCGTTGCGCGACCTGGAGGGCCGCGCTCCCGACTGGCACCGTCGGCACGCCCGGGTCCGGCCGCACGCGCTCACCCTCGACTGGGCCTTCCCCGCGGGCGGCAGCCTGGACTTCCTGGCCGCCGGACGTCGGCACGGCGACTACCCGCTGGTCGGCAACCTGGACTGGGAGCTGTTCTACGCCAGTTACGGCGGCGGCCAGTTCTTCGAGGCGATGCGCTCCGACATGCGGCGCCACTACGACTTCACCCTGATCGACAGCCGTACCGGACTCAGCGACCTCGCCGACATCTGCACCGTGCAGATGCCCCACACCCTGGTCGTCTGCTACACCCTCAGCGGCCAGAGCATCGAGGGCGCCGCCGCCGTCGCCCAGGACATCAGGGAGCGGTTCGGCCACAAGGGCATCCGGATACTGCCGCTCGCCATGCGCATCGACCTCGGCGAGAAGGACAAACTCGACGCAGGACGGGCACTGGCCAGGGAGCGCTTCACCGGACTGCCGGCCGGTCTGGAGGGCGAACGACTGACCGACTACTGGTCGTCGATGGAGGTGCTCTACCAGCCGTACTACGCCTACGAGGAGATCCTGGCGGCCTTCGGTGACCCGCCGAAGACGGCCAACTCCATGCTCAGCGCCTGCGAACGTGTCACCTCCGTCGTCACCGAGGGCCGGGTCACCCGGCTGCCCCCGATCGGTGAGGAGAAGCGGGCCCGGTACAAGGCCGCCTACACCCGGCGGCGCCCGCTGCCGGTCTCCCGGCTGGTGCTGTACTACGTCTCCGAGGACCGGATGTGGGTGGACTGGCTGGAGTCGGTGCTGCGGGACGCCGGGTTCGAGGTGGCGCCCATGGACGTCCGGGCGCTGCCCCAGGACGCCGACGAGCTGCCGTCCGACGACGACGGGGCCGGGGCCGACTCCGGCGCGGAGGACGCGGCCGACGGCTCGGAACGGCTGCTCGCCGTGGTCTCCCACGCCTTCCTCAACTCCCGGCGGGCCCGCCAGGCCTGGGAGGACGCCGTACGTGCCGGGGGCCGCAAGCCCCGCAACCGGCCGGTGGCCGTGCGCGTCGACGACGTACGCCTCAGCCTGCCCCAGTCGGGCCGGGGCACCGTCGACCTCAGCCGACTGGACGAGGAGCGGGCGTACACCACGCTGCTGACCGGCCTCGACCACCCGGACGCCCTGCCCGCACCGCCCGACGGCACCGCGCGCTTCCCCAACACCGGCACGCGGATCTCCAACGTCCAGCCCCGCTATCCGTGGTTCACCGGTCGCTCCCCCATCCTCGACCGGCTGCGTGAGCGCCTGGTCAGCGGCCGCTCCGGTGAGCGGCTGCCGCAGGTGCTGCACGGCCTGGGCGGGGTGGGCAAGTCCCAGCTCGCCCGCGAGTACGCCCACCGGTTCAAGGCGGACTACGACCTGGTGTGGTGGATCGACGCCGAACAGCCGGACCTGGTCCTGCCGAAGCTGGCCGCCCTCGCCCAGGAACTGAGCCTGCCCGTCGGCAGCGACGTCGCGGAGGCGGCGGAGGCGGCCATGGCGGCCCTCAGCCAGGGAGACCCGTGCGAGCGCTGGCTGCTGATCTTCGACAACGTCCCCGACCTGGACAAGGCGGTGCACCTGTTCCCGGAGCACTCCGTGCCCCTGCCCGACCGCGTCTACGGCCACATCCTGGTCACCACGCGGGCACGTCCCACCTCGACGCTGGCCCAGTCGATGGAGATGGAGGTCTTCACCCGCGAGGAGAGCGTGGAGCACCTGTGCCGCCGGGTGCCCGGACTGCGGGAGAGCGACGCCGACCGGGTCGCCGACGCGCTGGGCGACCTGCCCCTCGCCGTGGAGGTCGCGGCGGCCTGGCTGGAGGCGACGGCCACCCCGGTGCACGAATACATCGAGCAGCTGCGGGAGCAGTCCACGCGGGTGCTGTCGGTGCAGGAGGCCGTGGACGCGGTGGAGTACCCGTCCTCCGTCGGCGCCACCTGGAACATCTCCATCGCCCGGCTGCGCGAGGAGTCCCCGGCGGCCGCCCGGCTGCTGGAACTGTGCGCCTTCTTCGCCGCCGAGCCCATCTCGATGTCCCTGATCAGCAGTGACGCGATGATCGAGGCGCTGCTCCCGTACGACCGTGATCTGCGCGCCCGCTACATGCTCGGCCGTGTCACCCAGGCCCTGAACCGCTTCGCGCTCGCCAAGGTCGACTCGGCCGACAACTCGATCCAGGTGCACCGCCTGGTCCAGGCGGCGGTCCGCGACAGCCTGGACGACCGGCGGTACATCGAGACCATGCACGAGGTGCACCGGATCCTCGCCGCCGCGCGGCCGAGCGAGGGCGCCGTCGACGATCCCTGGCAGTGGCCCGGCCTTGAGGTCATCTGGCCGCACCTGACGCCCTCGGGGATCCGTGAGTGCACCAAGGAAGAGCCACGTCAACTCATGGTGGACCGCGTCCGCTACCTGGGCAGGCGCGGGGAACTGCACGCCGCGCGCACCCTGGCCACGCAACTCCACGAGCTGTGGACGACCGAGTTCGGGGACCGGGACGACGAACAGATCCTCAATCTCCGCTTCCAGCTGGCGAACGTGCTGCGTGCCCAGGGCGACTACCAGGCCGCCGTCGCCATGGACGAGAGCACGCGGGACGGCCGGCGCCGACTGTTCGGCGAGGACCACCCGAGCATCCTCATCGCCTCCGGCAGCGTCGCGGCCGACTACCGGGCACTGGGCCGCTTCAAGGAGGCCCTGGAGCTGGACACCCGCATCCACCAGGGGTTCGCCGAGATCTTCGGCGAGGACCATCCGCGGACGCTCTCCGCCGCCAACAACCTCGCCATCGACCTCCGGCTGGCCGGTGACAGCGAGGCCGCCCGCCGGCTCGACGAGGACACCGTCCGCCGCCGTACCGCGCTGCTGGGCCCGACCCATCCGTACACCCTCGCCACCAAGGGGCACCACGCGCGCGACCTGCGCGACCTCGGCGACTACCGCACCTCCGCCGAGTGGCTGCGCGAGGTCTGTGAAGGGTGGAAACAGGTGTTCAGCCCCGGGGTTCCGGAGGTGCTGCAGGCCGACAAGAGCCTCGCGGTCTCACTGCGCAAGGCGGGCCGCACCATCGAGGCGCTGCGCATCACGGAGGAGACCTGGAAGACCTACGCCCGCTACCACGACCGCTACGGAAGCACCATCCCCGAGGTGCTGGCCTGCGGGCTCAACCTCGCCGCGGACTACTTCGTCACCGACCCCGACGACGGTGCCGCGCGGGCGGTCCGCCAGGTCGAGGAGGTGCTGGACGGGTACCGGGACTCATTCGGTACCGAACACCCGTTCACCATGTACTGCTTCAACAACCTCGCGATGTACCACCGGGTCCTGGGGGACGCGGAGAAGGCCGAGGAGCTGAGCCGCCACGCCCGCGACGGTCTGGAGGCGACCCTCGGCGACGACCACCCGGCCGTCCTGTCCGCCGGCCTCAACCTGGCCAACGCCTACGGCGACCTCGGCCTCCACGATCGCGCCGAGCACTGGGAGCGGCACGCCGTGGAAGGGCTGCGCCGACGGTTCGGCCCGGACCACCCCGACGTACTGGTGGGCACGGGCAACCTCGCGATCACCCTGCGGGACACCGGCCGCGCGGAGGAGGCCGCGCAACTCCACGGCAAGGTGGTGACCCGGCTGTCCCGGCTGCTGGGCGGCACCAACCAGGTCACCGCGCTGGTCCGTACCTGGCAGCGGGTGGGGCGGGATCTGGAGCCGCACCAGATTTGAGGGGCGGGTGGGGGTGGGCGGATGCGCGAAGGCGCGAAGGCGCGAAGGCGCGAAGGCGCGAAGGCGCGAAGGCGCGAAGGCGCGAAGATGGAGGCGCCGGAGGTAGAGGGCCCGAGGTGGAGGGGCGGCGGTGGAGGGGCGGCGGTGGCGTACGGAAGGGGTCCGACGCGTTACACGGCCACCAGGGGAGCGTCCTCGCGCCACTTCAGGATCTTGTCGAAGCTGACGATCGCGCCGCCGCGGCCCGGTTTGTTGCCGATGTGGACGTGGTCGGCGAGTTCGCGGATGAGACAGAGACCGCGGCCGTTCTCGGCGTCGGTGTGGGCGGGACGGACGGGCTGCCGGTGAGGGAAGCCGGGCCCGGAGTCGGCGACCTCGATACGGCACTTCTCGCCGTCGAGATAGGCGGTGACCCGGTAGGCCTCGGAGGTGCCGCCCGCCGCGAAGGCACCGCCGTGCTCCACGGCGTTGGCACAGGCCTCGCTGAGGGCGATGGAGAGGTCGTAGGAGACGTCCGGGTCGACGCCCGCCGTCTCCATCGTGCCCATCAGCAGCCGCCGGGCCAGCGGCACGCTCGCAGCCTCACGCCGCAAATGGAGTGACCACCAGATGCTCATGCTCCAGCCTCCCGGCCGCGGCTCGACATACCGTTACGTATTGCCGCCGAGGACACCACGCAATCACCGGAAAGCCGTCTCTCCGCCCATACGGCGGATGCGCCCACCTCACAACCGGTGTATGCGAACCAAACCCATCCGAATCCCCCTTCACTCCCGCACACCCCATGCACACGGCCACCGAGCCGCGACCTTCCTCGCGGGGGTCGCGGGGCGCTTTGCAAGTGGCGCGGGAGCCTTTGCGGGGGCGGCAACCCGACCGCCCGCCTCCGGCACGGACACGCAGCCTCGCGGGGGCATCCCCACGTCCTTCACCGGCTGGGTGAACACCCGTCCTTCCAGCGCGCCGAGGGTTCGGGCAGGGCGCGGCGCGCTCTCATTCGTCGGCACGAGGCAGGGCGCGTCCTTCAGCGCGGGGAACAGCGCGTCCTTTGAGGGGCGCGGGGAACTGCGCGACAAGCCACCCACCACCCGCACCCGCCATCCGCGCCCCACCCCAAACCCGTACCGTGCCCCACCCCACACCCCGGCCGCACCCCATCCCAAACCCTCACCGCACTCCACCCCGCCCCCCTGAACACCGGCCCTCTCCTCCCCGTACCTCCCGTCGTGAACCCGCCGCCCCCAGCGGAGCGCCCCGGTGCGATGATGGGCCCGCCATGACTGCCCCCCACCCACGCGCCCCACGCCGCCCAGGCACTCCGCGCCGCCCCCGTGCCGGAGGCGATCTCCGGCTCCTGCGGGCCGCGGTGTTCGCCGCGGTCTGCGTCGTGCTGGCCGGGGCCGGTCACGCGCTCGCCTCGTGCGCGACGATCCCGCTGTGGAGCCTGGGCGTCGGGTTCACCGGTGTCTTCGCCGTCGCGGCCGCCCTGGCCGGACGGGAACGCTCACTGCCGGGCATCGTGGCGATGCTGGCGGTGGGCCAGACCCTGCTGCACACCCTGTTCGGGCTGGGCCAGCACGGGACGGCGGTCGCGTCACGCACCGCCGAGGCCCTGGACGCCGCGCTCGTCGAGCGCGCCGCCCGCTTCGTGTGCAGCACCACCGCGGCGGCCCTCAGCCCCGCGCAGGCCCGGCGGATCCTCATCGACGCCGGCGTCAGCGGCACACACGTCACCCACCACCCGGCGGACGCCATGACGACCGCGGCGGGCTCCTCCGCCGTACTGCCGTCCCTGCCCATGCTGCTCGGCCATGTGCTCGCGGCCGTCGCCGCCGGCTGGGTCCTCCGCCACGGCGACCTCGCACTGCTGCGCCTCGTCCGGCTGTCGGCCCACGAGCCGCTCGTACGGACCCTGCGCGGAGCGCTCGCGCTGGCGCGGGCCCTGCGGTCCGGGCTCCAGGGCACGCCCAAGACCGTGTCAAGCGCCCCGCGCGCCGTGTGCGCGCCGCCCACGGCCCCGCGGACGACCGCGCTCCAGCACACGCTCATCCGCCGGGGCCCGCCGACCGCCGCGCCCGTCCTCGCCCTCGTCGCCTGACACGACGCGTACCCACCCACTCCGCACAGCGCTGGGGGAGGAAGCCGCCGTACGGGCACGTCGGCTCGCGCGCATCCGTTCCGCTCCCGGCCCTGGCCGTTCCGCTTCCGGTTCCGACCGCTCACTTCCGGTCCTGGCCGTCCGCTTCCGGTCCCGGCCGTTCCGCTACGGATCCCGGCGCGCGCATCCCTCTGTCTCTCGTCTCCCTCACTCATTGTGGAGTGTTCACCAGTCATGAAGACTTCTCGTATCGCCGCCGTCGGCGCCCTCGCCGGTTCCGCCGTCCTCCTCCTCTCCGGCCCCGCCTCCGCGCACGTCAGCGTCGCGGCGGAGGGCGCGGCGGCCAAGGGCGGGTACGCGACCGTCAACTTCAAGGTCCCCAACGAGCGCGACGACGCCACCACCACCAAGCTCGAGGTCAACTTCCCGACCGACCACCCGCTCGCCTCCGCCCAGCCGGAGGCCGTCCCCGGCTGGAAGATCGAGGTCACCAAGGCCAAGCTCGACAAACCGCTCGAACTGCACGGCGAGCAGATCGACGAGGCCGTCTCCAAGATCACCTGGACCGCGACCGGCGACGGCATCGGGACGGGCTTCTTCCAGAAGTTCCCGGTCTCCATCGGCCAGCTCCCCGAGAACACCGACGAACTGGTCTTCAAGGCCCTGCAGACGTACTCCAACAAGGAGGTCGTCCGCTGGATCGAGGTCCCGCAGAAGGGCCAGGAGGAGCCCGATAACCCGGCGCCGGTGCTCGCGCTGTCCGCCGCGTCCGACGACCACCACGGCTCGTCCGGCTCGTCCTCCACCGCCTCCGACAAGTCGGAGGACACGGGCGGGGACGCCGAGGCCGCCTCGAACGAGACCTCCGCAGCGTCCGACAGCAGCGACACCACCGCCCGGGTGCTCGGCGTCGTCGGCATCGTCATCGGCGTCGCGGGCGTCGCGTACGGCGTCCTCGCCGGCCGCCGGCGCACGAACGCCTGACCCGGGGCTCCTCACCTACCTTTCCCGGCGCGCACTCGGCCCGTACACACCGGCTGTCTGCGACGGCGTACGCCCCCGTGCGCGCCGGAACTCGAACATCTGGGACATTTTTCTATGCGCACGAACACGAAGAAGACGTTCGCGGCCGGCGCCCTGCTCCTCGCGGCCGTCCTCACCCTCTCCGCCTGCGGCACCGGCGACGACTCCACCACATCGGTCGCCGAGGTCTCCGACACCGGCCCGCGCAAGCCGGCCACGGTCCTCGACCGGCCCTTCACCAAGCCGGACCTGGTTCTCACCGACACCGACGGCAAGTCGTACGACCTCCGCAAGGAGACCAAGGGCAAGCCGACGCTGATCTACTTCGGCTACACCAACTGCCCCGACGTCTGCCCGCTGACCATGAACAACATCGCGGTCGCCAAGAAGGAGGTGGCGAAGAAGCTGGCGAAGTCCGAGCTGGCCGACCTCCGCCTGGTCTTCGTCACCACCGATCCCGAGCGGGACACCCCGGCGGAACTCGGCAAGTGGCTCAAGGGCATCGACTCCGAGATCGTCGGCCTGACCGGAGATTTCGACGAGATCCAGGCCGGCGCCCGCACCCTCGGCATCTCCATCAACCCGCCGACCAAGGACAAGAACGGCAAGACCGTCTCCGAACACGGCACCCAGGTCATCGCGTTCTCTCCGAAGACCGACGGGGGCTATGTGCTGTACGACGACAACGCGAGCGTGCAGGACTACGAGAAGGACCTGCCGAAGCTGCTCAAGGGCGAGAAGCCGTGAGGCCACTCGCCGGCCCCGTCCTGATCACCGCCGCCGCGCTCGTCCTGGCCGGCTGCGGCTCGTCGGCTTCCTCCTCCTCTTCCACCTCCTCCTCGTCCGCCGCCAAACTGTCCGTGAAGTCGGCCTACATGCCCCAGCCCGTCACGGACTCCATGGCCGCCGGTTTTCTCGTCATCGAGAACGACGGCGGTACGGCGGACGAGCTCACCTCCGTCACCAGCGACATCGCCCAGGACGTCACCGTCCACGAGACGACCGGGCAGTCGATGCGGGAGGTCGCGGGCCTGAAGGTCCCCGCGGGCGGCGAACTGGTGCTCAGGAGCGGCGGAGACCATCTGATGTTCGAGAACCTGAGGCACAAGCCGAAGGAAGGCGAGACGGTGTCCCTGCGGTTGAACTTCACCGAGTCCAAGACCATCACGGTCGAGATGCCCGTGAAGTCGGCGACGTACCAGCCGGCCAGCGGGCAGTGAGGGAGGTAGCACCGTTGAGCCGGTTGAGGCCGTTGCTGTTGCTGTTGTTCGCCACCGTCGGAGCGCTGCTCACCGGTGCCACGCCCGTCTCCGCGCACGCCGCGCTGACCGGCAGCGACCCTCAGCAGGGATCGGTGGTCCAGGAGGCCCCGTCCCAGGTGTCGCTCACGTTCTCCGAGAAGGTCGCGATGTCCGACGGCTCGGTGCGCGTGTACGACCCCAAGGGCAAGGAGGCCGACACCGGCGAGGTCACCGACCTGGGCGGCACCAGCTACGGGGTCGCACTGCACTCCGGGCTGCCCGACGGCACCTTCACCGTCACCTACCAGGTCGTCTCGGCGGACAGCCACCCCGTCTCCGGCGCCTTCACCTTCTCCGTGGGGGCGCCGTCCAAGACGACGGTCGCGCTCCCCGAGCAGGAGGCCGGCGGCGGGGTCGTCGGCGCCCTCTACGGGTTCGGGCGGTATCTCTCGTACGCCGGGTTCATCCTGCTGGTCGGCGGTGCGACCTTCGTGCTGGCCTGCTGGCAGCGCGGTGCGGGGGTGCGGCCCGTTCAGCGGCTCGTGGTCTCCGGCTGGCTCACGCTGACCACCGCCACCCTCGCCCTGCTGCTCCTGCGCGGTTCCTACACCGGATCCGGCAGACTCGGCGACGTCTTCGACCTGGACCTCCTCGGTCAGGTCCTGCAGACGAAGACGGGGGCGGCCCTCGTCTCCCGCCTGCTGCTGCTCGCCGCGGCGGCACTGTTCATCGCGGTGCTGTTCGGAGCGTACGCGCGACGGGCCGAGGAGATCGGGGAGGTCGGGGAGACCGATGAGGTCGGGGAGACCCAGGGGGAGCACTCCGAGGCCCGCGCAGCCGCTGAGGCAGACGAGGGCGTTGAGGCCGACACAGATGCTGAGGCCGACACAGACGACGCGGACGACGAGGCCGGCACAGACGACGAGGACCACGACTCCCACCGACGGGATCTCACCTTCGGGCTGGCCGTCGGCGGGAGCGTGGTCTCCGCCGGTCTCGCCGCGAGCTGGGCGATGGCCGAGCACGCCTCCACCGGCATCCAGACGGGCATCTCCATGCCCCTGGACGTCCTGCATCTGCTGGCGGTCGCCGCCTGGCTGGGCGGCCTGGCGGCACTGCTCGTCGCCCTGTTCCGGGCGCCGGTCGAGGCACAGATCGAGACCGCGGCCGTACGACGGTTCTCGCGGGTCGCGTTCGGCAGCGTGCTCGTCCTGACCGCCACCGGGATCTACCAGTCGTGGCGCCAGGTCGGCACCTGGTCCGCGCTGACCGGCACCTCGTACGGGCAGCTGCTCCTTGTGAAGATCGGCCTGGTCGCCGTACTCGTCGGCATCGCGTGGATCTCCCGCCGGTGGACCACGCGGCTAGCGGAGACACCGGCCGCGGCGGACAGGGCCGCCACGCCGGAGAAGGAGCCGACGGCCGTGTCGGTCCCGGGCGGTGGAGGCGAGCGGGCCGCTCAGCTCGCCCGACAGCGGGCGGCGATGGCGAACGCGCGCGAGAAGCGGCTGCGGAACGCCGATCCGGGCCGTACGGGTCTACGCCGGTCGGTGCTCGCGGAGGCGGGCGTCGCCGTCGTACTGCTCGCCGTCACGACCGTGCTGACGGCCACCGAGCCGGGTCGCACGGTGGAGGAGGCCAAGGCGGCCACCGCGGCCGCGACGCAGGAGGACGAGACCTCGGGGGCGCTGGCCCTGGACATGTCGTTCGACACGGGCGGCAAGAACGGCCAGGGCGTGGCCCGGCTGCAGATCGACCCCGCACGCGTGGGCGCCAACGAGATGCACGTCTACGTCCAGGGCCCTGACGGCAGGCCCTTCGACGTCCCCGAGGTGAAGGTCGCCTTCACCCAGGAGGAGGAGAAGATCGGCCCCCTGCCCGTCGTCCCCGACCGCGTCACCACCGGCCACTGGACGGCGGACGGCGTACAGATCCCCATGGCGGGCGACTGGAAGATCGAACTCACCGTACGGACATCTGACATCGACCAGGTGACCGTCAGCAAGAACGCGCAGATCGGCTGATACACAACCATGGCTGACCAGAACCTTGCCAAAGGCGGCTCCGCCACCCCCGAAGGGGCGCGGGGCGGCGGCGACCACGCTGCCACCGCCGCGCGACGGCGAGCGACCACGTATGACTCACCGTCGCCGTCCGAGCCGACCGACCCATCCACCCCGTCCGGGCCGGAGCCGTCGGAGCCGTCCGGGCCGGAGCCGTCGAAGCCGTCGAAGCCGTCCAAGCCGTCCAAGCCGTCCAAGCCTCGGCGAGAGGGCGATGCCCTGCCCGGGGACTCCTCGGACGGAACGATCTCCCGGCGCCGTCTGCTCGGCACCGCCGGTGCAACCGGCCTGGTCCTGGGCGCGGCAGGCGCGACTGCCGGCTACGCGACCGCGTCCTCCGCCTCGTCTCCCTCGTCCTCGGACGACCAGGTCACTCCCCTGTCCTCCGTGGGCGCGGAGGAGGTGGCGTTTCACGTGAAACATCAGCCGGGAATCACCACGCCCTTGCAGGCGCGCGGCCATCTCGTCGCGTTCGACCTGGCCGCCGGGGCGGGCCGCAAGGAGGCCGCCGCCCTGCTGCGCCGCTGGTCGGACACGGCCCGTCGGCTGATGGCGGGCGAGGCCGCGGCCCAGGACGACACGGGGATCGCCCTCGACGCGGGACCGTCGTCGTTGACGGTCACCTTCGGCTTCGGGCACAGCTTCTTCGCCCGTACCGGTCTGGAGAGCCGCCGCCCGGACTCCCTGGACCCGTTGCCCGACTTCTCCTCGGACCAGCTCGACAGAACACGCAGCAACGGCGACCTGTGGGTGCAGATCGGCGCCGACGACGCGCTCGTCGCCTTCCACGCCTTGCGCGCGATCCAGAAGGACGCGGGCGGAGCGGCCCGGGTGCGCTGGCAGATGAACGGCTTCAACCGTTCGCCGGGCGCCACGGCCCACCCCATGACGGCACGGAACCTGATGGGCCAGGTCGACGGCACTCGCAACCCGAAGCCGACCGAGTCCGACTTCGACGAGCGGATCTTCGTCCCCGCGTCCGCCTCACCGGACACCTCGGGCGATCCGGAGTGGATGGCGAACGGCTCCTACGCCGTCGTACGCCGTGTCCGCATGCTCCTCGACGACTGGGAGCAGCTCTCGCTCAAGCAGCAGGAGGACGTAATCGGGCGCCGCAAGTCCGACGGCGCGCCGCTGAGCGGAGGGGAGAAGGCGACGGAGACGACCCCGATGGACCTGGAGAAGACCGACTCCCAGGGCAACCTGCTGGTCCCGATCAACGCGCACGCCCGTATCAGCCGCCCCGACCAGAACGGCGGCGCGGCCATGCTCCGCCGTCCCTTCTCCTTCCACGACGGCATCGACGCGAAGGGTGTCCCCGACGCCGGCCTGCTCTTCGTCTGCTGGCAGGCCGATCCCCTCCGGGGCTTCGTCACGGTCCAACGCAAACTCGACCGGGGCGACGCCCTCTCCAAGTTCATCCGCCACGAGTCGAGCGGCCTCTTCGCGGTACCGGGGGGCGCGGCGGAGGGGGAGTACGTGGGGCAGGCGTTGCTCGAGGGCTAGCCGCTCCTCGGCCGCCGTCGGCCGAGGAGCGGGTGTGGTGTGTGTCGGCGAGCGACGGCGGGTGCGCGCCGCCGGTGCCGGATCCGTGCATCTCGGGACCGTGAGGCCCATTAGGGTGAGTCCATGCCAGCCAGCTACGTGTACCTCGGCCCCGAGGGCACCTTCACCGAGGTCGCTCTGCGCACGCTGCCGGAGTCCGCGACCCGTGAGCTCGTCCCGATGGTGTCCGTGCCCGCCGCGCTCGACGCCGTCCGCAGCGGCGAGGCCGAGGCCGCGTTCGTCCCGATCGAGAATTCCGTGGAGGGCGGCATTACGACCACGCTCGACGAGCTGGTCGCGGGCGCCCCCTTGATGATCTACCGCGAGGTGCTCCTCTCGATCACCTTCGCGCTGCTTGTCCGGCCGGGCACCAAGCTCTCGGAGATCAAGACGGTCACCGCGCACCCGGCCGCCCAGCCGCAGGTCCGCAACTGGATGAAGGCCAATCTCCCGCCGGACGTCGTCTGGGAGTCCGCCGCCTCGAACGCCGACGGTGCCCGCCTCGTCCAGGAGGGCCGCTACGACGCCGCCTTCGCCGGTGAGTTCGCGGCCTCGCGGTACGGCCTGGAGGCGCTGGAGACCGAGATCCACGACGCGGAGAACGCTCAGACCCGGTTCGTCCTGGTCGGCCGCCCGGCCCGGCCCGCCGCGCCGACCGGCGTGGACAAGACCTCCGTCGTCATCTGGCAGCGCGACGATCACCCTGGGGGACTGCGCGACCTGCTAGGCGAGTTCGCCGTGCGGGGCGTCAACCTCATGCTGCTGCAGTCCCGCCCGACCGGCGAGGGCATCGGCAACTACTGCTTCGCCATCGATGCCGAGGGCCATATCTCCGACCGCCGGGTGGCCGAGGCACTGATGGGCCTCAAGCGGGTCTGCCTCCAGGTGCGTTTCCTCGGTTCGTACCCGCGCGCGGACGCCGGCACGGCGGAGATTCGTCCCACCCTGCCGGGTACCTCGGACACGGAGTTCGTGGCGGCGGCGGACTGGGTGGCGCGCTGCCAGGACGGCCGCTTCTAGGGCAGCCCGCTTCCGGTGCTACCTGCTTATTTTCTTTGTCCACAGAAGTTATCCACAGGATGGCTTCTCGACCTGGGGATAAGTCGACAACATCGCACCACTCGGTCGACAAATCCCCTTCACTGGACTCCTTGCGCCCCAACCCCGTAGGTCACCCTTCGTCCATGCGTTTCCTCAGGTCAATCCTTTAGAGCGACCCAAATCCTCGCCAATCCACTCGAACGTGGGCGTGAAGGTGGTTTGGGTCGGGAATCCTCAGATCGGCGCCCACCGCCCCCCATGATCTTCTTGGTCATCCACAGATCTTTCACACAGCCTGTGGATAACTCTGCGACACCACGGATCCCTGTGGACAGCCGATCCCCAAGTCCCTTACGGCGCAAGGGAGTCGAGTCAACCAGGCCTCATGGGCCCGCCTCCTTTCAGGGGACATGACGAAATTCATTGACTCTCGGCGGTCCTGTCGGAGCCTGTCGACCCGATCGACATTCCTCTCCAAACATCCGATAACCGGCGTACCGCGAATTCAAGTCGTGTGCCGGAACCACGCACCGGTAGCCTTGAGGGGTGATTGACCTTCGCCTGCTCCGTGAGGACCCCGACCGTGTGCGCGCGTCCCAGCGCGCCCGTGGAGAGGACGTCGCGCTCGTCGACGCCCTTCTGTCTGCCGACGAGCGGCGCAGGTCGTCCGGCGTCCGCTTCGACGAGCTCCGTGCCGAACAGAAGTCGCTCGGCAAGCTGATCCCCAAGGCCTCGGGTGACGAGAAGGCCGAGCTGTTGAAGAGGGCGAGCCAGCTCGCGGCCGATGTCAAGGTCGCCGACGCCGAGCGCGACGCGGCCGACACCGAGACCCAGGAGCTCCTCCTCCAGCTCGGCAACCTCGTCCACCCCGACGTCCCCGTCGGCGGCGAGGAGGACTTCGTCACGCTGGAGACGCACGGCGAGATCCGTGACTTCACCGCCGAGGGCTTCACACCGAAGGACCACCTGGAGCTCGGCACGCTCCTCGGCGCCATCGACACCGAGCGCGGCGCCAAAGTCTCCGGCTCGCGCTTCTACTTCCTGACGGGCGTCGGCGCCCTCCTGGAACTCGCCTTGGTCAACGCGGCGATGGCCCAGGCCACGGCGGCCGGCTTCACCCCGATGCTGACCCCGGCGCTGGTCCGCCCGCAGTCGATGGCCGGCACGGGCTTCCTCGGCCAGGCCGCCCAGGACGTCTACCACCTCGACAAGGACGACCTGTACCTGGTCGGTACCTCGGAGGTCGCGCTGGCGGCCTACCACATGGACGAGATCCTCGACGCCGACCGTCTCCCCCTGCGCTACGCGGGCTTCTCCCCGTGTTTCCGCCGCGAGGCCGGTTCGCACGGCAAGGACACCCGGGGCATCTTCCGCGTCCACCAGTTCGACAAGGTCGAGATGTTCTCGTACGTCGCGCCGGAGGACTCGCAGGCCGAGCACCAACGTCTCCTGGACTGGGAGAAGCAGTGGCTGACATCGCTCGAACTGCCCTTCAGGGTGATCGATGTCGCCTCCGCCGACCTCGGCTCCTCGGCCTCGCGCAAGTTCGACTGCGAGGCGTGGATCCCCACCCAGGGCAAGTACCGCGAACTGACCTCGACCTCCGACTGCACGGAGTTCCAGTCCCGCCGCCTGCAGATCCGCGTCCGTGACGGCAAGCAGGTCAAGCCGCTGGCCACGCTGAACGGCACGCTGTGCGCCGTCCCGCGCACCATCGTCGCGATCCTGGAGAACCACCAGCAGGCCGACGGCTCCGTCCGCGTCCCCGAGGTACTGCGCCCGTACCTGGGTGGCCGCGAGGTGCTGGAGCCGGTAGCCAAGTGAGCGAGGCGGCCGCCACCGAGGATCCCGCCGGCTCTCCCGAGAGGGTCAGGACTTCCTCAGGTTTCCCGTACAAACTGATCGCGACCGACCTCGACGGAACGCTCCTGCGCTCCGACGAGTCGGTCTCCCGCCGCACACGTGAGGCGCTCACCGCGGCCACCGCGGTGGGCGCCGCCCACATCGTCGTCACCGGCCGGGCCGTCCCCTGGACCCGCCACATCCTCGACGACCTCGGCTACCGGGGACTGGCGGTCTGCGGTCAGGGCGCTCAGGTCTACGACGCCGGAGAGCACCGTCTGCTCACGGCCGTCACCCTGGACCGGCAACTCGCCGCGGTGGCCCTCGCCAAGATCGAGGCGGAGGTCGGTGCCCTGCACCTGGCCGCCAGCCGTGCGGGCCTGGACGGCGAGATCCTGGTGGGCACCGGCTACACCCTGCACGGCTCGCTCCCCACCATTCCGCTCACGGACGTGTCCGACCTGTGGGCGGCCCCGCTGAACAAGATCTACATACAGCACCCCACCCTGACTTCCGACGAACTCGCAGAAGCCTCCCGTCAGGCCGCCGGTGGCTTCGTCACGGTCGCCATGGCCGGCGAGGGCATCGTCGAACTCCTCCCCCTCGGTCTCACCAAGGCCACCGGCCTCTCCCTCGCCGCCCGCCGCCTCGGCGCCAAGCGCGCCGACACCATCGCCTTCGGCGACATGCCCAACGACATCCCCATGTTCTCCTGGGCAACCCACGGTGTAGCCATGGCCAACGCCCACCCCACTCTGAAGGCCGTCGCCGACGAAGTGACCTCCTCCAACGAGGACGACGGCATCGCCGAGGTACTGGAACGCCTGTTGTCGGCCTGAGGTCCTGGACCGCTCGCTGACAGCCTGAGGTCCTGGACCGCTCACTGACAGCCTGAGGTCCTAGACCGCTCGCTCGACGGTCCAGCGACTGCTCGCCGGCGCTCTGCGTAGCTGCGGGCGGTCGTGCCGCTGGGGCGGCACGGGTGCACGGGTGGGCGCAGCGGCACCCCGCAAGGGCCGGTGAGCGAAACTCCGCCCCGGCCAGCTCAAACCTCGCCGAGCTGTGCCAACAGGGGCCCGCGGTCGGGCAGTCCGGCCACGGGAAGCCCTCTACAAGCGCGAGCCCACGTACACGGCCACGTCACAGCGACAGCGAAACGGCGGAGGATGCACGGATCGAACGTGCGCGGGCAGAACCCGACCACGGCTTAGCAAGCCGGTGCCTTACCACTCGGCCAATCCTCCGGGTGGGCGACCCACGCGAAGCGATTCGCGCGCTCGAAGCGGCCGCCCCGGGCAGCTCCCCCTGAGGGGGACGGACTCGACGGAGGGGTAACTACTCCGGAGCCCGCCGCGGGCTGCCCTGCCGGGAACTCGACGTACCGCGCCTGAAGGACGGCATCGCCGCGCTCCTCTCCCAGAACGTGGCGCCGGCTCGACCCGGCGGCCTGGACATCAACCACTGTGCCCGGCGGACGAGTTGGCCGCCACCCAATATCCCCCGCCCGCCGGACCCGCCGTGCGGGGGAGTTACCGGCGGCGCCACTTGCGTCGTCGCGCCTTGCTGAAAAACCATCCGGCGGGCGGCTCGTCCGACCGCCACGGCTGCGGGTCGGGAGCCTGCTTCCGCCAGCGCGCCGCGAGCATCCGTGCCCGCGCCGACGGCTCGGCCGTCTCGGCGGACCGTATGAAGTCGTCGTCCAGGACGATGTCGTCCCAGGCCGCCGCACCACCGGCCCCGACGCCCGCCTCCCCCGAGGGTTCGGCAGCCGCCCCGGTCCCGGCCGTGCTGTCGGTTGCCGCGCTCTCCCCCTCGCCGCCCTCGGGCGACCTCTCCGCTGCCATCCCCGCTCCTCCTGCCTCCAGGCCGGTCCTTCCTGGCCGCTGTCCCACCTTCCGCTTCGCCCAGTGTGGCTTGGCATGCGTGAAGCCACCGTCAAGATCAAGAGGGGGTGGGCCTCCGGGGCGGGCGCCCCGGAGGGTTCCGTCACTCCTCGCCGGCCAGCTTCAGCGTCCGCAACTTCTGTCCCGCGTACCAGGTCGCGCCGGCCGTGACGACGGTCAGCAGAATCACCGCGGTCGGCAGCCCCACGTCGGAGGTCACGAGACCTCCGTCGGTGACCTTCTGGGCCACGGCCAGCGCCCACTGCTGGACGCTGAGCGTGCGCGCACCGTCCACCAGGGAGCCGAAGAGGGTCTCCCAGACGAGCGCGTACACCAGTCCGAAGACGACCGCGTGCCGGGTGACCGTCCCGAGGAGCAGGAAGATCGCCGCGTACGCGATCGAGGCGACCAGCGCCGCCACCGTGTAGGCGACCGCGATCTGCTGCCCGTTGCCGTTGAGGATCAGACCCGCGATCAGTGTCGGTACGGCCGAGAACGCCATGGTCACCGCGATCGCCACGATCAGCTTGGTGAAGATGATCGTCGGCCTCTTCACCGGCTTGGCCAGCAGATACACCACCGAGCCGTCGTCGATCTCCGGCCCGATCGCGCCCGTTCCCGCGATGACTCCGATGATCGGGACCATGGTGGCGAGCGCGAACCCTCCTAGCAGGTCCGCGGCCACCTGGTCGTCGGCACCGCTCAGGGAGCGGACCGCCACGGACAGCACGATCAGCAGGGCGGGCAGTGCGCTGAGGATGAGGGCCCGGCGGCGGCCGAGCAGGGCCCGGTAGGTGAGCCGGGCGACTGTGGGGTCGTACATCTTCGGCCTCCTACGCCGCGACGAGATACGAGAAGACGGACTCGAGGGACTCGTCCGACGGTGAGACCGTGAGCAGACGGATGCCGTGGTCCCGGGCCACCCTCGGCAGAAGGGTGGTGAACCGGCCGAAGTCGACGGCCTGGATACGCAACGCCCCCTCGGCCAGGTCCACTTCGATCCCGGCGGTCGACGGGTCGGCGATCAGCGCGGCGGCCAGGGCACGATCGTCGCTGGAGCGCACCAGATAGCGGTGCGGGCGGTCCGTCATCAGGCGGCGGATGCGCCGGAAGTCCCCGCTCGCCGCGTGCCGTCCGGCGACGATCACCTCGATGTGGGCCGCCAACTGCTCGACCTCTTCGAGGATGTGGGACGAGAACAGCACCGTGCGGCCCTCGTCGCCCATACGCCGCAGCAGGTCCATGAGCTGCATGCGCTGGCGCGGGTCCATGCCGTTGAACGGCTCGTCCAGCAGGAGCAGGGACGGCTCGTGGACCAGCGCCGACGCCATCTTCACGCGCTGGCGCATGCCCTTGGAGTACGTCGAGATCTTGCGGTCCTGCGCGTACTCCATCTCCACCGTGGCAAGCGCCCGCTGGGCGGCCTTCGCCCCGAGGCCGTGCAACTCGGCGTTGGCGACGACGAATTCGCGGCCCGTGAGGAAGTCGTACATCGCCTCGCGTTCGGGGACGATGCCGATGTGCTTGTAGATCTGCTCGTTGCGCCACACCGGCTTGCCGTCGAGGGTGACGGAGCCCGTGGAGGGGGCGAGGAAGCCGCCCATCATGTTGATGAGGGTGGACTTGCCGGCGCCGTTCGGGCCGAGCAGGCCGGTGACCCCGGGGCCGATCGTCATCGTGACGTCGTTGACGGCCACCACGTTGCCGAACCAGCGTGAGACGTGGTCGATGTTGAGGGTGGTCACAGCCCGACCTTTCGATAGCGGCGCATCAGCAGGCCGTAGGAGCCGGCGATGAGACCCAGGACGACGAGGAGGTAGACGACTCCCTGCCCGCTGGATGGGCCGTGTCCGCCGGGGAAGGCGGACGTGGCGCTCAGGAAGGCGGTCTGCACGCCGTCTATCAGCGTGATGGGCGAGAAGAGGCCGAGCCAGGGCACCACGTCGGAGCTGGACTGTGCGTCGGCGATGGCCTGGACGACGGACACGGCCCCGTAGGAGATGGTCAGGACGGCGATGACGGCCGCGATGCCGAAGCCGCGGCGCGGGGTGACCGCCGAGATCACGAGGCCGATGCCGGCGAAGAGGAGCGACAGCAGTGCCACGGACACCAGTCCCTGCGCGAATCCCTTGGTCTGGTCGGTGAAGTCGAGCTCGGCCAGCAGCGCGCCCACATACAGCACGACCAGGGGCACCGCTGTGAGGATGAAGAGTGCCGAGGTCAGCGCCGCGAACTTGGCGCGGACGTAGTCGGCCGTCTCGATCGGGCGCGAGAAGTACAGCGGGACGGTCTTGAAGCGCAGGTCCCGCGAGACGGACTGCGGTGCCTGGGAGGCGACGTACAGGCCGATGACGGCCTGCATGATGACCGCGTAGTCCGTGTACTTGATGGGCAGGTCCTTGGCCTGGGTGGCGACGGAGACCGCCACCATGATGGCCGCCGGTACGCACATCACCGCGAAGAGCAGCATGGGCAGCACCTTGGACTTGGCCGAGCGGCCCAGCCCGTAGGCACCGCGCAGGGACTGCGAGAACAACGAGCGGCGGGCGTAGGCGCGCCCCAGACGGGGACCGTCGTAGGAGCGGTATCCGATGTTGTGGATGCGGCTCTGTTCGCCCGCGCGCGCGGGCTGTCCACCGGTGAGGGCCGGTGCCTGTGCACCGTGCTGCTCAACCGCCATGGCCGACCGCCTCCTTCCGTGCGTCCTGGGCGCCGCGGCTGCCCGTCTGTTCGTCGTTGTCCGTGAAGACCTCGGCGATGTGGTGCCTGCGCTGCTCCATGCGGACGAGGCCGAGGCCCAGGTCGGCGACGACGTCGCGGACCAGGTCGTAGGTCTCCTCGCCCTGGGCGGTGAGCAGGAGGATGTGCCCGGCGCCCGGCAGCCCGCTGCCGTCGGAGACGGTCACACCGCGCGCGTGGAGCGCCTCGCGCAACGCGCCGGTGCCGTCGGGGTGGTCATCGCTGTCGGTGACCTCGATCGCGAGGGTTGCCGTGCTCTGGGTGAAGTCCCTGGTGGAGCTGGACCGCAGGAGTTTGCCGCCGTCGACCACGACGACGTGGTCGCAGGTGCGTTCCAACTCGCCGAGCAGGTGGGAGGTGACCAGGACCGAGATGCCGAAGTCGGTGTGGATGCGGCGGATCAGGCCGAGCATCTCGTCCCTGCCGACCGGGTCCAGGCCGTTGGTCGGCTCGTCCAGGAAGACCAGCTGCGGATCGTGCACCAGGGCCTGCGCGAGCTTCACCCGCTGCTTCATGCCCGTGGAGTAGCCGCCCATGGGGCGGTACCGCTCCTCGTACAGGCCGACGTGGCGCAGGGTGTCCGCGGTGCGCTCGCGCGCGGCGGTCGGCGGGAGTCCGGACATGCGGGCCATGTGCACGACGAACTCGGTGGCCGAGACGTCGGGCGGCAGGCAGTCGTGCTCCGGCATGTACCCCACCCGTTCGCGGATGGCGGCGCCCTCCGAGGCCACGTCGAGACCGAGCACATGGGCACGGCCTTCCGAGGCGGGGGACAGACCCAGCAGGATCTTGATCAGTGTGGACTTGCCGGCGCCATTGGCCCCGACTAGTCCCGTCACACCGGGTCCGATGTCCACGGAGAGCCGGTCAAGAGCGGTCACCCTCGGGAACCGCTTGCTCAGGCTTTCGGTCGCGATCACAGTCACGATCTAGACATTAGGGGCGAGAGCCTTCGCGGTCGTCACCCCACAGAGCTGTATCCGTCTCACTCTCGAGTCGTACGGGCCCGTAGGGGGCATCACTCGCCGGTCCCCCTAGGGGTCGCCCTCAGGTCGAACAACGCGAGGATCCGGATCCGGAGCCGGAGCCGAGCCTTGCGGCAGCGGCAGCGGCAGCGGCAGCGGCAGCGGCAGTCATGAGGGTGAACGACCGGCGTCGCCGTTCCGTGCCCGATTCTCCGGCCGGGCTGTTATCCACAGCCTCAGCACACCCCTATTGACGCAGCCGGCCATCACTGTCACATTCGTCAGTGTCACGGAATGAATACGGAGAGTAATCGACGCAGACCGGGTGGGCAGTGGCATGACCCCTGCGCCGAAGGGCCGGGGCCAAGGCTGACCTGCGGGGATGCCACGGAGCGCGAGGCGGCGAGGACGCAGCGCCACCGGCTGGGGAGCGCGGCGTCGGCTACTGAGCGGAGGGGGAGAGATGACGGGAGCGGAGACGCTCGACGACGCTCGGGAGCGTCGAGTGCGTGCGGACGGAGTCGAGTTGTGCGTGGCCGAGCTGGGCGACAAAGAGCAGCCGACCGTGCTGCTCGTGCACGGCTACCCCGACTCCAAAGAGGTATGGTCCGAGGTCGCCCTACGGCTCGCCGAGCGCTTCCACGTGGTGCTGTACGACGTACGCGGCCACGGTGGGTCGACGGCACCGAAACCCTTGCGCGGCGGGTTCACGCTCGAGAAGCTGACGGACGACTTCCTCGCGGTCGTGGACGCGGTCAGCCCCGACCGGCCCGTGCATCTCGTGGGGCACGACTGGGGTTCGGTGCAGGGCTGGGAGTTCGTGACGGTCGAGCGCACCAAGGGGCGCATCGCCTCCTTCACCTCGATGTCAGGCCCCTCCCTCGACCATATGGGGCACTGGATCAAGAGGCGGGTGAAGCGCCCGACCCCGCGCCGGATCGGTCAGCTCCTCGGCCAGGGCACCAGATCCTGGTACGTGTACCTCCTGAACACGCCCATACTGCCCGAGCTCGCCTGGCGCGGCCCTCTCGGCAAGCAGTGGCCCGGCCTGGTCCGGCGGGCCGAGAAGCTGTCCCAGGACGACTACCCCAGCCCGTCGCTGCCCAGGGACGCCGCGCACGGGGCGTGGCTGTACCGGGACAACGTGCGAGCCCGGCTGGCCCACCCCCGCGACGACGCGTACGCGCACGCGCCCGTGCAGCTCATCACGCCCTTGGAAGACCGGTTCCTCTCCGAACGGCTCTACGACGACCTGGAGTCGTGGGCTCCGCATCTGACCCGCCGCACACTTGCCGCCAAGCACTGGATCCCGCGCACCCGTCCCGATCAACTGACCGCCTGGATCACCGAGTTCGTCACGGCCACCGAGGGCGGACGACCCGCACCGGCGGCCACCGGCACGTACTCGGACCGGTTCGGTGGGCAGTTGGCGCTGGTCACCGGTGCGGCCGGTGGTATCGGGCGGGCAACCGCCTTCGCGTTCGCCGAGGCCGGCGCGCGCGTGATCGCCGTCGACGTGGACGCCGAAGGAGCGGCCCGTACCGCCGAGTCGTCCCGGCTGATCGGCGCCCCGGAGGCCTGGGCCGAGGCGGTCGACGTCTCGGACGAGCAGGCCATGGAGAAACTCTCCGAGAAGGTCGCCCGTGAGTACGGTGTGGTCGACGTACTGGTGAACAACGCGGGCATCGGCCTCGCGGGGTCCTTTCTCGACACCACCCCCGAGGACTGGCGGAAGGTCCTCGACGTCAACCTGTGGGGCGTGATCCACGGCTGCAGGCTCTTCGGGAAGCAGATGGTCGAGCGCGGCCAGGGCGGCCACATCGTCAACACCGCTTCGGCGGCGGCCTATCTGCCCTCCAGGTCGCTGCCCGCCTACAGCACGTCCAAGGCGGCGGTGCTGATGCTCAGCGAGTGTCTGCGCGCCGAGTTCGCCGGTAAGGGCATCGGCGTGTCGGCGATCTGCCCCGGCATCGTCAACACCAACATCACCTCGACCGCGCACTTCGCCGGCGTCGACGCCGAGGAGGAGAAGCGACGGCGGCGGAGAACCGCACGGCTGTACGGGCTGCGGAACTACCCGCCGGAGAAGGTCGCCGACGCCGTCCTGCGCGCGGTCGTCCGCAACCAGGCCGTGGTTCCCGTCACCCCGGAGGCGCACAGCGGCCGCTTCATGTCCCGGTTCACCCCGAGAGCGCTGCGCGCACTGGCCCGGCTGAAGCCGCCGCTGTGAGCGCCTGGAACGAAACACCGTGAAACAGCGCAACAGTGCGGGACAGCGGAAGACAAAAGTAATAAAATTGACCAAACACCATGAATATAAGGGAAAGTTGTCCACAGAATCTACAATTCCCCTGTGGATAACCGCACTTGGCTGTGGATCAAACATGCGGAGCAAAATCGAGTGCGTGACACGTATCTCTCCGGGCACGCTGGCGGGATGAACGAACGACGTACGGTGAGAGTGTCGAAGTACCTCTCGAAACACCTGCGACACCAGCCCGAGCGCATCGGGCTCACGCTCGACGACGGTGGCTGGGTCAGCATCGACACTCTCATCGAGGCGGCCGCCTCCCACGGCTTCCACTTCACCCGGGCGGAACTCAACCATGTGGTCGAGGCCAACGACAAGCGACGCTTCGCGGTCGCGGGTGACCGGATCCGCGCCAACCAGGGCCACACCATCGAGGTCGACCTCGGCCTTCCGTCGGCGACCCCGCCGCCCCACCTCTACCACGGGACCGTCACCGCTTTTCTGGGCGCCATCCGGGCCGAGGGCCTGCGCGCCATGAACCGGCACGACGTCCATCTCTCCCCCGACCGCGAAACCGCCACCCGTGTCGGCGCCCGCCGTGGCCGCCCCGTCGTCCTCACCGTGGACGCCGGCGCCATGCACCGCGACGGCCACGTCTTCCGCGTCAGCGACAACGGCGTGTGGCTGACCCAAGCGGTGCCGCCCCAGTACGTACGGTTCCCGGAACCGCACTGAACGGACCGGCCGAGACGGGTACGGACCATCCGCCGACTGCGCTTACGCTCGATGCATGAGTCTGCGTCTGAGCACCGTGATCCTGCCCTACCTCCGCTGGCACGAGGGCGGCCGCGCGACATGGCAGCGGGCCGAGCAGCTCGGGTTCCACACCGCGTTCACCTACGACCACCTGTCGTGGCGGACCTTCCGGGACGGGCCGTGGTACGGCGCCGTACCAACCCTCACCGCGGCGGCCGCCGTCACGAACCACATGCGTCTCGGCACGCTCGTGACCTCACCGAACTTCCGGCACCCGGTGACCCTCGCCAAGGAACTGATCTCCCTCGACGACATCTCCGACGGCCGGATCACCCTCGGCGTCGGCGCGGGCGGTACCGGCTTCGACGCCACCGCGCTCGGCCAGGAGCCGTGGACGCCGCGCGAGCGTGCCGACCGGCTCGCCGAGTTCGTCCCCCTGCTCGACCGGCTGCTCACCGAGGACTCCGTCTCGTACGAGGGCGACCACTACTCGGCCCACGAGGCGCGGAACATCCCCGGCTGCGTCCAGCGCCCCCGGCTGCCCTTCGCCGTGGCCGCCACCGGGCCGCGCGGTATGCGACTGGCCGCACGGTACGGGCAGGCATGGGTGACCACCGGCGAGCCCAAGCTGTACGAGACGGGCACCCCCGAAGAGTCGGTTCAGGCCATTCGCGGACAAGTGGAGAGGCTGGCCGATACGGCCGCCGCGCTCGGCCGTGACGCGGCCGGGCTCGACAAGATCCTTCTCACCGGTTTCACCCCGGACCGCGGCCGGCCGATGGAGTCGCTGGACGCGTTCGTCGACTTCGCGGGCCGTCACGCCGAGCTGGGCTTCACCGACCTGGTGATTCACTGGCCGATCCCGGACTCGGACTTCGCCGCGGACGAGAAGGTCTTCGAGCGGATCGCCATGGAGGCTCCCGCCCAGCTGGCGTGAGACGCGGACCCGACGGGTCGCGGGACACGGGCACGGGTCGCGCGGGACACGGGCACAGGTCGCGGCGCGCGGGCTCGGGAGCGGGAGCGGGAGCGGGCGATTGCAACAGCGCAGGCAGCAGCCCGGCAAGGTCGGTAATCACTCACTTGTGCAGGTGCCCGCACGACCGTGCGCGCCTATGCGCGACAATGGGATCCGTGACCTCAGCGACGAGACAGCCCGAGACCCCGGCCCCGACCGTCCCGCCCCGGCTGATAGCCACGGATCTCGACGGCACCCTGCTCCGCGATGACAAGTCGGTCTCCCCCCGTACCGTCGCCGCCCTCGCGGCCGCCGAGGAGGCCGGCATCGAGGTCTTCTTCGTCACCGGGCGCCCGGCCCGCTGGATGGACGTCGTCAGCGAACACGTCCACGGCCACGGCCTCGCGATCTGCGGTAACGGGGCGGCCGTGGTCGACCTGCACGGCGGCCCCGGCGCCCACCGCTTCGTCAAGGTCCGCGAGCTGGCGCGGGAGAACGCGCTGGACGCCGTACGCCTTCTGCGCGAAGCCGCACCGGGCACGGTGTACGCGGTTGAGCAGACGTACAGCTTCAACCAGGAGCCCGACTACCCGAAGCTCCACATGGAAATCCCCGACACCCTCGCGCCCGCCGAGAAGTTGCTGGCCCCGGGCGGGGTCGCCGACCACGAGCCGGTGCTGAAGATCCTGGCGTACCACCCCTCGATCGACCCCGACGCCTTTCTCGCCACGGCTCGCATCGCCGTCGGGGACCGCGCCACCATCACCCGCTCGAGCCCCAGCGCACTGCTCGAGATCAGCGGTCCGGGCGTCTCCAAGGCCAGCACGCTCGCCTTGTGCTGCGCCGAGCGCGGCATCTCCCACGAGGAGGTCGTCGCCTTCGGTGACATGCCGAACGACGTCGAGATGCTCACCTGGGCGGGTCAGTCGTACGCCATGGGCAACGCGCACCCGGACGTCGTGGCGGCGGCCTCCGGCCGGACCGTCGCCAACAACGAGGACGGTGTGGCGGTCGTGATCGAGCGGCTGCTGACGGAACGGCCGTAGCCGCATCCGCCTCCGCATCCACCTACGAACCCGCACCCGCACCACAACCCGTTACAGCTTCACCCCGTGCCTCCGCAGCCACGGCACGGGGTCCACGCTCGACCCCAGCTCCGGCGTGATCCGTACCTCGAAGTGCAGGTGCGGTCCGGTGGAGTTGCCGGTGGTGCCCGCCTGGCCGATCCACTGCCCCGGGCCCACCCGGTCGCCCTGGTCGACGGTGACAGCGGCGAGGTGGGCGTACTGCGTGTAGTAGCCGTCCGAGTGCTGGACGACGATCTCGATGCCGAAGGCACCGCCGCACGCCACCTTCACCACCCGCCCCGCCCCGACCGCCCGCACGGGTGTGCCGATCGGCACCGCGAAGTCCTGCCCGGTGTGGCGACTGGCCCAGCGCTCGCCACCGCTGCCGTAGCCCGCGGAGAGTTCGTACGTCTCCACGGGCGGGACCCATGGGCTCTTGGAGCCGCCGTCCGGCTGGTCCAGCCGGACGGCTCCCCGGCAGGCACCGGCCGCGACCTCCGCGTCGCCCTGTCCCTGAAGCGTCCACTGCGCCTCTTCGAGCTTCTGCTGGATGTCCTTCTTGATCTCGGCGAGCTCGGAGGTCCGCCGATTCAGCGCCCGCCAGGCCGTAGCGGCCTTCGCCTCGTCCTCGGCGAGCCTCGCCTCGGCACGGCGGCTCTTGTCCACGGCGTTGTTGAGTGCCAGGTCTGCCTGCCAGACGGCCCGCTGACCACGCATCAACTCCTCGGGATTCTCGGCGAGCAGCATCTGCGCGGTGTACGGCACTCCGCCGCCCTCGCGGTACTGGGCGCGTGCGATCCGGCCCAGGCCGGCGTTGAGCACGGCCATCTGTTTCCGCTCCCGCGTGAGCAGCGTCTCCAGCCGCTCCGCCTCCGCCTTCTGCGTCTGCGCCACCCTCCGCCCCGCCTCGTAGCGCCGTGTCGCCACCGCCGCCTCCTCGAACAGCCGCGTCACCCGGGCGCTGATCCCGGCCCCACCGGACACCGTCGAAGTACCGCCCTCGCCACCCCCGCCGCTCTCGGCCGCCGTGGGTCCGGTCACGAGCAGCGCCACGACACACAGTGGCACTACGACGAGCAGCCGACGTCGGCGAGAGAGGCGCATGCCAGAGATCGTGGCCTGCCCCGACGCCCCTGGTCCTGTTCGGGTCGTACGGCCGGGGGAGGGCGTGCCCCGGACGGGTCAAGGCACTGGGCCGAACAGGGGGCGGGCAGCGAGGTGTTCGGCAGGGCTTGTGGACGTCACCAGCACGCTTCACGCGGACCGCCACCGTGCCGCTCACACCCCGGCGAGCAGCTCCCCTGCCGCCTCGCGGTCCACCATCGTCCGCAAGGGGCCGTCCACTGCGGTCAGTTCGGCGTACGAGCCGCGCTGTACGACGCGTCCCTCCGCCAGCACGATCACCTCGTCCACGGCCTCGATGCCGGTCAGCCGATGGGTGATCAGCAGGGTCGTACGGCCCTCTGTCGCGGCCAGCAGGTCGGCGGTGAGGGCGTCGGCGGTCGGCAGGTCGAGGTGTTCCGCGGGCTCGTCGAGCACCAGGACCGGGAAGTCGGCCAGCAACGCCCGGGCGAGGGCGAGCCGCTGACCCTGACCGCCGGAGAGCCGCGCCCCGTGCTCGCCGATCAGCGTGTCCAGCCCGTCCGGCAGTTCGTCGGCCCAGTCGAGCAGCCGCGCCCGCGCGAGCGCGTCGCGCAGCTCCGCCTCGCCGGCGTCCTTCCGGGCGAGCAACAGGTTCTCGCGTACCGAGCTGTCGAAGAGGTGCGCGTCCTGGGCGCACAGCCCGACGAACCGCCGTACGTCGTCGCCGTCGAGCGCGTACGCGTCCACGCCGCCCAGTGTGTACGTCCCCTCGCGCGCGTCCAGGAACCGCAACAGCACCTGTGCGAGCGTCGTCTTGCCCGCCCCCGAGACACCGATCACGGCGATCCTGCGCCCCTGGTCGAGGGTGAGATCCAGCCCGGACAGCGCGTCCCGGTCCTGCCCGGCGTACCGCGCGCCGAGCCCTTGGAGCCGCAGTGGGAACGGCGACACCGGTGCCTCGGCGGGCTCCCCCGGTTCGCGTACGGGGTCGGGAGCGTCCAGCACCTCGTACACACGCTCCGCGCTCCTGCGCACCCGCTGGCGGAACTGGACGGCGAGCGGCATCCCCAGCACCGCCTCGAACGCGGCCAGGGGCGTGAGGACCACCACGGCCATGGCCACACCACTCAGCCGCCCGTCGACGACCGCCTGAGCACCGAAGAGCGCGGTGACCGCGACGGTGAGCCCGGAGACTAGCGCGGTGAGCCCGTCGCCCAGTGCGGTGGCGGTGGCCGCTCGCGAAGCGATCCGGGTGAGCACGCGGTCGGCGTGCCGTACCTCGGCGGTACGGCCGGGCAGGGCACCGGCGACCGTCAACTCGGCGGTGCCGGTGAGCAGATCGGCGACCCGCGTGGCGAGCACCCCCCGGGCAGGCGCCAGCCGATGCTCCGCGCGCCGCGCCACGGCCCCGGTGAGCAGCGGCACTCCGGCCCCGGCGACGAGCAGCCCCACGGCGAGGACGGCGCCCGCCTCGGGCAGCAGCCAGGCGGTGAACCCGACCGAGGCGGCGGACACGGCCACAGCGGCCCCGGCAGGCAGCAGCCAGCGCACCCAGTAGTCCTGCAAGGCGTCCACATCGGCGACCAGGCGGGAGAGCAGATCGCCCCGCCGGGTCGTCCGCAGCCCCGCGGGCGCCAGCCGCTCCAAGCGGCGGTAGACGGCCACCCTGGTATCCGCCAACATCCGCAGCACGGTGTCGTGCGACACCAGTCGCTCCGCGTACCGGAACACCGCCCGCCCGATCCCGAAGGCCCGCGTCGCCGTCACCGCGACCATCAGATACAGGACCGGAGGCTGTTGCGAGGCCCGCGAGATCAACCACCCGGAGGTCGCCATCAGCCCGACGGCGCTGCCCAGCGCGAGGCCGCCGAGCACCAGGGCGAGGAGGAGCCGCCCTCGACGCGGCCCGGCCATATGACGGACACGGCCGAGGACACCGCCCCGGGGGACGTGGGCCGACTCGTCGGAGCCAGGTACCAGGCCCCCGCCCCCGGCCCCAACCGCACCCGCACCCGCACCCGCACCGAGGGACGCCCGCCCGGCGGCAGTCCCCTCGGCCGCCGCCGGACCGACGGCCCGACCGGTCGCCATCCCAGGCACGCCGACTTCTTTCTGAGACGCTGCCTCTCCCGCTCCCTCGTAGATCCCGAACGACCCCGCAGACGCCCGCTGTCGGGACTTCTGGGTGGGCAGCCCGCCAGCCGTCCGCCCGTCCAGCCGCACCACCCGATCGGCCACCCCCAACAGCGCCGGCCGGTGCACCACCAGCAGCACGGTCCGACCCACCGCCAGCCGCCGTACCGCCTCTACAACCTCCGCCTCGGTCTCGCCGTCCAGCGAGGCCGTCGGCTCGTCGAGGAGCAGCACGGGCCGGTCGGCGAGGAACGCCCGGGCAAGGGCGAGCCGTTGCCGCTGTCCGGCGGAGAGGCCGACGCCTCCCTCACCAAGGACCGTCTCGACGCCGGCGGGCAGCGCGTCCACGAACTCCAGCGCACCCGCGTCGGCAAGCGCCCTCCGTAGCGTCGCGTCGTCCGCTGCCGGACGGGCCAGCCGGAGGTTCTCGGCGATCGATCCGGCGTACAGATGCGGCCGCTGGGGCACCCAGGCCACCTGTGAACGCCACTCGTCCAGGTCGAGCGAGGAGAGGTCGGCTCCCCCGACCCGTACCCCGCCCGCCGTGATGTCCGTGAACCCGAGCAGGACGTGCAGCAGCGTGGACTTACCCACTCCGCTCGGCCCGACAAGGGCCACCGTCTCCCCGGGTTCGACCGTGAAGGACACGTTCGAGACGGCGTCGTAGGACCGCCCGGGATAGCGGACCGTCACCCCGTCGAAGCGAAGGTCACCGGCCGCCGGCACAGGCCCGTTGCCGGCAGCCGGGAGCGGTGTCTCCAGGACCTCGAAGATCTCCTCGGCGGCTGCGAGCCCCTCGGCGGCCGCGTGGAACTGGGCACCCACCTGCCGGACCGGCAGATACGCCTCGGGGGCGAGGATGAGGATGACCAGCCCGATGTACAGGTCCATCTCGCCGTGCACCAGCCGCATCCCGATGGTGACCGCGACCAGCGCGACAGAGATCGTCGCGAGCAGTTCCAGCGCGAAGGACGACAGGAACGCGATGCGCAGCGTCCGCATGGTCGCCTTCCGGTACTCGCCGGTGATCCGCTTGATCGACTCGGCCTGCGCCTTGGCCCGGCCGAACACCTTGAGCGTCGGCAGCCCGGCGACGACATCGAGGAAATGCCCCGAAAGCTGGGACAGCAGCCGCCACTGACGGTCCATCTGCGCACGAGTGGCCCAGCCGATCAGCGCCATGAACACGGGGATCAACGGCAACGTGCCGACGATGATCGCCGCCGACACCCAGTCCTCGCTGACGATCCGTGCGAGCACCGCGACGGGCACGACGACGGCAAGGCCCAGTTGCGGCAGATAGCGCGCGAAGTAGTCGTCGAGAGCATCGACCCCGCGGGTGGCGAGGGCGACCAGCGAGCCCGTGCGCTGCCCGCTCAACCAGCCGGGCCCCAGCGCGGCCGCCCGCTGCAGCAGCCGGCCCCGCAACTCCGACTTCACCGCCGCGCTCGCGCGGTGAGCGGCCAACTCGGTGAGCCAGGAAACCAGCGCCCGGCCCAGCGCGACGACCGTCAGAAACAACAGGGGAGTGCGGAGTTCAGCGACCGGCATCCTCTGCTGGAAGGCACCGACCACCACTTCGGCGATGAGCATGGCCTGCGCGATGACGAGCGCCGCCCCGACCACCCCCAGACCGACGACCGCCACCAGGAAGAGTCGGGTGGCGCGGGCGTACCGCAGCAGTCGCGGGTCGATCGGTTTCACGTGAAACACCCTCTTCTCAGCGCACATGTTTCACGTGAAACATGCCTCTTCGATACGGGGAGGTGTGTTTCACGTGAAACATCGTGAAACGCACCTCCCCTTCGGGACTCAGTGGGTCGACTCGGCGAGGTGCTGGGTACCGATCCGCTTGCGGAACACCCAGTACGTCCACCCCTGGTAGAGCATCACGACCGGCGTGGCGATCGCCGCACACCACGTCATGATCTTCAGGGTGTACGGGCTGGACGAGGCGTTGGTGACCGTGAGGCTCCAGTCCTCGTTCAGCGAGGACGGCATGACGTTCGGGAAGAGCGTCAGGAAGAGCATCGCGACGGCAGCCACGATCGTGATCCCCGACAGGGCGAACGCCCATCCCTCGCGTCCTGCTCGGACCGCCGCCAGGGCCGTGATGAGTGCGGCAACGGCCACGACCGCCGCGACCAGCGAGACACCGTCCCCCTTCTCGATCTGCGTCCAGAGCAGGAAGAGAAGCGCCAGTGCGGCCGCCACGGCGCCCACACCCAGCGCCAGCTTCCGCGCCCGCTCCCGGATGTCGCCTACGGTCTTCAGCCCGACGAACACCGTCCCGTGGAAGGTGAACAGCGTCAGGGTGACCAAACCACCCAGGAGCGCGTACGGGTTGAGCAGATCGGTGAGGTTGCCCACGTACTCGAAGTCCCGGTCGATCTTCACTCCGCGCACGATGTTGGCGAAGGCCACACCCCAAAGGAAGGCGGGGAGCAGCGAGGTCCAGAAGATCGCCGTCTCCCAGTTGCGCTGCCACCTCTCCTCGGGCCGCTTCACCCGGTACTCGAAGGCGACACCTCGGACGATCAGGCAGACCAGGATGAGCAGCAGGGGCAGATAGAAGCCGGAGAAGAGGGTGGCGTACCACTCGGGGAAGGCGGCGAAAGTCGCGCCGCCCGCCGACAGCAGCCACACCTCGTTGCCGTCCCAGACGGGCCCGATGGTGTTGATGAGGACCCGCTTCTCCGGACGGTTGCGGGCCAGCAGCTTGGTGAGGACACCGACCCCGAAGTCGAAGCCCTCCAGGAAGAAGTAGCCGATCCACAGGACGGCGATGAGGACGAACCAGACGTCGTGAAGTTCCATGACTGTGCTCCCTTGGCCCGGTGCGGCCTAGTACGAGAAGGCCATCGGCTTGTCGGCGTCACGGGAGTCGCCGCCGATCTTCGTGGGCGGGTTGAGGTCGGCCTCCGTCAGCTCGGGCGGACCCGCCTTGACGTACTTCACGAGCAGCTTGACCTCGACAACGGCGAGGATGGCGTAGAGCGTGGTGAAGACGATCATCGAGGTGAGGATCTCTCCCTGGGAGACACCGGGGGAGACCGCGTCCTCGGTGCGCAGCACGCCGTAGACGACCCACGGCTGGCGGCCCATCTCGGTGAAGATCCAGCCCCAGGAACTGGCGATCAGCGGGAAGCCCAGAGTCAGGACCGCGATGCGCCAGTACCACTTGGTGAGGGTCGGGCCCAGGGCCTTCTTCGGCAGCAGCACGAGATGCGGCATCTCGTCGTCGCCGACCCGCAGATGCCGCGGCAGCAGGAACTTCCGGCGGGTGAGCCAGAGGCCGACCGTGCCGATCGCTACGGACGCCATGCCGAAGCCGATCATCCATCGAAAGCCCCAGTAGGCAACGGGAATGTTGGGCCGGTAGTCGCCGGGCCCGTACTTCTCCTGCTCGGCCTTGTTGACGTCGTTGATGCCGGGGACGTACGAGTCGAAGTCGTCGTTGGCGAGGAAGGACAGCAGGCCCGGGACCTCGATGGCGACCTTGTTGTGGCCCTGGTCGACGTCGCCGTAGGCGAAGACGGAGAACGGTGCGGGCGCCTCGCCGTCCCACAGAGCCTCGGCGGCGGCCATCTTCATCGGCTGCTGCTTGAACATGACCTTGCCGAGCAGGTCGCCGCTGATCGCGGTGAGCAGGCCGGCGATCACCACGGTGACCAGGCCGAGACGCAGCGAGGTCTTCATCACCGGTATGTGCTTCTTGCGGGCCAGATGGAAAGCGGCGATGCCCACCATGAAGGCGCCGCCCGCGAGGAAGGCCGCGGAGAGGGTGTGAAAAACCTGGGTGAGCGCGGTGTTCTGGGTCAGGACGAGCCAGAAGTCGGTGAGCTCGGCCCGGCCCTTCGCCTCGTTGATCCGGTACCCGACGGGGTGCTGCATCCAGGAGTTGGCCGCGAGGATGAAGTAGGCCGACAGGATCGTGCCGATGGAGACCATCCATATGCAGGCGAGGTGGATCTTCTGCGGGAGCTTGTCCCAGCCGAAGATCCACAGCCCGATGAAGGTCGACTCGAAGAAGAAGGCGATCAGCGCCTCGAAGGCCAGCGGGGCTCCGAAGACATCGCCGACGAAGCGCGAGTAGTCGGACCAGTTCATGCCGAACTGGAACTCCTGCACGATGCCGGTGACGACGCCCATCGCGATGTTGATCAGGAAGAGCTTGCCCCAGAACTTGGTCGCCTTGAGGTACTTCTCCTTCCCCGAGCGCACCCAGGCGGTCTGCAGGCCGGCGGTCAGCGCGGCGAGCGAGATCGTGAGCGGGACGAAGAGGAAGTGGTAGACGGTCGTGATACCGAACTGCCATCGCGCCAGAGTCTCCGGCGCCAGAGCGAGGTCCACGTCTTCTCCTTACATGCCGTGGCACTGCGGCAGTTTGCCCCGTTTGTCACGTACATCACAGGACAACCGGGACGAGCTTGTGAACGCGTTCACATTCACAAGCAATTATGGCGCATGGCTGTTCGAGGCATGAGGGTGGGGGTCCCAAAAACACAAGAGTGGGACAGAACACAGCAGGGGGCCCGGGGACAAGCCCCGAGCCCCCTGGTCAGAGGCTGTCTAGAGCTCCTTGCGGAACGCCTCCGTCACTTTCAGGAAGATGTCGTTCGCCTCGCTCTCACCGATCGTCATCCGCACACCCTCACCCGGGAACGGCCGAACGACGACACCGGCCTGCTCACACGCTCCGGCGAAGTCGACCGTGCGCTCCCCCAGCCGCAGCCACACGAAGTTCGCCTGCGTTTCCGGCACCGTCCAGCCCTGGCCGCGCAGTGCCTCGACGACCCGGTTCCGCTCGCAGACCAGTGAGCCGACCCGGCCGAGCAACGCGTCCTCGGCGCGCAACGAGGCGACGGCGGCGTCCTGTGCGAGTTGGCTCACACCGAACGGCACGGCCGTCTTGCGCAGGGCGGCCGCCACGCGTGCCTGGGCGATGGCGAATCCCACTCGGAGCCCTGCGAGCCCGTACGCCTTGGAGAAGGTGCGCAGCACACAGACGTTCGGTCGCTCGCGGTAGAACTCGACGCCGTCCGGCACCTCGGCATCCCGCACGAACTCCCGGTACGCCTCGTCCAGCACCACCAGCACATCGGCGGGCACTCGGTCGAGGAACCGCTCCAGCTCAGCCCGGCGCACGACCGTGCTCGTGGGGTTGTTCGGGTTGCACACGAAAATCAGCCGGGTCCGGTCGGTGATCGCGTCCGCCATGGCGTCCAGGTCGTGCACATCGCCCGGAGTCAGCGGCACCTGCACGGAGGTCGCCCCGCTGATCTGCGTGATGATCGGATACGCCTCGAACGACCGCCAGGCGTAGATCACCTCGTCGCCCGGTCCCGAGGTCGCCTGCAGCAGTTGCTGGGCGATGCCGACCGAGCCGGTGCCCGTGGCCAGATCGGTGACCGGCACCCCGAAGCGCTCCGACAGCTCGCTCATCAGCCCCGTGCACGCCATGTCCGGGTAGCGGTTGAAGGACGCGGCCGCCCCGGTCACGCTCTCCAGCACACCGGGAAGCGGCGGATAGGGGTTCTCGTTGGAGGACAGCTTGTACGCCACCGGGCCGCCCGCCGCGGCCGGCTTGCCGGGCTTGTAGGTGGGGATACCCTCCAGCTCCGCTCGCAGCTTGGGGCTCGTCTCGCTCACCGCAGTCCTCCTCGTCGACGTAATGCTTCTCACCTTAGGAGGATTCGGCGCCCTTGCGAATGGCCTGTGGACAACCACGTCCACCCGTGCGTGCGCATCCGCCCTCGCCTCGTCCACCGCCCCTGCCGTCCGGCCGACTCACGGGCATCAGCGCATGAAGGTGTACGAATCAGGGGGCGCGCCACTCGTGGGCGTACGCGCCGGTGGCTCGCGCCGTGGCGCGCATCACCCGTGCAGGTGAGTTGAGACCTCTTCGAAACATGAGCGACTTGGCAGGCCCATGGGCGTCGACAAGTCACGTACTGACTTCGGATCGCCCAACTCCCTTGCAATGCAAGGAAATTAACCCGGAGCGGCCTTGCAGAAACGTGCCTGCCAACGAGCGCATATGCGTCCGCACTACCCCACCGCATGAGCCCTACTATCGGCTCGCCATGACAGCAGCAGGGAAGCACCAGGTGAGCCGCGCGGAAACGCCCCGCCGAGGCAGCCGGTCGGGCCGGGCGGGCATCCGAGACGTGGCCGCCGCCGCCGGAGTCTCCATCACGACCGTCTCCGACGCCCTCAACGGCAAGGGCCGGCTCCCGGACGCCACCCGACGCCATGTACGCGAGGTCGCCGACCGACTTGGCTACCGCCCCTCGGCGGCGGCCCGAACCCTCAGAACCGGCAAGTCCGGCCTCATCGGCCTGACCGTGACCACGTACGGGGATGAACCTTTCACCTTCACCGAGTTCGCGTACTTCGCAGAAATGGCGCGGGCCGCCACCTCGGCCGCGCTGGCCCGGGGCTACGCCCTGGTCATCCTCCCCGCGACCTCACGACACGACGTGTGGTCGAACGTGGCGCTGGACGGCACCGTCGTCATCGACCCCTCCGACCACGATCCGGTCGTCAGCGAGCTCGTCCGCCAGGGTTTACCGGTGGTCTCCGACGGTCGCCCGGCCGGCTCGCTCCCGGTCACCGCGTGGGTCGACAACGACCACGAGGCCGCGGTCCTCGGCATCCTCGACCATCTGGCCGAAGCGGGCGCCCGCCGGATCGGACTCCTCACGGGCACGACGACGGACACGTACACCCACCTCTCCACCACCGCATACCTGCGCTGGTGCGAGCGTGTGGGCCAGGATCCGGTGTACGAGGCCTATCCAGCGCACGATCCGTGCGCCGGAGCCGTCGCCGCCGACCGGCTGCTGGCACGGCCGGACCGCCCCGACGCGGTCTACGGTCTCTTCGACCCCAACGGCACCGATCTACTGGCCGCCGCCCGGCGCTACGGTCTGCGCGTCCCCGACGACCTGCTGCTCGTCTGCTGCAGCGAGTCCGCCGTGTACGCGACGACCGAGCCACCGATCACCACGCTCTCGCTGAAGCCGCGCCGGATCGGCACGGCGGTGGTCCAGCTCCTCATCGATGCCATCGAGGGGGTCGAATCGGACCAACCGGTCGAGCAGGTGATACCGACGGAGCTGATCGTGCGGACCTCGTCGGAGCGGCGTCCACCGCGTACGACGGTCAGCCCGCCACGATCACCTGACGTGGGTTGACGCCCGAGCTGAGGGTCCGAACGGGAATCGGGCGGGGAGAGCCCCGCCCAATTCGGGAGAAAACCGCAGTGGACTGGGGTCCTGCGCCATTTCACCACCCCTGGGTCATCACATGGCGCGATCCGCATTCCTATGATGGGCGCACGACACCGCGGGCCGCTGCGACCAGGCAGTCCGATGCGGTGCAGATGCGGGCGATGGTGGTGGAGGGGTCGATGACGCAGGGGGCCGGTCAGGGACCCGAGGTGCGGACGCCGACGGTGCGCGATTTCCGCGTGCCCGCGTACGTCCACGAGGCCGGTCCGTACGGACACACCGCGCACCCCGGTGAGGCCTCCGGGCCCGCCGAGGAGCCGGAGGGCTACCCGGAGGGGTACACCCCGACCCAGCGGGACCTCCCAGTGATCAACCGGGGCGACACGGTCCATGTCGTGGTCGACCCGGACGCTGTGGCGGCCGAGCAGCCCTCCGCCCGCCCCGGCCCGCTCTTCGTCGTCGGGGACGTTCACGGCTACCTCGACGAGCTCCTTGCCGCGCTCCGCGAGAAGGGCCTCGTCGACGCCGCGGGCAACTGGTCGGCGGGCACGGCCCGGCTCTGGTTCCTCGGCGACTTCACCGACCGCGGTCCGGACGGCATCGGTGTCATCGACCTCGTAATGCGCCTGTCCGCCGAGGCGGCCGCGGCCGGCGGCTACTGCAAGGCCCTCATGGGCAACCACGAGCTGCTGCTGCTCGGCGCCAAGCGTTTCGGCGACACTCCCGTCAACTCCGGCGCGGGCACCGCCACCTTCCAGGCCGCCTGGCTCCTCAACGGCGGCCAGAAGACGGACATGGACCGCCTCCAGGACCACCACCTCCAGTGGATGGCCCGCCTCGACGCCATGGAGGAGGTCGACGGTCATCTCCTGGTGCACTCCGACACCACCGCCTACCGCGACTACGGCGACTCCATCGAGGCCGTCAACGACACCATCCGCGAGACGATCACACGCAATGACGCGGACGAGGTCTGGGACCTCTTCCGCAAGTTCACCCGGCGCTTCTCCTTCCGCGACGAGGGCGGAGCCGACGCCGTGCGCTCTCTGCTCGACGTCTACGGCGGCACCCGCATCGTCCATGGTCACAGCCCCATTCCGTACCTCCTGGGCGAGGTCGGATCGGAGGACGGTGAGGAGGACACGGGACCTTCGGTCGAAGGACCGTACGTCTATGCGGACGGTCTCGCCGTCGCCATGGACGGCGGCGTGACCATGGCCGGAAAGCTGCTGGTCCAGGAACTTCCGCTGCCTACCTGAGCCGTCAACGGGCAGGCGACTTCCGTCGGAAGACTTCGCTGGCCAGGGGCCAATTTCCGCAAACCCCCTGTCACCGCCTGCCGTCACCGCTCTACCATCTGCTTATCCGTAGCAGGCTCCCCTCCGTTTCTGCCCGACGGCTCGTCAGCATGCCGAGCCACAAGCCCTACGGAGCATCGGGGGATGCACATGAACAGCGTTCCGCAGCACCTGCTCAGTGAGGACCGCCAGGAGTACGAGCGGATCCTCGGCGAGGCGCTGCGCTCCGCACCACACCGCCCGGAATTCGCCGCTGGCCTGCGGCGGCTCAACCCCGAACAACTGCGCACCATGGCCCTCAACGCCACGGCGATCATCACGGCCGCCGCGGCGACCGAGTACCAGTACTACGTGAAGGTCCGCGACGACTTCCGCAGCCCGTCGTCGGCCAGCCCATCCACCCCCGATGGAACGGCGACCGGCTCCAGCGAACCGGACGGAAGCGCGGTGGGTTTCGCGGCCACCATGGGCGAGGTCACCGAGGCGGCCGGTGCGGGCGCCGGTGCGATAGCCGCGGTGCTCGCGCCCGTCCTCGCCGGCACCGCCGCCGTGCTCTTCCTGCTCGTGGGGTACGTCATGAAGGTGCTCGACCCCGAGCGGGCGATCGCGGAGACCCTCCTCACCACGGGGTGGGTCTTCGGTGCCGTCACCGCGGCCGCGATCCTCGTGGCCGCGGTCGGTCTGCTTCTCACCGCGCTGCGCAACAACGCCACCGCCCTCCTGGACGTCGGTGCTCGCAGCAAGTTGAACGACGAGGTGAACCGGGCCAGGGAGGCCTGGCGCGAAGCCCTTCTGGAGCGTGGCATCCTGCCGTTCCTCCGCGACGCCCTCGCGAACCCGGGCCCGGCGGCACTGGAGGAGTCCGACCGACCGGCACCGCCCAGCCGTATGCCGCACCTCGGTTACAACCGCCCCAGCTTCAGCAGCAGCCCGGACAGCGGCGGCACCGCCTCTCGCCCGAGTTACACCAGCCCGGACTTCACGAGCCCGGACTTCGGCGGCCCGGAGCACCGGCCCGAATGACGCCGGGCCCCGGCCGCCGCCCCGGCATCCACCGGGCTGGCGGCCCCGGCGCCACACCCACGCCGGCCGGAACGGACCGCCCCACAGCGGCGAGCGCTTCGCCCAGCCGGTCTCAGGTCACCGCTGCCCCGTGGCGGCGGGCTCTCCCGGCAACCGGCCGGAAGAGCACCGCTTGGCGCACGGGGGACCTGCGTCCGCGATCGGACCACGTCCGCCGTGTCCGACCCGCACGTCGGTGCGCCTCAGTCCGCCATCGGCAGGTAGACCCGGTTTCCCGCCTCGGCGAACTCCTTGGACTTCTGGGCCATACCCGCCTCGATCTCGGCCCGGGAACCGCCGTGTTCACGACGGATGTCCTGGGAGATCTTCATCGAGCAGAACTTCGGGCCGCACATGGAGCAGAAGTGGGCCGTCTTGGCCGGCTCGGCCGGGAGGGTCTCGTCGTGGAACTCACGGGCGGTGTCGGGGTCGAGGGCCAGATTGAACTGGTCCTCCCAGCGGAACTCGAAGCGGGCGTCCGACAACGCATCGTCCCACTCCTGTGCGCCCGGGTGCCCCTTGGCGATGTCCGCCGCATGGGCCGCGATCTTGTAGGTGATGACGCCGGTCTTCACGTCGTCACGGTTGGGCAGTCCCAAGTGCTCCTTGGGAGTGACGTAGCAGAGCATCGCGGTGCCCCACCACGCGATCATCGCGGCACCTATGCCTGAGGTGATGTGGTCGTACGCCGGTGCGACGTCCGTGGTCAGCGGGCCGAGCGTATAGAACGGAGCCTCATCGCAGATCTCCTGCTGCAGATCGATGTTCTCCTTGATCTTGTGCATCGGAACATGTCCCGGGCCTTCGATCATGGTCTGTACGTGGAAACGCTTGGCGATCGTGTTGAGTTCCCCGAGGGTGCGCAACTCCGCGAACTGCGCCTCGTCGTTGGCGTCCGCGATGGAGCCCGGCCGGAGGCCGTCGCCGAGGGAGTACGTCACGTCGTAGGCGGCGAGGATCTCGCACAGTTCCTCGAAGTTCTCATAGAGGAACGATTCCTTGTGGTGTGCCAGACACCAGGCCGCCATGATCGATCCGCCGCGGGAGACGATGCCGGTCTTGCGGTTCGCGGTGAGCGGCACATACGCCAGGCGCACGCCCGCGTGGACCGTCATGTAGTCCACGCCCTGCTCGGCCTGCTCGATCACCGTGTCCTTGTAGATCTCCCAGGTCAGTTCCTCGGCCTTGCCGTCGACCTTCTCCAGTGCCTGATAGAGCGGCACCGTGCCGATGGGGACGGGGGAGTTGCGCAGCACCCATTCACGGGTGGTGTGGATGTTCCGGCCGGTGGACAGGTCCATGACCGTGTCCGCTCCCCAGCGGGTCGCCCAGGTCATCTTCTCGACCTCCTCCTCGATGGAGGAGGTGACCGCGGAGTTGCCGATGTTGGCGTTGACCTTCACCAGGAACCGCTTGCCGATGATCATCGGCTCGATCTCCGGGTGGTTCACGTTGGCGGGCAGTACGGCCCGGCCCGCGGCGATCTCCTCGCGCACGACCTCCGACGAGACGTTCTCCCGGACGGCCACGAACTCCATCTCCGGGGTGATCTCCCCGCGTCGTGCGTACGCGAGCTGGGTCACCGCTCGGCCGTCACGACTGCGGCGCGGCCGACGCGACCGCCCCGGAAACACCGCGTCGAGGTTGCGCAGTCCACCGCGCGGCGAGGTGTGCTTGATGCCGTCGTCCTCGGGGCGCACGGGACGGCCCGCGTACTCCTCGGTATCTCCCCGGGAGACGATCCAGTTCTCGCGAAGAGGGAGGAGCCCCCTCCTGACGTCGGTCTCGGCTGTCGGATCGGTGTACGGGCCGGAGGTGTCGTACAAGGTGACGGACTGCCCGTTGGTGAGGTGCACCTGGCGGACCGGCACCCGTACGTCGGGGCGTGAGCCCTCGATGTACGCCTTGTGCCAGCCGATGGACTTCCCGGCCTCCAGGGGCTGTTCGCCCCGATTCTTTTCGCCCTCGGACCCGGCAGATGTCCCGTCCGTCCGGCCGGAGGCAGACGTGCGTGTGTCCTCGATGGTCATGAGACCTACTCCCTACGCCGGCATTACCCGGTAACAGGTTCAGCGGTCGACGCAGCGATTTCCGCCCGACGATGTTCCACGTGAAACATCGCGTCTGCGGAGGTCAGCGCCCTCTCAGCCCGGTGCTCCGAGCTCCCGCGTGTGCAAAGGTGCCCCCACGCTAGCGGCAGATGTGGCGCGGTGAACAGTGGGCATCGCTCGTTCTTGCGATGATCGGGCGGTGACCACGACGCAGCAGCCACCGCCTCCACCCTCCGAGCCGCCCCATGGCCATGGCCCAGGAAACGGCCACGGCCATGGCTCCGACGGCGGCCATGGCTCCGACGGCGGCCACGGCCATTCGCACAGCCACAGCCACGGCCCAGCCGCGCCCGTCTCACAGCATCTTCGCAAGGTCATCGCCGCGGTGCTGATCCCCTTCGCGACCGCGGTCGTCGTGGGCCTCGTCGTGCTCTGGCCCGGCGGCGCACCGGCGCACGAGCGCACCGGGGTGGGCTTCGACCGGCAGACGCAACAGGCCACTGTGACCAAGGTCGATGCGGTCGACTGCTCGTCGGTGAACGCCTCCGGCGTCCCCCCGACCGGCGACACGTCCACCGCCGAAGGCTCGGCCGCACAGCAGCAGGCGAACGGCACCTGCAAGAAGGCCACGGTCCGGGTCGACACCGGCAAGGACAAGGGACGTACGTTCACGGAGATCGTGCAGCCCGACCAGTCACGGCAGTTGGAGCAGGGCCAGGAGGTCGTGGTCGCTTACGAGCCCGCCGCGCCCAAGGACCTGCAGTACTCGGTCACCGATGTGAACCGGAAGCTCCCGATGGCGCTGCTCGCCGGGATCTTCGCGCTCGCTGTCGTGGTGGTGGGCCGGCTGCGCGGTGTCATGGCCCTGGTCGCGCTGGCCATCAGTTTCATGGTGCTGACCCTCTTCATCCTGCCGGCCATCCTGCAAGGCTCGAATCCCCTGGTCGTCGCGGTGGTCGGGGCGAGCGCCATCATGCTGATCGCGCTCTACATGTGCCATGGACTCTCGGCCCGGACATCCGTGGCGGTGCTCGGCACGCTGATCTCGCTGCTGCTGATCGGTCTGCTGGGTTCGGGGTTCATCGGCTGGGCCAGCCTGACGGGCAACACGGACGACAACACCGGCCTGATCCACGGGCTGTACCCGTCGATCGACATGAGCGGTCTGCTGCTCGCGGGCGTCATCATCGGTTCGCTCGGTGTGCTCGACGACGTCACGGTCACCCAGACCTCGGCGGTCTGGGAACTGCACGCGGCGAATCCCGCGATGGGTTGGCGTGGGCTGTACCGCGCGGCCATCCGGATCGGCCGGGACCACATCGCCTCGGTGGTCAACACCCTCGTCCTCGCCTACGCCGGTGCCGCGCTGCCGCTGCTGCTGCTCTTCTCGATCGCCCAGAGCAGTGTCGGCACGGTCGCCAACAGCGAGCTGGTCGCCGAGGAGATCGTGCGCACGCTGGTCGGCTCGATCGGTCTGGTGGCCTCCGTCCCGGTGACCACCGCGCTGGCCGCCCTGGTCGTCTCGGCCGACCGCCCCACTGCCCTGGAAGCAGCGGCCGCTCCCGCTCCGGCTCCGGCGCGCGGAGGAAAGGGCCGTCGCCGCAAGCGCTGAAGCATTACAGGTCGCGACGGACGCCGTAACGGTTCAGCCGGCGCTCTGTTCCTCGGCCAGGATGCGGTCCAGCGCCTCGTCGAGGAGCGTGTCGAAGTCGGCGAGGGAACGCTCCTGCCCCAGGGGCACGAGCTTGTCCGTACGGTCCAGGAAGGCCACCAGCGGCGCCGTGCCGACCCGGAACATCGCCTGGTCGGTGCCCACCTGAAGCCGGATCAGGACCTCACCGAACGACTCCGGGTCCGCGGGCGCGATATGGACGTCCCCGTCACCGCACGGCCGTCCGACCCCGTCGATGAGCAGCTCCCGCCCGAAGGCCCAGGTCACCGGAGCGTCGCCGGGCAGGTGGAAGGTCAGCCGCACAGCGTAGGGATCACAGGTCTCGTAACGCAGCTCCACCGGGATGCGGAAGGAGAGCTCCTCCGAGACGAGGAAGCTCATCATGACCTCTGCCTGTACCGACTCGCGCATCGCCTACCCCGCCGTGTTCGTCGACTGGCCAGGAATCATCCGCCTGACACCCCTGGAAGTTTGCTGAAAGTACACGAGAGATCACAAGGAGTGATTTTTCAGATGCTGATAGAGATCGCGAGTGTCCCTAGTACCTTTCCGATCTCGGTCTGCAACTGATGGGCCGCCGGCAGCAGCCGGTCGGCCTGGTGCGAGGGCAGCGAGATGGCGAGGGTCCCGGCAGTGGTCCCCACCGTGATCGGGATGGCCGCACAGGCCGTCCCCAGGGCGTACTCCTGCCGCTCGACGACCGGTTCCATCCGTCCGATCCGATCGAGGCGCCGTAGCAGCGTCTCGTTGTCACGGACCGTGTACGGGGTGATCGACTGCACCGGATAGCGGTCCAGATGGTCGCGGCGTGCTTCGTCGCTCAGTTGGGACAGCAGGCACTGCCCGATGGCGTGTGCGTGGCCGGTCTCCCGAAAGTCGGCCCACTCCTCCACCGCCGGCGCGCTCGGGCTGTCGGCGACGCACATGACCTCGATCTCGCCGTCCCGGTAGATCGCGAAGTAGACGGGTGCGCCGAGGGCGTCCCGCCAGTGCGCCAGAACCTCGCCCACGGTGCTGCGACGTTTCTGCTGCGCTCCGCTGCTGCTCAGCCGCTCGGCCGCCTCGCCGAGGAAGAACAGTCCCTTCTCCCTGTGGAGGTAGCCCTCGTGCACCAGCGTGCGCAGCAGGTGGTACGCCGTCGGCAGGGCGAGTCCGGCATCCCGCGCCAGCTGTTTGGCGGGCGCTCCGTGTTCCCGCTCGGCAACGGCCTCCAGCAGCCGCATGGCCCGCTGTACGGAGCCGATCAGCGTGCCGGAGCCGGCCTCCGACCCGGGCGGCGACGCCGGTGACGGGATCCGCGCTCCTCTTCCCGGCGCATGTCCCTGAGCCGGCACGGGACGGACGAGCCCCTGTGTCTGTGCCCGGGGCGGCGATGCCGTCGGCCGCGTCTGAGCGTCGGGCGGCTCGGCGCATCGCCCGTTCTCCTCGCCCGGCGAGGTCCGTGGCTGCACGGGGGGCGCCGGGGACTTCGAGGGCGTCCTGCGTGGCGGTGGAGGCGAGGCCTGGGTCTCGGCGGTTCTGGCACGGGACTGCTCGGGGGCTGTCGGGGTCGATCGAGGTCCTGGCTGGGTGGGGGGAGCGGCGCTCTGGGTCGACCTGGAGCGAGGCCGGGCGGGTGGGGAGAGTGGTTCTGCGGGTGCGGTGTCAGCCGTGGCCAAGGGTCACTCCCGAAGCGCGAGGAGGGCCGCCCGTGCGGGGGACACGGGAGGGGGATGTGCCGCCCGCGGGGCCGAGCCCGCGACGAGTGCCCGGACTCTAGCCGCCTGTCACCGCTCGCAGACGGCCCCGCCGGGAAACTTCCCTCTGGCGAGGGAACCTCACGTTCCTTTTACCGTCGTGGCCTGACCTGCCCTCACCCACACGCGCCTCAGGTGTTGCGCGGTGCTGACGCCTCACCAGTCGCCGCGCGACGAGGAGCCGGCGGTGAACTTCCTGACGACGTAGATCAGTCCGCCGACCAGCGCCACGAAGACCAGCACCTTGAAGAGCAGGCCCACCACGAACTGGACGACGCTGACTATCAGCCCTCCGAACACCAGCAGGGCGATGACCGGCACCGCGATCCATTTCACCCACCACGGCATCCCCGCGAAGATCTCCCGCATCGCCCTTGCTCCTTGTGTCTCCACCCGTCGCCCCGCCATCGAGGCACTGCTTCCGGGCCACTACTGCTGTCCTGACATCGATGCTAGGGCCGCGAAGGGGCCGTCCGGGGGTTTCGTACCCCTTGTCCGTCCCTGATCGTTCCCCTAGGGAACGCGGAGGCGGACCTCACCCCTCCGGCGGAGAGAACACCACCACGACCCTCAGGTCCTCGGTGATGTGGTGGAACTTGTGGGCGACCCCGGCTGGCACGTACACGACACTGCCGCGCGCCACCTGGGTGGTCTCCAGGCCGATCGTGAGCGAGGCGCGACCGCTCACGACGAGGTACACCTCGTCCTGGCTGTGCGGCTTCTGCGGATCGAAGTCGCCGGCGTCCAGCGCGTACAGCCCGACCGACATGTTCCGCTCGCGTAGGAACTGCAGGTAGGCACCGTCATTGGCGGCGCGCTCCGCCTCCAGTTCATCCAACCGGAATGCCTTCATCGACTTAGTCGCCCCTGCCCAGTGCTCGTACCGATCGCTTCTGCCACGATCAGACACATGATGAATTTCCTAGTCAAGACGATCGCCAACGCGGGCGCGCTGGCAGTCGCCGTATGGCTGCTCGACAAGATCACACTGACCGGCGACAGCACGGGCAAGGAGGTCGGCACCCTGCTGCTGGTCGCCCTCGTCTTCGGCCTGGTGAACGCGGTGGTCAAGCCGCTGGTGAAGCTGCTCACCCTTCCGTTGTTCATACTGACGCTCGGCCTGTTCACCCTGGTCGTGAACGCCCTGATGCTGCTGCTCACCTCATGGCTGGCCGACGTGCTCAACCTGAGCTTCCACGTGGAGGGCTTCTGGACCGCCGTGCTGGGCGGCCTGATCATCTCGATCGTCTCCTGGGCGCTCTCCCTCGTCCTGCCCGACGGGGACTGAGGGTCCGATGACCTACCGAGTCTGCTTCGTCTGCACCGGCAACATCTGCCGCTCCCCGATGGCCGAGTCGGTCTTCCGCGCCCGCCTGGCGGAGGCCGGGTTCGACGGGCTGGTCGAGGTCGACAGCGCCGGCACCGGCGGGTGGCACGAGGGCGACGCCGCCGATCCGCGCACCGTCTCCGTTCTGGAGGCGAACGGCTATGACGGCATGCACACGGCCCGGCAGTTCCAGGTCTCCTGGTTCTCCCGGCTCGACCTCGTGATCGCCCTCGACGAGGGCCACCTCAAGGCCCTGCGACGCCTTGCCCCGACCCCGACGGACGCCGACAAGATACGGCTCCTGCGCTCCTACGACCCCGCCGCAGGCGACGACCTGGACGTTCCGGACCCGTATTACGGGGGCATGGAAGGCTTCGAGGAGTGCCTGGAGCTCGTGGAGGCGGCGAGCCCCGGTCTGCTGGACGCCGTACGCCAGAAGGTGGAGGAACGGGCCGCATGAGCACGGAGAACCTCGCCGCGGGCCCCGGTGACGGTACCCGCGCGGTGCGGGCCGGGCTCCCCGAACCCGTCAAGCACGAGCCGACCCTGCCGGGGCCGGTCTTCGCCGCCCACTACCACCTGCCGGGCGAGCCCACCGGCCCGTACGCCTACGGACGGGACCAGAACCCCACCTGGACCCTGCTGGAAAGGGCCATCGGCGAACTGGAGTCCCCTGGGCAGGACGACGCCGAGGCGATCACCTTCTCCTCCGGGATGGCCGCCATCTCGGCCGTCCTCTTCTCACAGCTACGCACCGGCGACGTCCTGGTGCTGCCGAGCGACGGGTACAACGTACTGCCCCTCGCGGGCGAGCAGTTGCGTTCGTACGGCATCGAGGTACGCAGCGCGCCGACGAGCGGTGATGCCCAGCTCGACGCCCTCGACGGCGCCAAACTGCTCTGGCTGGAGACACCGTCGAATCCGGGGCTCGACGTGTGCGACGTACGACGGCTCAGCGAGGCGGCACGCGCACGAGGCTGTCTCGTAGCCGTCGACAACACCCTGGCGACTCCGCTCGGGCAGCGGCCGCTGGGCCTGGGTGCCGACTTCGCCGTGGCCAGCGGCACCAAGCAGCTCACGGGGCACGGCGACATTCTTCTCGGTTACGTCGTCGGACGCGACGCCTCACTGATGGAGCGTGTACGAGGCTGGCGCAAGATCGTCGGGGCGATCCCGGGTCCGATGGAGGCATGGCTCGCCCACCGCTCGCTCGCCACGCTCCAGCTTCGCGTCGACCGACAGAATGCCAACGCCCTGGCCGTGGCCGAGGCGCTTCAGGGGCACCCCGAGGTGACCGGGCTGCGCTACCCGGGGCTGCCCGACGACCCTTCGCACAAGATCGCCTCGCAGCAGATGCGTCGCTACGGGTGCGTGGTGTCGTTCGCGTTGCCCACGCGTGCGCGAGCCGACCGCTTTCTCGACGCGCTGCGTCTGGTGGACGACGCCACGAGCTTCGGCGGGGTGCGGTCCACCGCTGAGCGGCGCGGTCGGTGGGGCGGCGACGCCGTTCCGGAGGGCTTCATCCGGTTCTCGGCCGGCGCGGAGGACACCGACGACCTGGTGGCGGACGTACTACGGGCGCTCGCCGTTACCGCCGGCTGATACTCGACTACGCACAACGGACGGTCCGAGCCTCCCCCCTCGTGGCTCGGACCGTCCCCGGTTCCACGCGCGAAGAACCGCGCGACCAAGGCTAGTTGACTCTGTGTCAGTGTCCAATCACGGTAGCGACAGGGACCTATCGACTTATTTATAGTGGGGCGCTCCAGGATGGCGAGGGGAGGGGCGGCGATGGATCTGGCCTTACTGCGAACCTTCGTGACCGTGCACCGGGCCGGTTCCTTCACCCGCGCCGCCGCACTGCTCGGTCTTTCGCAGCCGGCCGTCACCTCGCAGATACGCACCCTCGAACGGCAACTGGGCCGCCCTCTCTTCCTGCGGCAGGCCCGGGGAGTGACCCCGACGACCATCGGCGACGAGCTCGCCCACAAGGCGGCGCCGCACCTGGACGCGCTGGTGGAGATCGCCGAAACCGGTGTCGACGACGATTCCTCCTCACGGACGCTGCATCTCGCCGGTCATCCTGAGTTCACGGCCGAGCGAGCCCTGCCCGCCCTCACCGAGCTGACCGGGGACGACGGTCGGCACGTGGCACTGCGGGTCTCCTTCGGGAACGCCGACGAGACGCTGGAGGGTCTCGCCGCAGGACACCACGACCTGGCCATCACCACCGCCCAGCCGCGTGGTGGTCTGCTCACCGCGACTCCTTTGTGCGACGAGGAGCACGTCCTGGTCGCCGCCCCGCGCTGGGCCCATCGGATCGGCCCCGGCGGTCTGCGCCACAAGGGTGCGCACGCCCTGGAGCACCTTCCGGTCGTCGAGGTACACGAGTCAATGCCGTTCATCGCTCGCTACTGGGCATCGGTCTTCGACTCCCGGCCCGCCGCCTCCGGCACCGTGGTCGTCCCCGACCTGCGCGCGGTCCTCGCCTGTGCCGTTTCGGGCGCCGGCCTGGCCGTACTGCCCCGTTACCTGTGCGCCTCCGCCCTGGAACGCGGTGACCTCGTCGCGCTTGTCGACCCGGCGGTGCCTCCGTTGCGAACGTACTTCCTGGTGGTCCGTACCGGCACGCTGGCCATGCCGCACATCGCCCGAGCGCACGAGTGGCTGCTGAGGGCCGCTGTGGAGTGGTCCTGAGCCTTCTTCGCTCCGGCGATGTTTCACGTGGAACATGCAGGGCCACATTTCTCCCATGACCGTACGACCCGTGGTCAAGCGCACCGCCCGTGCCATCCTGCTCGACGGCGACGACCTGATCCTCATCAAGCGGACCAAGCCGGGCGTCGATCCCTACTGGCTCACACCGGGCGGCGGGGTCGAGCCGGAGGACACGACGGTGGTCGACGCGCTCCACCGCGAAGTACACGAGGAACTCGGCGCGAAGATCACTGATGTGGTGCCCTGTTTCGTGGACACCGTCGAACACATCGGCGAGGACGGCGGCGCCACCGGTGTGAAGGTCCAGCACTTCTTCGTCTGCCGTCTGGAGTCCATGGACCCCTCCAAGCGGCACGGCCCTGAGGTGGAGGAGCCTCTGGGCGAGTACGAGATCGTGCGCATCCCCTTCACCCGGGTGGGCATCGCCTCCGTACACCTCGTCCCGCTCTCCCTGCGGCACTATCTCGACGGCAACATCGAGGGAGTACGGGCGATGCACGCACCCGACCTGGGCTGACATCGCCGGTTGTCGCTCAGCACGACTTCGGCGGTCAGTCTCCGGCGGCCACCAGTTCCTCCACCGAGTCGTGGCGTATGCGCGCCGTCGGGATGCCGGCGCCCTTCAAGGCGTCCACGCCGCTGCGGATCATGCCGGGCGGGCCCGAGAGGTAGGCGTCGTACTCGTTCCAGGGCCCGTGGTCACGAATGGCGTCAGGCAGCTGGAGCAGTCCGTGCCGGTCCACGACCGGGCGGACCTCGAGCCACGAATTGCTCTGCTGCAGCCGGAGCAGCGTGTCGAGATCGTAGAGGTCCTGACCGGTGCGGGCTCCGTAGAAGACCTCGACCGGGCGGTGCCGTCCGTGTTCGGCGACGTCCTCGACGATGGCCTTGATGGGAGCGATACCGGTGCCGCCGCCCAGGCAGAGCAGCCCGCCGGCACTGGTGTGGTCCACGGTCATCGAACCGGCCGGTGGGCCCAGGCGCAGCACATCGCCGGGTCGGGCACGGTGCACGAGAGCGTTGGAGACCCAGCCCGCCGTGATCGCCTTCACATGGAACGACAACAGTCCGTCCGAGCGGGGCGCCGAAGCGAACGAGTAGTGCCGCCAGATCCGCGGCCACCAGGGAGTCTCCAGGCTCGTGTACTGCCCGGCGAGAAAGGGATAGGGCTGATTCGGACGGACGGTGAGGACCGCTATGTCCGGGGTTCTCAGCTCGTGCGAGACGATCTCGGCGAGCCACCAGGGAGGGGAGCGCAGTTCATCGGCGGCCGCCGCGTCGATCATCACCTGGGAGATCGTCGTGTACGCCCGGACCCAGGCCGCCTCGGTCTCGTCGTCCCAGCTCGACTTGGCATACCTGCTCAGCGCGCCGATCAGGCACTCGCCGACGGCCGGGTAGTGCTCGGCCTGGGTGCCGTACTTGCGGTGACCGCGACCGAGGTTCTGCAGGTAGTCGACCAGGACGGGTGTGTTGTCGATGTGCTCGGCCGCGGTCAGCAGCGCCTTGAGCAGGCGGTCGCGTTGGGCGTCCATCGCCGGGGGGAACATCGAGCGCAGTTCGGGGTGCTGGACGAAGAGCAGCGCGTAGAAGTACGAGGTGACCTTGTCGGCGACGGGCCCTATATCGGCCATCGTCCGCCGGATGAGGACCGCGTCGGGAGAGGCGGCGGCCGCGCCGTCGACGTGTTGGACGGGCATACGGGCGTCGAAGACGGACTGCTCCGAGCCGGGTTCTGCCGCCGTCGGGCCGGGCTGGGGGCGGGGTGGGGCGCTGGGAGGAGGGTCCGCAGGGGTCTGTATTCGCTGCCTCGCGGCGCTGTCCTGGTTCTGCCGCGGCTCGTCCGACGCCTTCTGGGGCCGGCCCATGGGCCGCAGGGCGGCGAGGCGGTTGCCCTCGGGCTCCTTGTCGCCGCCGGGGGACGACGGAGAAGTGCGCGGCGTGAACCAGCCGCTTCCGTCGCTGTCACCCGAAGTACCGTTGCCGGCCGACGTGGTGGTCGGAGCGTCCATGGTCTGCCTCGCCTCAAGCGTCATTCGGTCGATCTGCGCGCTTCCCCACTCGGAAGTCGCGCGCTTTCCCCCGCGGACGGCCTTGCTTTTCCCGTTCGTTCCCCCTCGACCAACGCGGCCACATTCAACCCGGGTTCCCGCTCCGTACGGACAAGTAGGTGGGAGTGTGACGTGAACCGCACTCACGGCAGCGTTCCACAGCGCACGGGCGTCCCACCTCGTAACGGTAAACGCAGGTCCTCGATCTCCCTGTCCGGTTAGGCTGCATTGAGCTGTGTTCGCGCCCCCGCCATGAGACGACTGCATCTCGCTTCGGACACGAACCGGACTCGACCCTACCGGCAGGCGGGCCACACACAAGTACCCCCTGGCCATACCGCAAATTCAATGGGGGCGAATCATCAATTCCTGCGATTACCGGGCGTGGCGCACCAACTCATAGGCATCCCACAGATCCCGCCCCGTGTACGCGTGAGTGGCGAGCCCCATCAGATGCCGGTCGGCATTCACGGCGACCGAGATCGGTACCGTACCGAAGAGTTCCGCATCGGAGAGGGAGTCGCCGTATGCGACGCAATCGGCGCGGGTCAATCCGAACTCCGTGCAGAGCCGGTCCGCTATCTCCACCTTTGCCGTCGGCGTGAGGATCCCAGCCGGATCGACGGGCTCGGTTAAGGGCACACAGGGGAAACGCGAACCGTATGCCGCGTGTACACCCCACGTCGTGAGGCGCTCGACGAAGAACGAGGGCGAGAGCGAGATGACGGCGCAGTACTCCCCTCGGTCCCGGATCTCGGCCCACGTGACCCGAATGCGCCGTAGCCATGGCGCTCCTTCGAAGGCCGCGTCGACGTGGCTCTCTGTGAGCCCGGACCACAGTTCACGGACGTGCTGTGCGTAGCCACGCGAGTCGATGCGCCGTGCCACGAAGGCCCGTTCGAGCGTGGTTATCTCCTGGTCCAGGCCGAGCTGCCGCGAGATCTCCACTGGGACCGCCGTACCGTGCAGCAGCATCCCGTCCAAGTCGAACAGGTGCAGTCGCGTCATGCGAGCCGAGACTATCGCGCCTGCCCGCCTATGCCTGGAGACGGCTGTTTCACGTGAAACATCTGTCCACGCGATGCGCGGTTGTGCACGAGCCGGCCAAAGAACGTACGTCCGACCGCAAACCGGTGGACGGCAAGGGCTCGTGTCGGACAGCCTGACCCGCGTGCCGACACCTTTCCCTGCCTCCCTGCCCATCCGCCGTCTGACGCCTCGCGATCGCACCGCCTGCGCCGATCTTTCCGAGGATCGGGGCTGGCCTCGTGAGGAGCACAAGTGGGGGCTGCTCCTCGCGGCCGGGACGGGGTACGGAGTCGACGATCCTGAGGGCGGGCTCGTCACCGCCTGCGTGGTGACCGAGTACGGCCCGGCCGACCGCCCCGATCTGGCGGCGATCGGCATGGTCCTGGTGGCCGAGCGGCACGCGCGCCAGGGCGTGGGTCGGCGCCTGATGCGCCACGTCCTCTCGGAGATGGGCGCGACCCCGCTGACCCTGCACGCCACTCCGTACGGACGTCCGCTCTACGAGGAGCTGGGCTTCAAGACCGCCGGGCGGGCGGAGATGGTCCGCGGGCACCTCACGCCCGGACATGATCCCGCCGTCCTGACCCGCCCCGCCACGGCAGAGGACCTCACCAGCATCCTCCGACTCGACGATGACGTCTTCGGCACGGACCGCACCCACATCCTCACCCGGCTCCCCGCCTTCGCCGACCAACTACGCGTGGCCGAGGAGAACGACCGGATCACCGGATACGCGGCCGCCTGGCCCAACATGGACACTCATGTCGTCGGCCCGCTGATCGCCCGTGACACCCAGACGGCCAAGGCGCTCATCGCCTCTCTGGCCGCACACACCGATCGACCCTTGCGTACCGACATCGACGTACGCCATGCGGAACTGCTGACGTGGGCGAAGGAACGCGGCCTGGCATCCATCGCCTTCAACTCGGTGATGACGTACGGAACTCCTGAGCTTCCGGGCGACTGGACCCGGCGGTTCGCCCCCCTGACAGTGGCGGCCACCTGAGGCTCAGGACCGGCAGATCCGGACCGCCTTGAGCGATCAGCGGTGGACGGCCGTCTCGGGTCTTTCAGCGGTGGACGGCCGCCCGCTCCTCGGCCTCGACCGCTCCCGCGACGACGGTGCCGACGACGCTCGTCGCGCACCCCCTGGCTGTCGATGCGAGGGCCAGCGCAAGGGCATTTGGTTGAAGGCCCCGATCTTCATGGCCTGGGCCGCGGAGGACGAGGAGCCAGGTGACGGAGGAGCCGTCGAGGCCGGCCACGTGAACCGATGACGCCGCCCTGCGCGAAGCCCTGGACAAGGCGGCGAAGAACCCCGGACTGCCCCCCACACACAGACATCCGCGTCGTGGAGTCGCTGAACGCCCCCGCGTAGGGTGCGGGCATGGGAGACCTTTACATTCGCCCGGCGACCGAGGAAGACCTCCCGGCGATCGTCGCGATGCTGGCCGACGACCCTTTGGGGGCTCAGCGCGAGTCGCCGCAGGATTTGGCCCCGTACCTCACCGCTCTGGAGCGCCTCAGCGGCGATCCGAACCAGCACCTGGCGGTTGCCGTCCGTGAAGGCCGTGTCGTCGGCACGCTGCAGCTGACGATCATCCCGGGGCTCTCCAGGCGCGGCTCCACCCGCTCGGTCATCGAAGGTGTACGCGTCCACGCCGATGAGCGCGGCAGCGGTCTCGGCACACAGCTCGTCGAGTGGGCGATCGACGCATCACGGCGGCAGGGCTGCCAGTTGGTGCAGCTGACCTCCGACGCCACGCGCACCGACGCCCACCGCTTCTATGAACGGCTCGGCTTCGAGGCCACCCACGTGGGCTTCAAACTGCCGCTCTGAAAAACGGCCCCCATGACACGGGTGGGGCCCTGTTTCACGTGAAACATCGCGTGAGCGCCCCTTCCTCGCCAGAACGACGCCTACACCATCCCCCGCCATCCCTCGGGATCAACTCCACCCGGCACCGGAGCCCCCTCCTCGTACGGCTGACGCGTGAACACGAACGATCCGAGGTCCAGGTGACTCACGCTCCCGTCGGGCCTTCGTACGGCACGTAGGAGCTCGCCGGCGAAGTATCCGTTGAGCCCAGTCCAGCCCCCGTCCTCGTTGCGTCGAAAACGAGCGCTGCGCAGAGTGGCGGAGAGTGGCTCCAGCGAGACACCACCGTCGGCGACCAGCCGCAACACGAAGCAGTACGTCCCCCAGTACCAAGGCCCTGCCAACTCCAGAACCGACCGGTTCACTTCGGGCAGCGGACGCCATGGCTCGGGGATCCGGGGCTCCGCCTCCGCCACGATGCGCACGAGGTCGGCGGCCACGTCCGAGACCACTGGCCCGGAGGTGCAGTTGGTCAGCACAACGGCTGCCACGTCGTCCTCGACGCTGATGGTGAGCTGTGCGAGGAAGCCCGGGACCGAACCTCCGTGGCCGACGAGGAATCGGCCGTCCCGGTGCTGTAGCTGCATCCCGAGCCCATAGGACACACCGGCCGACACATCGGCGGCCTCCCCCGGCGCGGCCGGCGTCCGCATCTCCAGGACGGACTCCGCGCTGAGCACCCGGTCGTTCCCCTTGGTCAGGAAGGCCGCGAAACTCGCCAAGTCAGCTGCCGTGGACCAGAGTTGACCCGCCGGGCCCATTCGTCCCAGGTCCTCCACCTGCTCCGGCAACATCACATCGGCCCAGGGATGCACCGCCCAGCCACCGGCGTGTGGTGCCTCCGGGTTCCATGTCGTGCGGTGCAGACCGAGCGGTTCGAGCACCTCACGGCGCAGGACGTCCTCCCAAGGAGCATCCCGCAACTGTTCGACGAGTGCGCCGAGCAGGGTGAAACCCGGGTTGGAGTAGTGGAAGCGGCGACCGACGGGATGGCGGTGGGGCTGCTCGCCGAGCACGTCGGCGAGTTCCGGGCGCAGGGAACCCGCGGTGCGTTCCCACCACGGTGACGGTGACTCGGCCGCCAGTCCGCCCGTGTGGGCGAGCAGTTCGGCGATGGTCGCCTCCCCCGCGCCGGTGCCCGGCAGATGCTTCTCCAACGGGTCGCCGAGGTCCAGTCGGCCCTCGTCCCGCAGCCGCAGGACCAGAACGGCGGTGAAGGTCTTGGTGATCGAACCGATCCGGTACTGGACGTTCGAGTCGGGCGCGTGCCCCTCCACCGAGGATCGCGCCCCGTCCCACACAGTCTCGCCGCCCCGGACCACCGCCGCGACCAGCGACGGCGTCCGCCCCTCGGCCTGAGCGACGGCGATACGGTGCAGCAGGGCCCGGCAGGTGGTGGGGAGCAGCTCTTCCTGAGGTGTTGTCATGCGCCCAGTTCATCGGGCCCGGCATGGCCCGTCGAGCGCATTCCTGTAGGGTCTCGAATTCTGTGTCACGGCCCACCGCTCTGACCTGGTGCTTCTCACGGTGTCTCACGCTGGGTGACATGGCTTCCGTCTCACGGACGTGTCATTTCCTCGGGCGTCGGCCACGGTCCCCCGGCCCGACGCCCTTTGCAGATCCACTCCAACGACGTTTTCACCCCAGTGCGAGCCACCGGATGCCCAGGCGGTCGACGTCAAGCGCTTCTTCCCTTGTGATCGGCTCGCGTCCGGTCGCCTTGCGCAGGAAGAGAAGCTGCCCCCAGCCCAGCTTCTCCAGTGCCGCCACGCCATCCGGGTCGAGCAGAAGATCCTGCACCAGATCTGCGGCCTGGGAAGTCAGCCACGGCTCGCGTCCCAAGGCGTCGGCCAGATCCAAGCCATGCAGGGCAACCTCAACCACTCGCGTCAGCAGGAACTCCGACAGGAGCATCGGATCACCATGCCTGGTGCAAACCACACGCCCTTCCGGCTCAGCCCGGCATAGTCGGTCCACACGCTGCCAAGTGGCTTTGAAATCCTCGACGAGCGCGGTGCCACTCAGTTGCTCGGCCGCATGAGCCTGGGCCAGAGAGATCCGAGCCGCGTTGGTTTCCGGAGCGAATCGGTCGTCGGGCCGGTAGTACTCCGCTGCCGAGACCTCGGCACGGGTCGGCGCCGGTGCGGTCAGCATGTTGGGAAGCCAGGCAATCACCACGCGAACATGCGCCAGCAAGTCGCATACTTTCCACGGTTCACACCGCGTCGGCAGACGCCACTCAGCCTCCGAAACCTCGGTCATCGCCCGCGCGAGTTGCCCAGCTTCAAGACCAAACGCTTCAACTACCCGATCCCGGGTCATGCCGAATCCAGCTCCTTGGGCCCGTAGTGGGCGGCATCCGCTCCTGTCATCAAGGCCCAGTAACGGTCTCCGTATGACCAGTGCCACCACTCTGTGGGGTAGTTGACCAGGCCAGCAGCAGTAAGCGCGATGCCCAGGATGTCTCGATTGGAGCGGGCCTCGTCGCTGATGTTGTCGGCCTGCATGTAACAGGCGCCCGCGCTCTCCTCAGGAGTCGCGTTCATGCGGGTGCCCATGTCAAGTTCACGGCCGTCGGCGTCTGCGAGCGTCAAGTCAACGGCTGCGCCGGCGCTGTGGGGTGCGATCTCAGGCGGGGACACGTAGCGGCTGGCTGCCGAACGTACCTGCTCAACGGACCAGTCCGGGTGATCGGCCCGCAGTTGATCTCCGTACTCGTCGAAGTAGTGACGTTGCAGGGACGGCAGGCGATACCCCTCGACGAACAACAACCGTAATCCTTGAGGCAGCTGTGCCTGGGCCTTAAGGAGTCGATCGAGCACTCCTTGCCGCAGGTAGGCGAAGGCGCCTGCGGCCTGCCACTTTCGCTCATCGACCAGCAGAGAGTTGTCCCGTCGCACATCGACGAGCCGTTCACCACACTCGCGAACAGGCACGGCTGTGACTCTCGCGTCGGACATCAAGACGATCTCAGTCATGACGCGATCATCTCGTGACCTTGTGCCTCCATGGCTCTCTTCCCGTCACTCGCCGAGGAAGGACTCTCGGCGAGTGACTGCCCGTCTTGTTGCGGCCGTCAGTCTGGGTCGGTGAGACGCTTGGTGGCCGCTGCCACCTTCCTGCCAAAGGGAGTGGGCCGCATCCTGCGGCCCCGTTCAGCACGTTCGATCAGGGGTCGACCCAGGTCCCTTTCGAGCCGGTTGATCTGGGTTGTCGGTGTCGATTGGTGCATGCCGAGCGCTCGGGCGGCTTCGGCGACGGTGGGGTAGGGCAGGGCGGAAGCGAAGCGTTCGAGTTGCTGCAGGGCATTTGTGCTGGTCAGGGCGTCACACGGGATGGCGGGGGCATATGCGGCCTACTCGGGGCTGCGGAGGGCGGTGGGGTGGCTGGCTCCGCCGCGAGAGCGGAGATGGAGTGAAGCGCTCTTCCGGCACGGTTTGCCGGGCTTGTTGCCGGATGCGGCCGGTGGCTCTGGCGGCGTGCTTCGTCAGCGGGGGTGCGGGGGCTGGGTGTTCGTCGAGGACATGCCGGATGGCCTCGACGGTCGTGCCTCGGACCTGGGCGGCGTGCTGAACGGGGTGCTGACGTTCTCGGACGATCTGGTGCAGGCGCGGTAGGGCGATGCGCCGGGTCGGGTCCGGGAAGAGAGAGGCCCGCCAGCAAGGTGGTGGGAGGCTGCCAGGTCACGGGCTCGTCGTGGATGTGGTGCGAGGCGAGGAATTCGAGGGCTTCCTGCTGGAGGGCGTGTGCGAGTTCGGGGGTCTGAAGCGCGGTGAAGTGCAAGGACGTAGCCCGGAACCTTGCGCTGTCGAGCCCACTCAGGTCGTCGGGGGCAGACTCGGCAGGCAGGCCGCTGAGACGTCGGAAGAGCTGGCTGCGGGCGATGCGTTCGCGCCGGCCGGTCTCCGGCGGTGCTCCGGCGGCGTTCCGGTGCGGTGGCAGATCTCCAGCCAGCGGCCATGGGAAGCAGGCCGGTGTAGTCCAGGAGTCGGCGCCGGCCGTAGTCGATGGGGGTGCCGTTGGCGTCGAGGTGGTCGGCGAGCCGGTCCAGGGCGGTGACGATGTCCGGCCATTGCGGAAGGTCGTCGAGTTCCTGGAGGAGGTGAGATCTCGATGCCGTCGGTGACGTCGCCGACCAGCCCGGCGGCCTGCTCCAAGGAGGTGCGGCTGTCCGGGATCAGCAGCAGGGCTGCGAGGACGGAGGCCAGGGCCCGTGCTCAGGACGCGGATGCCCAGGGCCCGGATATCGGCCGGCGCTGCCGGTGCCGACTGAGGGACAGCCCGGTAGGGGCCGAAGGCAGCCATCGGCCCGTCGATGATCTCCATCACCCGGTCCTGCGCCATGAGAACCGGATGGCCAGGAGGCAGGAGAAGCGTCGCAGCACGGGTCAGATCGGTGCCGCAGCCAGCCGTAACCGGGCCGCCAGAGCGGATCGGCGGATTGCCCCAGAGTTCAGGACGAGGGACGGACCGGCCTGAACCGGGGCGCTGCCGCGGAACCCGGCCGCAGTGCGGGCAGCGGTCCGCCAGCAGTCGGCGGTGCCGGGTGCAGGCGAAGGAGAAACCGAGCCTCCAGGACAACTGCCAGCGCCCACCGCTGGAGTGGAGGCAGTCCGGGCAGAACCGGGATCCCCGGCACGTCCCCAAAGGACATGCCGTGACACAGCCCGGCCTCCGGCACTCATCTGCAGGGCCCGTCCGTCGTAGTGCGCCAGGGTCAGGGCGGTGACCGCCTCCGGGGCCGTCCCGGTGGCGTGGGCGACGGCAGCAGTCAACCGCTCGTCAGAAGATCGTCCAGTCCGTCGGGATGCCCCGGAACTGGTTTCCGGCCCGCTGCCGGACCGGGAAACCGAAGGGCAGCAGGACATCACCGAGTGTGGTGTCCACCCGCCTGGCTGTCGCCTCCAGCCAGGAGTCCAGTGCCTGCGTTCCGCGTAATTCGGGGGCTCTGGAGTCCCTACCGGGCTGGAGGTGCAGGTCAGTGGGCTGGAGGCTGGTGACGCGGGCAGATTCACCTAGAGACGCGATTCTGCGGATTCGCCTGCGCTGACCTGGAGTTGCTCCGTAGGGTCTGGAGTCGTGTATGTGAAGACGACGAAGCGGGAGAACAAGTCCGGCACGGTCCGGTACCTGCACCTGGCCCACAACGAGTGGGATCCGGTGAAGGGCCGGGCGGTCCCGAAGGTCCTGTTCACGTTCGGCCGTGAGGACGACCTCGACCGGGACGCGGTGAGGCGCCTGGTCGCGTCTCTATCGAGGCTGCTGGAGCCGGGTGAGGCACTGGCGTCGACGGCGGCGGGTGACCTGGAGTTCGTCTCGTCGGTCCCGTTCGGCGGCACCTATGTCCTCGATCATCTCTGGCGGCGGCTGAGGATCGACAGGATCGTCGGGCAGGTCGGGCAGCCCAAACGGGGCCGGCGCCGGGACATGTCGATGACCGAGCGGGTGCTGTTCTCCCTGGTTGCGAACCGGGCCCTGGCTCCGTTGTCCAAGCTGGCCGCCGCGGACTGGGTCACGCACGACGTGCATGTCGAGGGCCTGCCGGCCATCGACGACGACGCCTGCTACCGGGCGATGGACTGGCTCCACGAGGTGACCGACGACCTGGAGAAGCGGGTGTTCGACGAGGTCGCGAACCTCCTCAACCTCGAGGTCGACCTGCTGTTCTTCGACACCACCAGCACCTACTTCGAACTGGAGGAGGCCGACGAACCCGTCGCTCGCGACGACAAGGACCGCCTCCTGACGGACGGCCGCCCACCCGCTGAAGAGGACGGCGAGAGCGCGGATCAGGCCGGGTTCCGTACCTTCGGCAAGTCGAAGGACTCCCGCGATGACCTGCCGCAGATCGTGATCGGGATGGCCGTCACGAGGGACGGGATCCCGGTCCGCGTCTGGTCCTGGCCCGGCAACACCGGTGACCAGAAGCTGATCCGGCAGGTCAAGGACGACATGCGGGACTGGACCCTCAGCAAGATCGTGTGGGTTACCGACCGGGGATTCTCCAGCGAACGCAACCGCCGCTACCTCCGCCAGGGCGACAACGCCTACATCGTCGGCGAGAAACTCCGCTCAGGCAGCCCGGAGGTGAAGGCCGCCCTGTCCCGCCAGGGCCGCTATGGCGAGATCGCCCAGAACATGCGGGTCAAGGAGGTGCGGATCTCCGACACCGAACGGTTCGTGATCTGCCACAACCCCGAAGCCGCCACCCGTGACCAGCACATACGCGAACAGCTCGTCTCCCAGCTCACGACCCTGATCGAAGACACCGACAAGCTCAGCGACTTCAAACGTGGCGAACTCCGCGGCAAGATCGCCGACAAGCCCGGCCTCAACCGTTACCTCCGCACCACCCCGTCCGGCAAGCTCCGCATCGACACCGCGAAGATCAAGATCGAGGAGAACCTCGACGGCAAGTACCTGCTGCGATGCTCCGACCCGGACCTGTCCGCCGAGGACATCGCGCTCGGATACAAGCAGCTCCTCGAAGTCGAGCGGGGCTGGCGGGACATGAAGCAGATCATCGACCTGCGGCCCGTCTATCACCGGCTCGAGGAACGCATACGCGCACACGTCGTCCTCTGCTGGCTCGCCCTCCTGCTGATCCGCATCATCGAGACCACCGCCGACGCGACCTGGACGACCGTCCGCCGCGAGCTCGACCGGCTCCACCTCGGTACGTTCACCGGCCCGACCGGCCTGTTCCGCCAGGTCACTGCCCTCACCAAGCCCCAAACCGACCTGCTGGCCAAGCTCGACATCCCCGCACCGAAGCAGATCATCGCGCTCGAACCCGCACCCCGCTGACCAGCACGAACACCAGCGCCTAGAGAAATGCCTCTCAGGCGCCCTCACTCATGTCCGCGCAGGTCAGACCCCAGATTCGTGACTCTAGGACGCTGAATTACGCGGAACGCAGGCAGTGCCTCGCCGGGCATTGGAGGCAGCCGGATCGGAAGGGTGCGGGTCGGCGGTCTCATGCGGCTCGTCGGCCCGGGGTCGCGGGCGGCTGGTCAGCCGCTTCTTCTTCAGGGCGGCCTGAAGTTCGAGGCGGGCTGCCTCGGACGCTTCATCGTTCTTCACCTGGTCCATCAGCTCCTGGTCCAGCCGTTCAGCGCCGGTGCGGACCGCCCGCTGGCAGCCGCGGTTGTTCAGCGTCATCAGCGAACCGATGTGGCCGGTGCTGCGGGCGAAGAGGTAGTCCGACAGGTCGTCCGCGAGCATGCCGGGGTGCTTGTCGGTGAGCACGACGCGCTGTTCGAGGGCCAGCAGCATCTGCCGCCATTCCCGTCGCCCGGCCTCCGCGTCGATGGTGAACGGACGCAGTCCCAGGCGGATGGTGCGGCGGCCGGTCTGGGCCAGAGTCGTGTCGCGCCCGTTCTCCTTGGAAGCGGCGGGCCAGGCATACTGCTCAGCCTCGTCGCCATCATGGCGGCGCACTCTGACCAGGAATTCCGCAGCAATGCCCACGACGTACTCCCACCCAAAGCATGGTCCGTACGACCAGGCTGCCCGCCGTCGAGAGCAGACGCCTGAGCTTGGAGCCAAGCAGCCCGAAAGAGTGACGCGCCGACCCGCTTGTCTCGCGGCCGCTTCACAAGTGCGGCCAATATGAAGCAGATCGTGAGACTGTGCAGCGAAATTTGAGACCCTACGTTCCTCCGGATCAGGTCTGTGCCATGTCCACGAACCGTGAGTAGTGGCCCTGGAAAGCGACCGTGATCGTGGCCGTCGGACCGTTACGGTGCTTGCCCACGATGATGTCGGCCTCACCCGCGCGCGGCGACTCCTTCTCGTACGCGTCCTCGCGATGCAGCAGGATCACCATGTCCGCGTCCTGCTCGATCGATCCCGACTCGCGAAGGTCGGAGACCATGGGTTTCTTGTCCGTACGCTGCTCAGGACCACGGTTGAGTTGGGACAGCGCGATCACCGGCAGCTCCAGCTCCTTGGCCAGCAGCTTGAGGTTTCGCGACATGTCCGAGACTTCCTGCTGGCGGCTCTCGGACCGCTTTCCTCCGGACTGCATGAGCTGGAGATAGTCGATGATGACGAGCTTCAGGTCATTGCGCTGCTTGAGGCGCCGGCACTTGGCACGGATCTCCATCATCGACAGGTTAGGGGAGTCGTCGATGTAGAGCGGCGCGGCCGAGACGTCCGGCATGCGGCGGGCAAGGCGCGTCCAGTCCTCGTCGGTCATCGTGCCGGACCGCATGTGGTGCAGGGCCACGCGTGCCTCGGCTGACAGCAGACGCATCGCGATCTCGTTGCGGCCCATTTCGAGCGAGAAGATCACGCTCGGCATGTTGTGCTTGATCGAACAGGCGCGCGCGAAGTCCAGCGCCAGCGTGGACTTACCCATGGCGGGACGGGCCGCAATGATGATCATCTGGCCCGGGTGCAGACCGTTGGTGAGCTGGTCGAGGTCGGTGAAGCCGGTCGGCACACCGGTCATCTCCCCCGACCGTGAACCGATTGCCTCGATCTCGTCGAGCGCGCCCTCCATGATGTCGCCCAGCGGCAGATAGTCCTCAGTGGTGCGCTGCTCGGTGACCGCGAAAATCTCGGCCTGAGCTCTGTTGACGATCTCATCCACGTCGTCGTCGGCCGCGTATCCCATCTGGGTGATGCGGGTGCCGGCCTCCACCAGGCGGCGCAGGACGGCGCGCTCATGGACGATCTCCGCGTAGTACTCCGCGTTCGCCGCCGTGGGCACGGTCTGGACGAGGGTGTGCAGATAGGAGGCACCGCCGACCTTGGTGATCTCTCCGCGCTTGGTGAGCTCGGCGGCGATGGTGATGGGGTCGGCGGGCTCGCCCTTGGCGTAGACGTCGAGGATCGCCTGGTAGATGGTCTCGTGCGCCGGCTTGTAGAAGTCGGGGCCCTTGAGGATCTCGACCACGTCGGCGATGGCGTCCTTGGACAGCAGCATGCCGCCGAGAACGGACTGCTCGGCGTCGAGGTCCTGTGGTGGCACCCGCTCGAAGGCCGAACCTCCGCCGTCCCACTCCCCGTTGTCCCGGCCCCGGTCGTGCTGCTCGTCCCTGCTCCGGCCACTGTCGGGGCGCCGACGGGAGGAGGGCAGACGATCACTGGGCCCACTGTCGGCCCATGGGTCGTCCAGGGGCTCGGAAATGCTCACCGGGCGACCTCCTCCCGTCCGCCGAGCGGACCTCGCCGTGCCTCTCTTTTCTACGGCACGACACTGACAAATGAGAGGCCCGTCTCCGGTTCTGGCGCGTCGGTTTTGCGAGGTTTCCGTGTTCTGCCAAGGAGCGGGCGCCGCACCACCGTAGGCCCGTCTGCACCGTCAGCCAATCCGGTTATCCACAGGCCATGTGGACGACGGCCCAGATGCTGTGGAGAACCCTGCAAAACCTGTGCACGACTCGGTGGACAGGCCTGTGAACAAGACCTCGCCCAGCCAGGTGCACCCCTATTGAGCTGCGGCTTTACCGTCCACTGGCTGTGCAGAAGAAAAAGTTTCCCGACTGGATCAAGATCGCCACGATCACCGCCCGACAGCATGTCCGATCAAGCGAACTGTAATAGGTGCAGGCGGATTGCATCTCTTACCTGTGGAAGATTAGATTGGTGGTCATGACACAGGCTTCCGCGACCCCCAAGGCCACTCGTCGACGGCACGATCGAGAGATCGTCACGCTGGCAGTTCCGGCCTTCGGCGCACTCGTCGCCGAGCCTCTCTTCCTCATGGTCGACACAGCCATCGTCGGCCACCTCGGTACCGCACAACTCGCCGGGCTCGGCGTCGCCTCGGCCCTCCTCGTCACAGCCGTGAGCGTCTTCGTCTTCCTGGCGTACGCCACCACGGCCGCCGTGGCCCGACGGGTCGGAGCCGGCGATCTGCGTGCCGCCATCCGCCAAGGCATGGACGGCATCTGGCTCTCCCTGCTGCTCGGGGCCGCGGTCGTCACCATCGTCGTCCCTGCGGCACCCAGTCTCGTTGCCCTCTTCGGCGCCTCGGACACGGCCACTCCTTATGCCACGACCTATCTGCGGATCTCGACACTCGGTATCCCGGCCATGCTCGTCGTGCTCGCCGCCATCGGTGTGCTCCGAGGCCTCCAGGACACCAAGACCCCTCTGTACGTAGCCGTAGCCGGCTTCGTCACCAACGGCGCCCTGAACGCAGGCCTTGTCTACGGCGCCGACCTGGGTATCGCCGGATCCGCCTGGGGAACGGTCATCGCCCAGATCGGCATGGCAGTCGCGTACCTCTGGGTCGTCGTCCGCGGTGCGCGCAGGCACGGCGCCTCACTGCGCCCCGACGCCGCTGGCATACGTGCCTCTGCTCAGGCCGGGGTACCTCTGCTGGTCCGTACGCTCTCGCTCCGCGCGATTCTGATGATCGCCACCGCCGTGGCCGCCCGGCTCGGGGACGAGGACATCGCCGCGCACCAGATCATCCTTTCGCTTTGGAGCCTGCTCGCCTTCGCTTTGGACGCGATCGCCATCGCTGGGCAGGCCATCATCGGCCGCTACCTCGGCGCGGGAGACGCACACGGCGCCCGCGAGGCATGTCGCCGCATGGTGCAGTGGGGGATCGCCACAGGTGCCGCACTCGGACTTCTGGTGATCGTCGCCCGCCCTCTGTTCATCCCGCTCTTCACCGGCGACCCGACAGTCCAGGAAGCCGCGCTACCCGCACTCATCGTGGTGGCGCTGGCCCAGCCGATCTCCGGGATCGTCTTCGTGCTCGACGGGGTGCTGATGGGCGCGGGGGACGGTCCTTACCTCGCCCGCGCCATGGTGCTGACCTTGGCGGTCTTCATCCCCGCCGCGCTGCTCGTACCCACCTTCGGTGGCGGTCTGACCGCCCTCTGGGGCGCCATGACGCTGATGATGACGACACGCTTGCTGACACTGTGGTTGCGTTCGCGCTCCGGCCTCTGGCTCGTCACCGGAGCGACGCGCTGATCGCGAGAAGGTTGAATCGCGAGCGCCGCGTTTCACGTGAAACATCGACAGGTCACGCTGTTTCACGTGAAACACCTGCTTGGCAGGCGCCCCTGCCCACACGCCACCGGTCGACGAAGGATCCGGCAACGCATATGGGGCCGCACCCTTCATCGGGTACGGCCCCATATACCGCTTCAGCGAGCGCGACCCTTAGGCCGCGACGACCTCGATGTTGACCTTGGCGGCAACCTCGGGGTGCAGACGCACGGACGTCTCGTGGGCGCCCAGCGTCTTGATCGGAGCGGCCAGCTCGATGCGGCGCTTGTCGACCTCAGGGCCACCGGAAGCCTTGATCGCGGAAGCGATGTCGGCCGGGGTGACGGAACCGAAGAGACGACCGGCGTCGCCGGAGCGGACAGCCAGACGGACCTTGACGGCCTCCAGCTGACCCTTGACCTGGTTGGCCTGCTCGATGGTCTGGATCTCGTGGATCTTGCGAGCGCGACGGATCTGCTCGACGTCCTTCTCGCCGCCCTTGGTCCAACGGATAGCGAACTTCCGCGGGATCAGGTAGTTGCGAGCGTAGCCGTCCTTGACATCGACGACGTCGCCGGCAGCGCCGAGGCCGGAGACCTCGTGGGTGAGGATGATCTTCATTGGTAGGTCACCCTCCCTTAGCGCGCGGTGGACGTGTAGGGCAGCAGCGCCATCTCACGGCTGTTCTTGACGGCCGTGGCGACGTCACGCTGGTGCTGCGTGCAGTTGCCGGTCACGCGGCGGGCACGGATCTTGCCGCGGTCGGAAATGAACTTCCGCAGCATGTTCGTGTCCTTGTAGTCCACGTACGTGACCTTGTCCTTGCAGAATGCGCAGACCTTCTTCTTCGGCTTGCGCACAGGCGGCTTCGCCATGGTGTTTCTCCTGTGTGATCAAGAAGTGTGGGGTACGGCCCCGCCCTCGACCTCCAGGACCGGTGTTCCGGCCCTACGAGGCTTAGAAGGGAGGCTCGTCCGAGTAGCCGCCACCGCCGCCGGAGCCTCCGCCCCAGCCGCCGCCACCGCCACCGCCCTGGTTGCCACCGGCGGGAGCGCCGCTGGCCCACGGGTCGTCAGCGGGAGCGCCGCCGCCCTGCTGACCGCCGCCGGGGCCTCCACCCCAACCGCCGCCACCCTGGCCGCCACCGCCGCCGCCTCCGCCGTAACCGCCCTGGCCACCGCGACCCGCGGTCTTGGTGACCTTGGCCGTGGCACTGCGCAGGCTGGCGCCGACTTCCTCGACGTCCAGCTCGTAGACCGTGCGCTTGACGCCCTCACGGTCCTCGTAGGACCGCTGCTTCAGCCGGCCCTGCACGATGACGCGCATGCCTCGCTGAAGCGACTCGGCGACGTTCTCCGCCGCCTGACGCCAGACCGAGCAGGTCAGGAACAGGCTCTCGCCGTCCTTCCACTCATTGGTCTGACGGTCGAAGGTGCGAGGGGTGGACGCGACACGGAACTTCGCGACCGCCGCACCGGAAGGGGTGAAGCGCAGCTCGGGGTCGTCGACAAGATTGCCGACGACCGTGATGACGGTCTCGCCTGCCATGGGGAACCTCTCGGCGGGTTTGCTGCTGGCTGCTTGTGCTGCTACTCGGATCCCGGAACCAGCTGAGCGGAAGAGCTCAGTGGGTCTCGGGACGGAGGACCTTGGTCCGGAGGACCGACTCGTTCAGGTTCATCTGGCGGTCGAGCTCCTTGACGACCGCAGGCTCGGCCTGCAGGTCGATGACCGAGTAGATGCCCTCAGGCTTCTTCTTGATCTCGTACGAGAGACGACGACGGCCCCAGGTGTCGACCTTCTCGACCTTCCCGTTGCCCTCACGGACGACGGAGAGGAAGTTCTCGATCAGAGGGGCGACAGCGCGCTCCTCCAGATCGGGGTCGAGGATGACCATCACCTCGTAGTGACGCATGTAGAACCCACCTCCTTTGGACTCAGCGGCCACGGTCGTTCCGTGGCAGGAGGGTTGTGATGCGTACGCAACGGTATCGGCCACCAGTGACAATCGGGGTTCCCGCTGAGGGGCCCTGTCATGGCCTGGGCAGACACCAGTGCAGACGGCAAAGACTACCCGCACACCCGCTTCCGGTTGAAATCCGGTCCTGGTGACCGTCAGTCTGTACACATCGGGTGTGTATGGCGCTACGATGCGCCGCCTTCCGCAGGAGGTGCCCTATGGCACAGACATTGCGACCCAACATCTCCGGCTCTCTGCTCGCCACCGACAACAAGCCCCATCCTGTGCAGGACACGCTGCTGGCCGTGACGCTTGTGCTCGGCGCCGTCTCCTTCATCGCGGGGATGTTCCACCATCTGCACCTGCTCAGTTCCTGGACGGGCTTGGTGGGGATCCTGACCGGCGCGTACGGGCAGTTCATCTCGGAGACGACCCGTGAACGCTTCGGTCTGATCGTGGGTCTCGGTGCCGCAGCCGTAGGCTTCTTCCTCGGCATGGCCCACGGAGGCCTGTTCGGCGGTCTGCTCGGCTGACTCCGTACCCCCGGCCGCATGGACGGCGGACCGTGCCCCTCGCCGTCCACTGCCTCACATCGGACCAAACGGCCGAATAACACCACCTGAAGTCCTGACCCTGTACCGGCAGGGCTCCAGGTTCCATACGGCCATTCGGGGCGCCCGCAGGGCGCAGTAGGCTTCGGCGCGAGAGCCGGAGCCCCTGTACCCATGGGGACACACCAGCCCGAGGAGCGCCCCGAATGAGCCTGACCCTGAGGACGATCAGCCGAGAGCAGCATCTGGCGTACATCCAGAGCCTGCCCGCGGCTAGCCACATGCAGGTCCCGGCCTGGGCCGACGTCAAGGGCGAGTGGCGCTCCGAGAACCTCGGGTGGTTCGACGACAAGACCGGCGAGATGGTCGGTGCCGGCCTGGTGCTGTACCGCCAGCTGCCCAAGATCAAGCGTTATCTCGCCTACCTGCCCGAGGGCCCGGTCATCAACTGGTTCGCGCCGAACCTCACCGACTGGCTGGAGCCGATGCTCGCGCATCTGAAGCACCAGGGCGCCTTCTCGGTGAAGATGGGTCCGCCGGTGATCATCCGGCGCTGGGAGGCCACCTCCATCAAGGCCGGCATCCAGAACCCGGACGTGAAGCGACTGCGCGACATCGAGGCCGACTTCATCGAGCCGCGCGCCTTCGAAGTGGCCGACAAGTTGCGCCGCATGGGCTGGCAGCAGGGCGAGGACGGCGGGGCCGGCTTCGGTGACGTACAGCCCCGCTACGTCTACCAGGTGCCGCTCGCCAACCGCTCCCTGGAAGAGGTGCACAAAAACTTCAACCAGCTGTGGCGGCGCAACATCAAGAAGGCCGAGAAAGCCGGCGTCGAGGTCGTCCAGGGCGGCTACCACGACCTGGAGGAGTGGCAGCGGCTGTATGAGATCACGGCCGTGCGCGACCGCTTCCGGCCGCGCCCTCTGTCGTACTTCCAGCGCATGTGGACGGCCCTCAACACCGAGGATCCCAACCGCATGCGGCTCTACTTCGCTCGGCACAACGGCGTGAACCTGTCCGCCGCGACGATGCTGGTCGTGGGCGGGCACGTCTGGTACTCGTACGGCGCCTCGGACAACATCGGCCGTGAGGTCCGGCCCTCGAACGCGATGCAGTGGCGCATGCTGCGCGACGCCTACGCCCTCGGCGCAACGGTCTACGACCTGCGTGGCATCTCCGACTCGCTGGACGAGACGGACCACCTCTTCGGCCTGATCCAGTTCAAGGTGGGCACGGGCGGCCAGGCCGCCGAATACCTCGGTGAGTGGGACTTCCCGCTGAACAAACTGCTTCACAAGGCGCTCGACATCTACATGTCGCGCCGCTGACGCCCCCGTTTTTGCTTCCATACCTCTGATACACCGCAGCCACCAGAAAGGTTCCGGGACCGGCCATGGCGCTCACGCTCTACATCGACACCGCGCGCTGGCGGGCACACCACAAGCACGTTCAGGAGCAGTTCCCGGGACTCGTCCCCGTCTGCAAGGGCAACGGCTACGGCTTCGGGCACGAGAAGCTGGCGGAAGAGGCCACGCGCCTCGGGTCGGACGTCCTCGCTGTCGGCACCACGTACGAGGCCGCCCGGATCAAGGACTGGTTCAGCGGCGACCTGCTGGTGCTGACGCCCTACCGACGCGCCGAAGAGCCCGTACCCCTGCCCGACCGCGTCATCCGCTCCGTGTCGTCGGTCGACGGCGTGTACGGCCTCGTGGGCGCCCGAGTCGTCATCGAGGTCATGTCCTCGATGAAGCGGCACGGCGTGAGCGAGCAGGAGCTCCCGCAACTCCACGCGGCCATAGAGAACGTGCGCCTGGAAGGCTTCGCCATCCATCTGCCGCTGGACCGCACCGACGGCTCCGACGCCGTCGAGGAGGTCATCGGCTGGATGGACCGTCTGCGCGCGGCCCGCCTCCCCCTGCACACCATGTTCGTCAGCCACCTCAAGGCGGAGGAACTCGTCCGCCTCCAGCAGCAGTTCCCGCAGACCCGCTTCCGGGCCCGCATCGGCACCCGGCTGTGGCTGGGCGACCATGAGGCGACCCAGTACCGGGGGGCCGTGCTGGACGTGACACGCGTCGCCAAGGGCGACCGCTTCGGGTACCGACAGCAGAAGGCGGCCTCGGACGGCTTCCTGGTGGTCGTGGCGGGCGGTACGTCGCACGGAGTGGGTCTGGAGGCCCCGAAGGCGATGCACGGCGTCATGCCGCGCGCCAAGGGCGTCGCCCGAGCGGGTCTTGCGACGGTCAACCGGAACCTTTCTCCGTTCGTCTGGGGCGGCAAGCAGCGGTGGTTCGCCGAGCCGCCGCACATGCAGGTGTCGATCCTCTTCGTGCCGTCGGACTCGCCGGAGCCGAAGGTGGGTGAGGAGCTGGTGGCCCATCTGCGGCACACCACCACGCAGTTCGACCGGATAGTCGACCGCTGAGGCCACCGCCGCTTTTCGGACGCGAATAGGCCGTACACGAGAACCTCGTGTACGGCCTATTCGCGTCTCACCCGCCCGCTCTGTTCGCTCAGGGCGAACTGTCTTCCGGGCCACGACTTCCCCACTCGACCTGTGGCCCCTCGAAGTGCATCGCGTGCCTCGGGGGGTGGGCCGCCGTCCCGTACACATGGACGTCCTCCGCACCGTCGAGCACCCCGCCGGACGGATCGTCGTCACCTGCCCGGCGCACCGGGTCCCGCTCCGGCAGGAAGATGTCGCGCACGACGACTACACACAGATAGAGGGTCCCCAACAGGTGGGCCATAACGGCGAGTTGGTATCCCTCGGCGGGCAGGCCCTTATGGGCATCACCACTGGTCGTGTACGCGAGGTACATCCAGATCCCCAGAAAGTACGCGACCTCGCACGCCTGCCAGATCAGGAAGTCCCGCCAGCGCGGCCTGGCCAGCGCGGCGAGGGGAATCAGCCAGAGAACGTACTGCGGTGAGTAGACCTTGTTGGTGAGGATGAAGGCCGCGACGATCAGGAATGCGAGTTGCGCGAAACGCGGACGGCGCGGGGCGGTCAGCGTGAGCGCGGCGATGCCTGCACAGATGAGCACCATCGCGACCATCGCGTAGGCGTTCGCCGTCTCGGGGGTGATCTGGATGTTCACCCGCTGCGAGATGACGAGGAAGAACGAGCCGAAGTCGACGCCGCGCTCCTGACTGAAGCGGTAGAACTTCGCCCAGCCGTCCGGCGCCAGAAGCATCACCGGAAGGTTCACCGCGAGCCAAGCGCCGACGGTGCCGAGCAGCGCGGTCATGTACGCGCGCCACTTACCTGCCCGCCAGCACAGGATGAAGAGCGGTCCCAGCACCAGGAACGGATAGAACTTGGCCGCCGTGGCCAGCCCGATCAGCACGCCGAAGGCGAGGGGACGTCGGCGAGACCACATCAGCATGGCGGCGGCCAGCAGGGCCACGGCCAGGAGGTCCCAGTTGATGGTGGCGGTCAGCGCGAAGGCGGGCGCCAGGGCCACCAGAAGGCCGTCCCAGGGGCGCCGGCGGTGGATCCGCGCGCAGCAGACGGCGATGACCGCCGCGCACACCATCAGCATCCCGGCGTTGACCATCCAGTACCACTGCTCTTGCTCCTGGATGGTGCCGCTGCCCGGCGTGAGCCAGGCGGCAACCTCCATAAAGACACCGGTCAGCACCGGGTACTCGAGGTACTGCATGTCGCCGGGGATTTCGTCGAAGTACGGCACGAGCCCGTCGGCGAAGCCACGGCCCTGGTAGAGATGCGGGATGTCCGAGTAGCAGGCGTGTGTGTACTGGGAGCTGGCTCCGAAGAACCAAGCACCGTCGTAGCAAGGCAGCTTCTGCACCATGCCGAGCGCGAACATGCCGATCGCCACGAGTGCGACGACTCGTACCGGCGTCCACCAGGATGCACCGAGCAGCGCACGTCGGCCGATCGGGCCGCCGATCAGCTCACTGCCGGTCGAAGCGACCTCGTCCTCCTTGGTCGGCCGCACCGGCTCCGGCTCGTCCACGCTCACTCGCGTCGTCTCTGCACTGGGCATGCCGCACATCCTGCCGTACGCACCTGGGATACACCGAGGACCACTGTGTCCCCTCTGTTGCCACGACCCATGTTTCACGTGAAACGTGCCTGAGCCGCTCTGTCCGGCTCGCTGCGACACGGGAAAGGGCCACCGCACCTCATCGGTGCGGTGGCCCTTGTTTCACGTGAAACGCTCTCTGGCGGTCGAGGAGCTACCCGTTGGGGCCTCCGAAGAGACCTCCGTTCTGATTGCCTCTCGTATCGTCCTCCGACTCCGTCGGTGTCGGGGTCACCCCTCCGTCGACACCACCGGTGTCCGTACCGCCTGTATCCGCACCGCCAGTTTCCTCGCAGGTGGGGTCGAACGGGTTACGGCAGGGCTCGCTGGGTGACGGCGAGGGAAGCGTCTCGCTCTCGGACGGGGACGGGCTCGGCTCCGGGCTCTCCTCCTCGTCGGACTGGGTCGGGGTCGGGGTCGGGGTCGGGTCCGGGTCGTCGTTGACGATCACACCGATCGGCTCGGGCTCCGGGAAGTCCTCTGCCGGTTGCCCCTTGAGCGCGTCCTCCATGTAGTCGTGCCAGATCTCGGCAGGGAACGAGGCACCGTGGATCGACTCCTTCCCACCCGTGCCGTACATCTCCAAGAACGTCCGGTTCTTGTTGGACTCGTTGTCGTCCATGCGATACATGCTGATCGCAGTCGACAACTGCGGGGTGTACCCGACGAACCAGGCCGACTTGTTGCCGTCGGTGGTACCCGTCTTACCCGCCACCTCGCGGCCCGTGAGCTGCGCCGAGGTACCGGTGCCCTCGTCCACGACGGTCTTCAGGACGTCGGTGACGTTGTCGGCGACCTCCGAGGTGAAGGCTCGCTTGGGGTTGGCGATGTCATCGTGGTCGAACGTGGTGAGGCCCTCATGTTCGACCGTCTTGACGGAGAACGGCTCGTTCTGCTTGCCGCTGGCGGCGAAGGTCGCGTACGAGCCCGCCATACGGATCGCACTGGGGTCGGAGATACCGATCGAGAAGGACGGGAAGCTGGTGCCGGCGAGGCTTCCCTTCTTCAGGCCTGCCTCGGTAGCGGCTTCCTTCACCCGTTCCAGACCGACGTCCATGCCCAACTGCACGAAGGCGGAGTTGGCCGAGACCCGCATCGCCTCACGGAGATCGATCTGGTACTTCGGCGGACTGCCGTACGACTCGTCGCCGTCGTTGGCCTGCAGCCACTCCTTGCCCTCTTCGTTGGTCCAGATGTCGCCGTTGTAGTCCCTGATCTTGAGGTTGTTCTTGCCGCTGTAGAGACTCTTCGGCGAGACGATGGTTCGTTCGTCCTGCGCCTGATCCCGACCGAGACCGGGGTCGCGCTTGCCCCAGGTCATAGCCGCCGCCAGCACGAAGGGCTTGAACGTCGAACCTACCTGCGCGCCCGTGACATCGGCGTTGTTGGTGAAGTGCTTGGTGGCGTCCTCACCACCGTAGATGGCCTCGATGGCACCTGACTTCGGGTTCACCGACGCGCCGCCGAACTGCACATGGGTGTCGGTCTTCGGGCGCAGGTCCGGCTTGATGTTCTCCTTGCGGACCTTGTTCACGGCCGCCTCGAGCTCCTTTACCTTCTTCTTGTCGAAGGTCGTGTGGATCTCGTAGCCGCCCCGTTCGAGCTGGTTCTGCGTGATGTCCGTGTTGTTGAGGATGTAGCCCTTGGCCGTGTCGACGAGATAGCCGATCTGACCGCCCAGCTGAGCGTTGGACCGAGGGCTCTGGATCTTGGGGAACTCGGTGTACTTCGCCCGCTCCGCGGCCGACAGGTGCTTGTCCTTGACCATCTCGTTGAGGATCCAGAGCCAGCGCTCGCTGGCCCGCTTGCGGTTGGCCTGCGGAGTGGCCGCCGGGTCGATCGACGTCGCGCCGGCCGGATCGAAGTACGTGGCGCCTTTGAGGACGGCGGCAAGGAAGGCGCACTGGCTCGGGTTGAGCTTGTCCGCGTCAATCCCGAAGTACGTGCGGGCGGCGGCCTGAATACCGTAGGCACCGCGTCCGTAGTACGCGGTGTTCAGGTAGCCCCGCATGATCTCTTCCTTGTCGACCGAGGTGCCCACCTTGACCGAGATGAAGAGTTCCTTGACCTTCCGTGACAGGGTCTGCGACTGGTCGTCGAGCATGGCGTTCTTCACGTACTGCTGGGTGATGGTCGAGCCCCCCTGGGTCTGACCGCCCTTGGCCATGTTGACAACGGCGCGGGCGATACCCATCGGGTCCACACCGCTGTCGGTCTCGAACGTCTTGTTCTCGGCCGAGATGACGGCGTACCGCATCGCCTTGGGAATCTTTTCGTAGGCGATGATCTGTCGGTTGACCTCACCACCGGTCGCGACCATCTGGGAGCCGTCCGACCAGTAGTAGACGTTGTTCTGCGCCGTCGCGGCCTGGGCCGGGTTGGGCACGGCCACTACCGCGTATCCGATGCCGGCCGCTGCCACCAGGCACCCGAAGAACCCGATGAACAGCCCGGTGACCTGACGCCACGAGGGAACCCAGCGCATCGCCCCGTACTGACCGGCGCGCGGATAGTCGATAAAACGCTTCTTGCCGGGCGGTGCGGCGCGCCCACGGCCACGGCCTGGCCCACGGCCCGCGGGTTCGGCCGTTCTGCGCCGACCGCCACCCGGACCGGCGCCGGTGCTTCTCTGCGCCGCCCGTCGAGCCGCGGCACGGCCCTCGTACTGGGTCTCCTCACCTCCCGAGCCATAGGTCTCGGAAAGTGACCCGGTGGCGCCCCGCGGTGCCGCGCGGCGGCCGGAGGACGCCGACTGGCCGCGTCGGCCCGCGGCACGTGCGCCTCCCTGAGGCTGCGGCGGTTTGCGACGGTGCTCGCTCATCGAACGACTACTCCTCGGGCAGGCGCACCCGTGCGCGCCTGGAAACGGCGGCTGGTTTCCGGTCCCCCCGAAGTACGGATGCGGTCGTGTGGGTATTCATCCGTACCGCACCTGGGACGACGACGTGCTCATCCGTCACTCGGCTCCCAGTGGTGTGCATGCCGCACAGACTACGCACCAACAAAACCTACTGAGCACCGAACTTCACCCCAAATCAGGCAGCTTGCTTCCCGCTAATCGGTGATGTGACCCCGTTCACCGCAACCCCACTTGTCGCATCCGTAGGGGCGTTCTATCGTTTGGATGTATCGAATCGATACATCTGCTCGGCATAAAACGTGTCACAAGGGCGAACGGGAGAGGGGAGGCGACGATGAGCCGGCGCTCCGGGATACTCGAGTTCGCCGTCCTCGGCCTGCTCCGCGAAGCCCCGATGCACGGCTATGAGCTGCGCAAACGCCTCAACACATCACTGGGTGTGTTCCGTGCTTTCAGCTACGGGACGCTCTACCCCTGCCTCAAGACGCTGGTCGCCAACGGCTGGTTGATCGAGGAAGCGGTCGGTACCCCCGGCGATGCCGCGGCTGCCCCGCTCACAGGTCGCCGCGCCAAAATCGTCTACCGGTTGACGGCAGAAGGTAAGGAACACTTCGAGGAACTGCTCTCACAGACGGGCCCCGATGCCTACGAGGACGAGCACTTCGCGGCTCGCTTCGCGTTCTTCGGGCAGACCTCCCGTGATGTGCGCATGCGCGTCCTGGAGGGTCGTCGCAGCCGTTTGGAGGAACGGCTGGAGAAGATGCGCGCCTCTCTGGCGCGCACCCGCGAGCGCCTCGACGACTACACGCTTGAGCTCCAGCGCCACGGGATGGAGTCCGTGGAGCGCGAAGTGCGCTGGCTGAACGAGCTCATCGAGAGCGAGCGGGCGGGCCGGGACCTGAAGGGCCCCGCCCATGGAGAACCCGCTCGCGACACCACAGAGGGAGCGCCGGGCGCCCTGCCCCGGCCCGGGGACACCCCTGGGCCGGATGCGCCCGGCGACACCGCCACGTGAGGTCCCTGCCAGGACCTCACTCGTACACAACAGGGAGCAACCGGAATGGGTTCGGTTCGCGTAGCCGTCGTCGGCGTGGGCAACTGCGCCGCGTCGCTGGTGCAGGGAGTCGAGTACTACAAGGACGCCGACCCGGCGTCCAGGGTCCCGGGCCTCATGCACGTGGAGTTCGGCGAGTATCACGTCCGTGACGTGAAGTTCGTCGCCGCATTCGATGTCGACGCCAAGAAGGTCGGTCTGGACCTCGCGGACGCCATCGGGGCCTCCGAGAACAACACGATCAAGATCTGTGACGTGCCGAGCACCGGTGTGACCGTGCAGCGGGGCCACACCCTCGACGGCCTCGGCAAGTACTACCGCGAGACCATCGAGGAGTCCGACGAGACCCCGGTCGACGTGGTCCAGGTCCTCAAGGACAAGCAGGTCGATGTCCTCGTCTGCTACCTGCCCGTCGGCTCCGAGGACGCGGCGAAGTTCTACGCCCAGTGCGCCATCGACGCCAAGGTCGCCTTCGTCAACGCCCTGCCGGTCTTCATCGCCGGTACCAAGGAGTGGGCGGACAAGTTCACCGAGGCGGGCGTCCCGATCGTCGGGGACGACATCAAGTCGCAGGTCGGTGCCACGATCACGCACCGTGTCATGGCCAAGCTGTTCGAGGACCGGGGCGTGATCCTGGACCGCACGATGCAGCTGAACGTCGGCGGCAACATGGACTTCAAGAACATGCTCGAGCGTGACCGCCTGGAGTCCAAGAAGATCTCCAAGACCCAGGCCGTCACCTCCCAGATCCCCGACCGGGAGCTCGGCGAGAAGAACGTCCACATCGGCCCGTCCGACTATGTCGCCTGGCTCGACGACCGCAAGTGGGCGTACGTCCGCCTCGAGGGTCGCGCGTTCGGTGACGTCCCGCTGAACCTGGAGTACAAGCTGGAGGTCTGGGACTCCCCGAACTCCGCCGGCGTCATCATCGACGCACTGCGCGCCGCGAAGATCGCCAAGGACCGAGGTATCGGCGGCCCGATCCTGTCGGCGTCCTCGTACTTCATGAAGTCCCCGCCGGTGCAGTACTTCGACGACGAGGCCCGCGAGAACATCGAGAAGTTCATCAAGGGCGAGGTCGAGCGCTGATCAGGCGTTCGTAGTGGGCTGTTGAGGGTCTCCGGGTCACCTGCCCCGGGGGCCCTCCCCGTATGTGAGGCTGTGCCCATGTCCGTCGTGCGCGACCTGCGCGTCCTGCTCCGATTCCGGGACTTTCGGCGCCTGCTGGCCGTACGACTGCTGTCGCAGGGAGCCGACGGCGTCTATCAGGTCGCGCTCGCGACATACGTCGTCTTCTCCCCCGAGAAACAGACGTCGGCAGCCGCGATCGCCTCCGCCATGGCGGTCCTGCTTCTTCCGTACTCCTTTGTCGGACCGTTCGCGGGCGTTCTGCTCGACCGCTGGCGACGCCGGCAGGTACTGCTGTACGGCAATCTGTTGCGTGCCCTGCTGGCGTCGGTGACAGCCGTCCTGATTCTGGGCGGCGTTCCTGACTGGCTCTTCTACGCCTCCGCCCTGTGCGTCACGGCGGTCAACCGCTTCGTCCTGGCCGGGCTCTCGGCCGCACTGCCCCGTGTGGTGGACACCGAGCGCCTCGTGATCGCCAACTCCCTCTCACCGACGGCTGGAACGCTCGCCGCCACCGCGGGCGGGGGACTCGCCTTCGTCGTACGGCTGGCTGCCTCGGACTCCGACGCCGTGGTGGTCCTCCTCGGATCGATCCTGTACCTGTGCGCGGCCCTAGCCTCACTGCGTATCGCCCGAGACCTGCTGGGCCCCGGCCCTCAGCCGGTCCCTCCGCGACTGGGCACAGCGCTCGTCGGCACCGCACGGGGTCTGGTTGACGGCGTACGGCATCTCGCCGAGCCTGTACGACAACCGGCGGCCTGGGCTCTGGCTTCGATGACCTTGATGCGGTTCTGCTACGGCGCTCTGACGGTCATGGTGCTCATGCTCTGCCGGTACGCCTGGTCGTCCGACAGCTCAGGATCGTCCGGCTCCGAAGATGGGCTGGCTCTCCTCGGTCTCGCCGTGGGGGTCTCTGGAGCGGGGTTCTTCACTGCGGCGGTGATGACGCCCTGGGCAGCCGGCCGCTTGGGTCCGGGCCTCTGGATCGTCACCTGTGCCACGGCCGCCGCTGTGCTGGAGCCTGCCCTCGGCCTGCCCTTCACGGAAGTGCCCCTCTTGATCGCGGCGTTCGTTCTGGGCCTTGTCACCCAGGGAGCAAAGATCGCCACGGACACTATCGTCCAGTCGTCGGTCGACGACGGCTATCGGGGACGGATCTTCTCCCTCTACGACGTCCTGTTCAACATGGCCTTCGTCGGGGCCGCCGCCGTGGCCGCCCTGATACTCCCTCCCGACGGTCGCTCAGCCGCTCTGGTCATCACCGTGGCCGTGATCTATGGGGCGACCGCAGCGACCATGGCCCGCTTCGGACTACGGAGTCGGCCCTGACGCTCGCGGCGATGTTTCACGTGAAACATCGCCGTTCAGTGCATGCGCCACCGATCTTGTCGTCTCCTGATGTAGCGAGGCGGGGGGGTTTTTTGACTTTAAAAAAGCACCCCCCACCCAAAAAACGCCACCAACCCGGGGATTC
>NZ_JBIBEN010000004.1:237127-524338 GCF_042955065.1 Streptomyces sp. NPDC012510
CTCCCCCCCCCTTATGTGTCTTCTCATTTTCTCCCGTGGGGGTGTAATGTTTCACGTGAAACATCGCACCGCCTCGCTACATCAGGACGTCACGGAGGATCTACCGCAACAACACCTACGGCATCTGAGCCCACCAGTCCTTGAGTGCCGCCACTGCCTCGTCGTGTTCCATCGGCCCGTTCTCCAGCCGTAGCTCCAGCAGGAACTTGTACGCCTGGCCGATCACCGGGCCGGGGTCGACACCCAGGATCTCCATGATCTGGTTACCGTCGAGGTCAGGGCGAATGGCGTCCAGTTCCTCCTGCTCCTGCAACTGGGCGATGCGCTCCTCCAGACCGTCGTACGCGCGAGAGAGTGCTTTCGCCTTGCGCTTGTTCCGGGTGGTGCAGTCGGAGCGTGTCAGCTTGTGCAGTCGGTCCAGCAGCGGGCCGGCGTCGCGCACATAGCGGCGGACAGCGGAGTCGGTCCACTCGCCGGTGCCGTAACCATGGAAGCGCAGGTGCAGTTCGACCAGGCGTGAGACGTCCTTGACGAGTTCGTTGGAGTACTTGAGGGCCGTCATGCGCTTCTTGGTCATCTTGGCGCCCACCACCTCGTGGTGGTGGAAGGAGACCCGGCCGTCCTTCTCGAAGCGGCGTGTGCGGGGCTTGCCGATGTCGTGCAGCAGCGCGGCAAGCCGGAGGGTGAGGTCCGGTCCGCTCTCCTCCAACGCGATCGCCTGCTCCAGGACGATCAGAGTGTGGTCGTAGACGTCCTTGTGCCGGTGGTGCTCGTCACGCTCCAGCCGCAACGCCGGCAGCTCCGGCAGGACGTGCTCGGCGAGACCGGTGTCGACCAGCAGGGAGAGGCCCTTGCGAGGGTGGGTGGACAGGATCAGCTTGTTCAGCTCGTCCCGCACGCGCTCCGCCGAGACGATCTCAAGACGACCGGCCATGTCGGTCATCGCCGAGACGACCTCGGGGGCCACCTCGAAGTCCAACTGCGCGGCGAACCGTGCGGCCCGCATCATGCGCAGCGGGTCGTCGGAGAAGGACTCCTCAGGTGTGCCCGGGGTACGGAGCACACGGGCCGAGAGGTCCTCGAGCCCGCTGTGGGGGTCGATGAACTCCTTCTCGGGAAGGGCCACCGCCATCGCGTTCACGGTGAAGTCACGGCGGACGAGATCTTCCTCGATCGAGTCGCCGTACGACACCTCGGGCTTGCGCGAGGTCCGGTCGTACGCCTCGGAGCGGTAGGTCGTGACCTCGATCTGGTAGCCGTCCTTCTGCGCCCCCACTGTGCCGAAGGCGATCCCGACCTCCCATACGGCATCCGCCCAAGGACGCACGATCTTCAACACGTCCTCAGGGCGAGCGTCTGTGGTGAAATCCAGATCGTTGCCGAGCCGGCCGAGCAGTGCGTCCCTGACCGAGCCGCCGACCAGGGCGAGCGAAAACCCGGCCTCCTGGAAACGGCGGGCGAGGTCGTCGGCGACAGGGGACACCCTCAGCAGTTCACTCACCGCGCGGTGCTGCACCTGGCTCAGGGCACTGATGTCTTCGTTGGCGTTCGGCACAACAGAAAAGGGTACGGGGCCCCGGTGGCAGCGGTCGCCTCCATTGAACGTGCACAAGGGCTTCGCGCGGGTGACCCCGTCGCCGACCCCTTTGATACGCGCACATACGGGGACAGCCCGGCCGCGCCGCCGATCTTGTGGAGCGGACCGCGGCACTTCCCCTCGGCGCACATCGTTACCATGCGTGGACGCACATTTCGACGACCACTGACGACGACGAGGGACGGGCGAGCGCGTGGCCGAGGCGGCAGACTTCCAGGGGATGAGTCCCTCACCTGCCCGCCGGTGGCTGTTGCGCACTGGAGCGCTGTTCGCCGGGGCGCCCCTGCTGGCCGGCCTCTTCCAGCTCCCCACGGCCCCGTACGCGCAGGCGACGCAGAAGACCTCCCCGGCCGCCACCACGGGGGCGAACACCGTCGAGGTCTCCCTCGACTCGCTCAGCCCCAGCGTGCCCACCGACGGCGACACGGTCACGGTCTCCGGCACGGTCACGAACAAGGGCAAGCAGACCGTCACAGAGGCCCATGTGGGCCTGCGCGTGGCCTCGGCGGCCATCACGGGCCGCTCGGCGATCGACGACGCCGCCAAGCGAACCGGCTTCGACCAGTACACCGACGGCGAGGAGGTCGGCGGGAAGTACGTGGAGAAGTTCTCCAGTCTCACCTCCGGTGTGGCCCAGCCCTTCACCATCTCGGTGCCCGTGAAGGAGCTGGACCTCGGCTCGGACGGTGTCTACCAGCTCGGAGTGTCGGTCTCGGGCAAGACATCCACAGCTCCGTACGACCAGGTCCTCGGCATCCAGCGCACCTTCCTGCCGTGGCAGCCCGACGAGGCGGGCACGCAGACGAAGACGACGTACCTCTGGCCTCTGATCTCCACCACCCATCTCACAGCCGAGACAGGGCCCGGGGAGCAGCAGACCCCCGTCTTCCTCAATGACGACCTGGCCAAGGAGATTTCGCCAGGCGGACGCCTGGAGCAGATGCTGACGCTGGGCAAGGACCTCGACATCACCTGGGTGATCGATCCGGACCTGCTGGCGTCCGTCGTGGCGATGACGGAGAGCTACCAGGTCCGGAGTGGGAACACCACCGTCGCCGGCAAGAACGAAGCCGTCGCCAGGGAATGGCTTGCGGAACTGGAAACGGCGGTGCAGGGCGAGGAGGTGATCGCTCTCCCCTTCGCGGACCCCGATCTGGCGTCGCTGGCCCACAGCGGCAAGAAGGTCACCGGCTCTCTCAGCCGCCTGAAGGACGCCACTGATGTGGCCTCCGACACAGTCGAGAACATTCTCCGGGTGGTGCCTGAGACGGACTTCGCCTGGCCCGTGAACGGCGCCGTCGACCCGTCGATCGTCAAGGTCGCCATCTCCGCCGGCGCCGACAAGGTGATCGCCCGCAGCGACAGCCTGCAGGAGAACAGCGGTCTGTCCTACACACCCAACGCGGCACGGCCCATCGGTGGCGGCACCACGGCCGTGGTCGCGGACGCCCGGCTGTCGACGGCCTTCCAGGGCGACATGACGAAAGCCGAGAGCTCCACCTTGGCGGTACAGAGGTTCCTCGCCCAAAGCCTGATGACGGACCTCCAGAACAACAAGCAGCGCAGCATCGTGATCGCCCCGCAGCGCATGCCGTCCGCGAGCCAGGCGCAGACGATGGCGCAGGCTTTGACGGCGCTCCGAGGGGGCACGTGGTCGCAGACACAGGAACTGTCCGCGGCCGCTGCCGCGAAGCCCGATCCGGGCGCAAACACCAGGATCCCGCCGGCTTCCGCGTACCCCTCGTCGCTGCGCAAGCCGTCGTTGCCGAAGTCGGCGTTCGAGGAGATCCAGGACACCCAAACCGACCTCGACCGTTTCAAGGTGATCCTCTCCGACCAGTCCCGTGTGGTCACCCCCTTCGGCAGAAGCATGGACCGGGAGATGTCCACCTCCTGGCGTGGCCACTCCATGGAGGCCGCGGTCTACCGCAACGACGTGCAGTCGTATCTCAACTCGCTCACCGGCCAGGTACGGCTGATCGAGAAGTCCGAGACCAAGCTCTCGGGCCGTAGCGCGACGATCCCCGTGACGGTGCAGAACAACCTCGTGCAGGGCGTCGACAGGCTGACGCTGCGCCTCACCTCGAAGGCCCCGAAGCGTCTGAAGATCGGTGACTATTCCTTCGACGAACGGTCCGTGGACATCTCCGGCGGGCACAGCGAGTCGGTGAAGTTCACAACGAACGCCGAGGCCAACGGACCGGTCACCGTCGTCGCCCAGCTCTACACGGCGGACGGTGAGAAGTACGGTGACGAGGTCACCTTCGTCGTGAACGTCACGGAGATCACTCCCACGGTGATGCTGGTCATCGCCGGTGGCGTCCTGCTCCTCGTCCTCGCGGGGTTCCGGATGTACACACAGCGCAAGCGCGCCGCCGCGCGGCTGGGGACGGAGGGGGCCTCGACGGACGACAACGCGCCGGAGGGCACCTCGCCGAACGATGACGCGAACGCCGGAGCGGCCTCACTCGTACACACTGCCGAGGAGCAGTCCCCGGTGAAGCCAGGGACGGACGAGCCGGAGCACCCGAGTGACCCGGCACCGGACACCGCTCCGGGAAACGCCGACCCGTCCGGCACGGGTGAGAGAGTGGACCGTTGAGCGATTGTCGTGGCCGGTTGGCCCGGGGACGATGAGGTGGGGTAACCATGAACGCGCCGTACGACGGTGACCGCGGCCAGGGCGCGGCCGACTCGGGGTATCCCGACGGCCCGCTGCCCGGGCCGGGCCAGGTGCCGCCGCAACCTCCGGCGGACATGTACCTCCAGGACGCCTACGCCCAGGACCCCTACCGTTCCCAGGACCTGGGTGCACCGGACCCGGTGGCCGAGGCGCTCTACGACCGTGCCGCGCATCCGCCGCCGAGTCAGGGCGCCCCCGAGCCGCACCAGCCGCTCTACGGGCAGCCGTCGGCACCGCAGTACGCCCCCGACCCTCGTGTGTGGGCCCAGACGCCGGCGCCCGAGCCGGACGGGCCGACACGGCATCTGCCGTACGGCGACGACGCCCGCACGACCCAGTTCGTCGGGGTGGACGACCTGGTGACGCAGGCCGGCGAGGAGCGCCACGAGCCGGACGCATTCGCCCATCTCTTTCGCGACCAGCAGCAGAGCGGTCATGTTCCTCCCGGGCAGCCGTCCGTTCCCGGTCAGACCCCGGCCCCGGCGCCCGGTCCGGGCCGCCCGACCTACGAGGAGCCGGTGTCCGCCCCAGCTCCGACGCCCCCACCCGCACCCGCACCTGCCGCGAAGAAGGGCGGGCGGGCCTCGGGCCTGCTGAAGTCGAGTGCCGTGATGGCGGCGGGCACCATGGTCTCGCGCCTCACGGGCTTCATCCGCTCGGCGATGATCGTCTCAGCGTTGGGTCTGTCCCTACTGGGCGACGCCTTCCAAGTGGCGTACCAGCTGCCGACGATGATCTACATCCTGACCGTCGGCGGTGGTCTGAACTCAGTCTTCGTGCCTCAGCTCGTACGCGCCATGAAGGATGACGAGGACGGCGGCGAGGCCTACGCCAACCGGCTGCTGACGCTCGTCATGGTGATCCTCGGTCTCCTCACGACCCTTGCGATGTTCGCCGCACCGCTTCTGGTCCGCGCGCTGTCGGTGGGAGTCGCCAACAACCCCGCAGCCAACGAAGTCGCCGTCACATTCACCCGCTATTTCCTGCCCTCGATCTTCTTTATGGGCATCCACGTGGTGATGGGTCAGATCCTCAACGCCCGTGGTCGTTTCGGCGCGATGATGTGGACTCCGGTCCTGAACAACATCGTCATCATCGTTACCCTCGGCGCGTTCCTCTGGGTCTACGGCAGTGCGGCCGACTCGAACATGCAGGTGAGCAACATCCCGCCGGAGGGTGTGCGGCTGCTCGGCATCGGCATCCTCCTGGGCCTCGTGGTCCAAGCCCTGGCTATGATCCCGTACCTGCGGGAGACCGGCTTCCGGCTGCGGCTGCGCTTCGACTGGAAGGGTCACGGCCTCGGCAAGGCCGCGATGCTCGCCAAGTGGACGATCCTGTTCGTGCTCGCCAACCAGGCGGGCGCGCTCGTGGTCACCCAGCTGGCTACCGCCGCCGGCATCGACGCCGGTGTCAAGGGCACGGGTTTCGCCTCCTACGCCAACGCCCAGCTCATCTGGGGCCTGCCACAGGCCATCATCACCGTCTCGCTCATGGCCGCCCTCCTGCCGCGCATCTCGCGCTCGGCCGCCGAGGACGACGCCGGCGCCGTCCGTGACGACATCTCACAGGGCCTGCGCACCACGGCGGTCGCCATCGTGCCGATCGCCTTCGGTTTCGTGGCGCTCGGCGTCCCGATGTGCACGCTGATCTTCGGCTCGTCCGGAATCAGCTCGGCCACGAACATGGGCTTCATGCTGATGGCCTTCGGACTCGGCCTGATCCCGTACTCCGTGCAGTACGTCGTCCTTCGCGCCTTCTACGCGTACGAAGACACCCGAACGCCCTTCTACAACACGGTCATCGTCGCCGCCGTCAACGCGAGTGCCTCCGCGGTCTGCTTCTTCGTGATCCCGGCCCGCTGGGCCGTGGTCGGCATGGCAGCCTCGTACGGTCTGGCCTACATGACCGGCGTCGGAGTCGCGTGGCGACGGCTGAAGAAGCGGCTGGGCGGAGACCTCGACGGAGCCAGGGTCATGCGGACATACGCGCGGCTGTCGATCGCCTCGCTGCCCGCGGCACTGCTCAGCGGCGCGGCCTGCTACGGCATCAGCCGGGCCCTGGGACAGGGCGTCGGCGGCTCGATGCTCGCACTCGTCGGAGGAGGAATCGTTCTGCTCGGGGTCTTCTACGTCGCCGCGCGGCGCATGCGCATCGAAGAGCTCAACTCGATGGTCGGCATGGTCCGTGGGCGGCTGGGGCGCTGAGGCTGGGGTACGCGCACAACCATCGTCCGTCGTCGCGTGTCGCTCATAGCGGCGGACTGTGGGCACAATTGGCTTGGCGTCGCAGAGCGCTCAACGGATGGGGAGGCAGGAACGACGGTGGCGGAACGGAGCACGGCTGCCGTCGACGTGGCAGACAACAGTGGCGAAGAGCCGCTGACCGCACAGGCGGACCAGTCCACGGCCGACGGGGAGGCCCAGAACCGGGAGCGGGACACGGAAAGCTCGGCGAGCGAAGAGGAACAGGGGAGCGGCGGTACCGAGACCCCTGCGAAGACGACACCGCCCGAACTGCACAGCGGCCACAAACTCGCCAGACGCTACCGACTCGAAGAGTGCGTCACCCGTCTGGACGGTTTCAGCAGTTGGCGCGCGGTGGACGAGAAACTGCGCCGTGCGGTCGGGGTGCATGTGCTGCCCTCCGACCACACGCGCGCCCGTTCCGTGCTGGCGGCGGCTCGTTCCTCGGCTCTGCTGGGTGATCCCCGCTTCGTCCAGGTACTGGACGCGGTCGAGGAGAACGACCTCGTGTACGTGGTGCACGAGTGGCTTCCGGACGCCACGGAATTGACGGCGCTGCTGGCCTCCGGCCCGCTGGCACCGCACGACGCGTACCAGATGGTCAGCCAGGTCTCCCACGCCATGGCCGCCGCGCACCGCGAGGGCCTTTCGCATCTGCGGCTCAACCCGAGCGCCGTGCTGCGCTCCGCCGCCGGTCAGTGGCGCATCCGCGGTCTCGCGGTGAACGCCGCGCTGCGTGGCATCGGCTCGGACAGCCCGCAGCGCACGGACACGGAGGCGATCGGCGCGCTGCTGTACGCGGCACTCACCCAGCGCTGGCCTTACGACAACGACGCGCACGGCCTCTCCGGCCTCCCCAAGGGGGTCGGACTCATCGCACCCGACCAGGTGCGGGCCGGTGTCCATCGAGGGCTGTCGGAGCTCGCCATGCGCGCGCTCGTCAATGACGGCGCCACGGCTTCCCGCCACGATTCCCCGTGCACGACGCCGGAGGAGCTGGTGAAGGCGATCGGTGAGATGCCCCGCATCCGCCCGCCGGAGCCCGCGTTCACCGCGCCGCCGGACTATCAGCGCACGACGTACCAGCAGGGGTCGTACGGTCGGCAGACGGCGCACCCGGGTGCCACCCAGCCGCTGCAGACTCCGCCGCCCCCGTTGCAGAGCCGGACCGGCAAAGTCCTCAAGTGGGCCGTCTCGGCGCTGTTGATCGCCGCGCTGGGTCTGGGGAGCTGGCAACTCGCCGACGCGCTCATGAACCGCAGGGACCAGTCCAGCGAGCCGGACACAAGCCAGACGCCGGACGGCAACAACAAGGACACCGACAAGGCCAAGCCGGTCACGACGCTCAGCATCAAGGGCGCCGCGGAGTACTACCCGGACGGGAAGCCCCAGCACGCGAACGACGTGGGACTGACGTACGACAGCAGTGCTTCGACGTACTGGCGTACCTACTCCTTCCAAGGCGGGCCTACGCTGGCGCCGTACAAGCAGGGCGTCGGCATCGTCTACGACCTCGGTTCGGTCCAGGAGGTGTCAGCGGCTTCGATAAGGCTGTACTACCCCGGCGACCGCACGACGGCCACCCTCTACGGGGCCGACTCGCTGTCGTCGTCCGCTCCACTCAGCTCGATGACGAAGATCGCCACGAACACGACGACCGGGACGGAACTGAAGATCTCCGCCAAGAAACCGGTGAAGACCCGATACGTTCTCGTCTGGCTCACGGATGTACCCAAGGCCGGTGGCGACCAGTTCAGCGACCCCGGCTACAAGCAGGCGATCACTGACGTGAAGTTCACGGGCTGAGAGGGCACGAGGAAGGGGGATCCGGTGGCGCACGGCGCTGACCACAGCGGGGCAAGCGATCAGGATCTCCTGGCCCGGCATGTCCAGGGCGACCCCGATGCCTTCGGTGAGCTCGTAAGGCGCCACCGCGACCGGTTGTGGGCGGTGGCGCTGCGGACCCTGGGGGATCGTGAGGAAGCCGCCGACGCCGTGCAGGACGCGCTGGTGTCCGCTTATCGGGCCGCCCACACGTTCCGTGGACAGTCGGCTGTCACCACCTGGTTGCACCGCATCACGGTCAACGCCTGTCTGGACCGTGCTCGCAAGGCGGCGTCCCGCAAGACATCACCCGTCGACGACACAGAGCGCTTGGAGCAGCTCCTGGAGCCGCACGAGGCGGCTTCAGCACCGGCCGAGCGCAACGATCTGCATCGCCAGCTCTGGGAGGCCCTGGGCACCCTGCCCCTGGATCAGCGCGCGGCGCTGGTCCTGGTGGACATGCAGGGCTACCCGGTGGCGGAGGCAGCACGGATCCTCGATGTGCCGACCGGCACCGTGAAAAGCCGCTGCGCCCGTGGCAGAGCCAGACTTCTGCCGCTTCTGTCCCACCTCCGCACCGACGGAGAGGGTGCGGGCGGCAGAAAGTCGGTGAGTGGAAGGAACCGGGCTCAGGGGGCATCCGTCCCACTCGCAGCGGGACCACATGATGCAGGGCCAAGCGATTCAGCAGCTGTGAAGGGCGGAGGTGGGCGAGCGTGACATCCACGACTGACACGGCCGGACACCCGGAGATCACGGAGATCTCCGACCTCACCGAGGGTCTGCTCACCCCCTCGCGTACCGCGGATGTCCGTCGGCATCTGGACGAGTGCCCCCTCTGCGCCGACGTGTACGCCTCACTGGAGGAGATCCGCGGCACGCTGGGCACCCTGCCGGGCCCTGTGCGGATGCCCGACGATGTGGCAGGACGCATCGACGCCGCACTGGCCGCAGAAGCCCTGCTGAACGCGACGGCACCCGGACACGAGACACCTGGGGAGCATGCCGCTGCCAGCGCCTCCCACGCGGCGGTGGGCGAGGGCGACGCGCATGTTTCACGTGAAACATCACCTGTGGTGGATCGCCCTGCCGGTCGTCCACGCGCGTCCACCGGCCCTGGACGCACAAGCCAGAAGCGCCGCAACCGCCGCAGGACTGCCCTCGGCACCGCCTTCGCGATCGCAGCCCTCGGATTCGGTGCGGTGTTCGTCCAGTCGATCGGTGACAGCGACGCTCCTCCGAGCTCAACTCCGACACAGGCCTCTCCCATCTTCTCCGGCGTCAAGCTGGAGAAGCGGGTTGATGACCTCCTGAGTAAGACCGGGGCCGAAGGCACGCGGGACAAGGACACCTTCGGGACAGCGACGTCCCCTGAGAAGAACACGAAGACGGTCTTCAAGACCGACGTGCCCGTCTGTATCGCGAAGGGCATCGGCGACATCACCGGCGCGATCGCTTCCGAGCCGGGTACCTATCGGGGAGCCGCCGCGTATCTCGTGCTGCTGCCGGACCGCTCCGACGCCTCACGCGTCACGGCCTACGTCGTCGACGCCTCCTGCCTGGACAAGGCCTCGGCGCTCTCCGGTGATGTTCTCGTGAAACGGTCCTACGACCGCCCCTGAGAACCGTCTTCCACGCTGTGCCGCCCATGGCCCATGGCATCCCTGTGCGGTGTCCTGTCTCCGTGTGCCCGGACACACCGGGAATGGACGCCCCTTAGGATCCGTTGGGTGGGGTGAGAGTTCCAAGAGCAGCTCCCACCGGCAGAACGCAGCAGTCTCCAGAGACGAGGAACCAAGCCGTGAGCGACGTCCGTAACGTGATCATCATCGGGTCCGGGCCCGCCGGCTACACGGCGGCGCTCTACACCGCGCGCGCGTCGCTGAAGCCGCTGGTGTTCGAAGGAGCCGTCACCGCAGGTGGCGCGCTGATGAACACCACCGAGGTCGAGAACTTCCCCGGCTTCCGGGACGGCATCATGGGCCCCGACCTCATGGACAACATGCGGGCCCAGGCCGAGCGTTTCGGTGCCGAGCTCGTCCCGGACGACATCGTCGCCGTCGACCTGAGCGGCGAGGTCAAGACCGTCACGGACACTGCGGGAACCGTGCACCGCGCCAAGGCCGTCATCGTCACCACCGGCTCCCAGCACCGCAAGCTCGGGCTGCCCAACGAGGACGCGCTTTCCGGCCGTGGTGTCTCCTGGTGCGCCACCTGTGACGGGTTCTTCTTCAAGGACCAGGACATCGCCGTGATCGGTGGCGGTGACACCGCTCTGGAGGAGGCGACCTTCCTTTCCCGGTTCGCCAAGTCGGTGACCGTCGTCCACCGCCGAGACACGCTGCGTGCCTCCAAGGCGATGCAGGAGCGTGCTTTCGCCGACCCGAAGATCTCCTTCATCTGGGACAGCGAGGTCGCCGAGATCCAGGGCGACCAGAAGCTCGCCGGACTGAAGCTGCGCAACACCAAGACGGGCGAGACCTCCGACCTGCCGGTGACCGGTCTGTTCATCGCGATCGGTCACGACCCGCGCACGGAACTCTTCAAGGGTCAGCTCGACCTGGACGACGAGGGCTATCTGAAGGTGGCCGCGCCGTCGACCCGGACGAACCTGACCGGTGTCTTCGGCGCCGGTGACGTCGTCGACCACACCTACCGCCAGGCGATCACCGCAGCCGGCACCGGCTGCTCCGCCGCCCTCGACGCAGAGCGCTACCTCGCGGCCCTCGCCGACGGCGAGCAGGCCGCCGAGCCCGAGAAGACCACCGTCTGACCCCCTCCCGCCCCACCGCACCAACCAGTTAGGAGCCCTCAGTGGCCGGCACTCTGAAGAACGTGACCGACGACTCCTTCGAGCAGGACGTCCTCAAGAACGACAAGCCCGTCCTGGTGGACTTCTGGGCCGCCTGGTGCGGTCCGTGCCGCCAGATCGCGCCGTCCCTCGAAGCCATCGCCCAGGAGTACGGCGACAAGATCGAGATCGTCAAGCTCAACATCGACGAGAACCCGGCCACGGCTGCGAAGTACGGCGTCATGTCCATCCCGACGCTGAACGTCTACCAGGGCGGCGAGGTCGCCAAGACCATCGTCGGCGCCAAGCCGAAGGCCGCGATCGTCCGTGACCTTGAGGACTTCATCGCCGAGTGATGTTTCACGTGAAACAGCGAAGGGGCCAACCCACTCGGGTTGGCCCCTTCGCTTTGCCATGAGCCTGCTCGTTGAAGCGAGGCTCGTTCGCTCATAGCGGCCGTAGCACCGGCTCCTTCTGAACGGCCCCAAGTAGCCGGTCCAGGGCCAGCTCGACGTCCTCCTTCCAGGAGAGTGTCGTACGCAGCTCCAAGCGCAGCCGGGGATGAGTCGGATGAGTGCGGACCGTCTTGAAGCCGACGGCCGTCAGATGGTCGGCCGGAAGGACACACGTCGGCTCCTTCCACCGCGCGTCTCCAAAGGCCTCGATCGCCTTGAATCCCCGTCGCAGCAGATCCTTGGCAACCGTCTGCACCATCACCCGTCCGAGTCCCTGCCCCTGGTATCCCTGCACGATGAAGCCGGTCATCAACTGGACCGCGTCAGGAGACACCGGGCTCGTGGGAAACGCGGTGGAGCGGGGCACATAGGCCGGAGGCGCATACAGCACGAAGCCCACCGGTACCTCGTCCACGTAGACGACCCGACCGCAGGACCCCCAATCCAGGAGGACGGCGGAGATCCATGCCTCCTTCTCCAGGGCAGGGGTCCCCGCCTTTACCGCGGCCGCGCCACTGACTGGGTCCAACTCCCAGAAGACGCACGAGCGGCAGCGCTTGGGAAGGTCCTGAAGGTTGTCCAGCGTGAGCGGTACGAGCCGACGCCCCATGAAGGCTGTTCCTCGCTTCCTTCGCCCGCGGCGTCGCGAGCGGCTGTCAGAGCGCTCCGCTCCCTGAGCAGACTACCGACGAAGCCGCCGAGCGCCCCCAGCCCCAGTCCTGCGGTCACCAGTCCGGAACGGCTCACGGTTCGCATGGCCCCCGCCTCTCCACAGAAGATCCGCCAGGTCGATGCGCCATACCCGCACGCATCGTATCCACGATGAGATTGCTGAGACACCGCCTGAAAGCAAAGAGCGGGCTGTGTCCGGTATACATCGGACACAGCCCGCTGATGCGGTCGACCAGCCGAAGGCTGTCCTGCCTATTCGAAGACTCAGTCCTCCGAGTCCTCCGAGTCGTCGTCCAGGAGACTCCTCTGAAGGGCGAGTTTCTCGCCCGGAGCGAGCGTGTTCAGGATCCGCTCAAGGTCCTCCGTGGAGGCGAACTCCACAGTGATCTTGCCCTTCTTCTGACCCAGATCGATTTTCACTCGCGTCTCGAAGCGATCCGAAAGCCGGGTCGCGAGCTCGCCCAGTGCCGGGGAGGGCACCGAGCCGGCTCGTGGTCCCTTGGACCTCGAGGCGGCCTTGGGCCGCGACCCCATGAGCGTGACGATCTCTTCGACGGCTCGGACCGAGAGTCCCTCGGCCACGATCCGGTGAGCCAGCTTGTCCTGCTCCTCCGAATCCTCGACTGAGAGCAGCGCCCGGGCGTGACCAGCCGAGAGCACACCGGCGGCCACCCTCCGCTGGACCGCGGCCGAAAGCTTCAGCAGACGCAGGGTGTTGGAGACCTGCGGGCGGGACCGACCAATACGGTCCGCCAACTGGTCGTGCGTGCAGTTGAAGTCCTTCAGCAACTGGTCGTAGGCAAAGGCCTCTTCCAGCGGGTTCAGCTGGGCACGGTGCAGGTTCTCCAGGAGCGCGTCCAGGAGAAGCTTCTCATCGTCCGTGGCCCGCACAATCGCGGGAATCGCCTCCAGCTCGGCCTCATGACAGGCTCGCCAGCGCCGCTCACCCATGATGAGCTCGTAGCGGGCCGGGCCCACTTGCCGTACGACGATGGGCTGGAGGAGGCCGACCTCCTTGATGGACGTGACGAGCTCTTGGAGGAGGTCCTCGTCGAACACCTCGCGCGGCTGGCGGGGATTCGGAGTGATGGAGTCGAGAGGCAGCTCGGCGAAGTAGGCGCCGATGGGTGCTGCGGGCAGATCCATCGCGCCGTTGGTCGAGAGCTCCTCTGTTTCACGTGAAACAGGCGGGAGAGCAGCCAGCTTCGAGGTCGCCACCCCACGCTCGGGGGTGAAGACAGATGTCGCGGCCGGTGGTGTGGATCCGGACGCTCCCGCTGCCGAAGACTCCTTCTCTCCTGTCGAGGCCGCTGGGATCAGTGCGGCGAGACCACGGCCCAACCCCCTCCGTCGATCGCTCACTGGATCCCCTCCACCACACTCGGATTGTTCTGAGCACCGATATGAGCGTGCGTCGGGTCATAGCCCACGCCCACGCCCTTCAGTGCGATTTCTCGTGCCGCCTCAAGGTAGGAGAGGGCACCGCTCGATCCTGGATCGTAGGTCAGCACCGTCTGCCCATAGCTAGGTGCCTCGGAGATACGGACCGAGCGCGGAATACTCGTCCGCAGCACCTCTTCACCGAAGTGGGTGCGCACCTCCTCGGCGACCTGGGAGGCAAGGCGCGTCCGGCCGTCGTACATGGTGAGCAGGATGGTCGACACATGGAGGACAGGGTTGAGGTGCCCCCGTACCAGGTCGACATTACGGAGCAGTTGACCGAGGCCCTCCAGCGCGTAGTACTCACACTGGATGGGGATGAGGACTTCCTGGCCGGCGACCAAGGCATTGACCGTCAGCAGACCGAGCGAGGGCGGGCAGTCGATGAGGATGTAGTCCAGGGGCTGCTCGTACGCCTGAATCGCTCGCTGCAGTCGGCTCTCACGGGCCACCAGGGACACCAGCTCGATCTCCGCACCGGCGAGATCGATCGTGGCGGGGGCGCAGAAGAGACCCTCCACATCAGGAACGGGCTGGACGACTTCCGCCAACGGTTTGCTGTCGATCAGCACGTCGTAGATGGACGGCACCTCGGCGTGATGGTCGATGCCCAGCGCGGTGGATGCGTTGCCCTGAGGGTCGAGGTCGACCACGAGGACACGGGCGCCATGTAGAGCAAGCGAAGCGGCGAGGTTGACTGTCGTCGTGGTCTTGCCGACGCCGCCCTTCTGATTGGCGACGACCATGACTCTGGTCTGCTCAGGCCGGGGCAATCCTTCGCCGGCGCGGCCCAGAGCCTCTACCGCCAGTTGGGCAGCACGACCGATGGGAGTGTCGTCCATCGGGGGCGGTGTTTCACGTGAAACATCCTCCCCCATCGACTCGGTACGGGGACCGGGGACCGGATCGGTCATCGGTCCCGCGATGTTGGCGTCGGACCGCAAGGATTCACTCTCCTCGACTTCAGGCTCGCAATGAACAGAGCCTCCCATGTCTTCGGGGTCATGAACCAGTGAGGCCTGGGGTTCTGTGGAGAATTCCACCTCTGTGGAAAACTCCGCCACCTCTCCGAGTGACCCGAGAGGCTTCCGGTCGCGCGGTTCGGCCGCGGCGCGGCCACGACTGATGATGCCGTGCAGCAGTGAGCGACGTTTCACGTGAAACACGATGCCCAGCGGCACAGGCCACGCCCGCGCGACACTCCGAGATGGGTAGGTTTGGAAGCTTGTGTGGAGTACGACTCGTCCTCAGGACGGATCAGCGAACGTCCAGATCAACCTCATCGGCGTCGACGTGTTCGCCCAGTCCTGGCCGCCTTCGCCCGCTTGGCCGCGAAGCGCACCCCACCCGGGCTCTCCCCGACCTCCACACGGACGACGGTGGACAACGGATCAACCACGCCTTCTCCGACATGGTGGATGGAGGTCTCCACCGCACCGAGCTTACTCAGGGCCGAGGCGGCACTCTTCAGCTCCTCCTCGGCGGTGTCCCCCTTGAGCGCCAGCATCTCTCCGTAAGGACGCAGCAATGGAATGCCCCAGGTGGCCAGTCGATCGAGTGGTGCCACCGCCCGTGCCGTCACCACATGGACCGGCTGCAGTGACCCGAGGACCTCTTCTGCCCGGCCCCGGACGACGGTCACATGGTCGAGACCCAGAAGTTCGACGACCTCGGTCAGGAAGTTCGTCCGCCGCAGGAGTGGCTCAAGCAGCGTGATCTTCAGATCGTCCCGGACCAGGGCCAGCGGAATGCCTGGCAGTCCCGCACCGGAGCCGACGTCGCAGACCGTCACCCCTTCGGGCACGACCTCGGAGAGCACCGCGCAGTTCAGCAGATGCCGCTCCCACAGGCGGGGCACCTCCCTGGGACCGATGAGTCCCCGCTGCACTCCCGCCTCAGCAAGGAGCTCGGCGTATCGGACCGCGTCCGCGTAGCGATCGCCGAATACGTCGCGCGCCTGCTCGGGCGCAGGGGGAAGCTCCGCTGCCTCCGTCACGGGGACCGTCCTTCCGTACCGCAAGAGCGCACTGGGCGCTGACACCAGAACAACAGGCTGACAAAGTTTCGGCCCCGCCTGCGGGCAGACGGGGCCGAAGGAACGTACGTGCCGAATCAGGCAGGAAGCACGACGACGAAGCGCTGCGGCTCCTCGCCCTCGGACTCACTGCGCAGGCCCGCGGACTTGACCGCGTCGTGCACGACCTTGCGCTCGAAGGGCGTCATCGGCTTGAGCTTCACGGGCTCACCGGTGCTCTTGGCCTCGGCCGCGGCCTTGGCACCCAGCTCGGAGAGTTCGGCACGCTTCCTGGCCCGGTAGCCCGCGATGTCCAGCATCAGACGGCTGCGGTCGCCGGTCTCGCGGTGCACGGCGAGGCGCGTGAGTTCCTGGAGCGCCTCGAGCACCTCGCCCTCACGGCCGACGAGCTTGTTCAGATCGCGGCTGCCGGAGTCGCTGATGATCGAGACAGAGGCACGGTCGGCCTCGACGTCCATGTCGATGTCGCCGTCGAGGTCGGCGATGTCCAGCAGACCTTCCAGGTAGTCCGCGGCGATCTCACCCTCCTGCTCCAGGCGGGTCAGGGTGTCGCCACCCTCGGAGGCGGCGGAGGTGGTGCCTTCCGTCACGGGATGGGCTCCTCTTCTTACTTCTTGGACGGGGACTTGGGCCGCTGCTGGCCCTTGCGCTGACCGGACTGGGCCTTGCTTCGGCCACCGGTGCCGGACTTGGGCGCGGTCTTCTTGGCCGCGGGGGCCGGCTTGGCGTCCTCCGGCTCGTCGGACTTGGTCAGCGAAGTGGGCTCGTTCTTCGGCTCGACGTCATCGGCGGTCTTCGTGGTCCCGGACTGACGCTGGGCCTTGGTCTGTCGCTTGGGCTGCTGACGCTTGGGGGTCGCCGGCGTACCGTCCTCGGCCACGGCGACGGTCGAGGCCTCGCTCTTGACCACGGTGCCGTCGCTCTGGGCCGCGAGGCCCTCCTTGCCCAGGCCGGTGATGAACTTCCGCTCGTACTCGTTGCGGTCGCGGCCCTTGACGACGATCGCCTTGACGATGGCGCGCTCGCGGCGGTTGCGGGTCTTGCCGTGTCGCGTGACGTGCTTGAAGAGGCGCTCCAGGTAGGCGGCCTGAGCCTTGGAACCCGGGGTCGGGTTGTTGTGGATGACGTACATCTGCTGGCCCATGGTCCACACGTTGGTGGTGAGCCAGTAGACGAGGACACCGACCGGGAAGTTGATGCCGAAGACGGCGAACATGATCGGGAAGATGTACATCAGCATCTTCTGCTGCTGCATGAACGGCGTCTTCACCGTGGTGTCGACGTTCTTCGTCATCAGCTGACGCTGCGTGTAGAACTGCGACGCCGACATCAGGACGATCATGATCGCGGTGACGATGCGAACGGTCGTGATCGAGGCATCGAGGGCCGTGGCCTCGGCGGCGGTGTCCGTGAACGTCGCGGCCAGCGGAGCGCCGAAGATGTGCGCCTTCTGCGCGCTCTCCAGCAGGCTCTCGTTGATGACACCGATGGTGTCGTTGTTCGCGATGCTGTTGAGCACGTGGTACAGGGCGAAGAAGAACGGGGACTGCGCCAGGATGGGAAGGCACGAGGAGAGCGGGTTGGTGCCCGTCTCCTTGTACAGCTTCATCATCTCTTCGGACTGACGCTGCTTGTCGTTCTTGTAGCGCTCCTGGATCTTCTTCATCTCGGGCTGGAGCGTCTGCATCGCCCGGGTCGCCTTGATCTGCTTCACGAACAGCGGGATCAGGCAGATACGGATCAGGATCACCAAGGACACGATGGACAGGCCCCAGGCCCACCCTGTGTCAGCGCCGAAGAGGGCGCCGTACACCTTGTGGAACTGGACGATGACCCAGGAGACGGGTGTCGTGATGAAGCTGAAGAGACTGGCAATCGTGTCCACTAATCATGCTCCTTGGGCATGGGACGGGCTCTCGGCGGCCGGGCTCGAAGGATCGTGCCCCTCGGTGGCCGGTTCGGCGGCGGAGGACCCGCCCTTGCGTGCGCGCCACGTGCCACGCACCATCTCGTGCCACCGTGGGCGCTTGCGCGGCGGGACATGGTCCACACCGCCGAGCGACCACGGGTTGCACCGCAGGATGCGCCAGGCGGTGAGGGCCGTGCCCTTGAGCGCACCGTGCCGGTCGATGGCCGTGTACCCGTAGTGGGAGCACGACGGGTAGTACTTGCACACCGGCCCGAGCAGGGGACTGATCGTCCACTGGTACAGCTTGATCAGCGCCAGCAGCGGGTACTTCATCGTGCGCCCCCTCCCAGCAGCCGCCCCAGGGCGGCGTCCAGGTCTTGGGCCAGTTGTCCGTGGTCGGCGTCACCCGCTCCGGGCAGCGCTCGTACGACTACCAGGCTACCGGGGGGAAACAGGGCGACTCGATCGCGCATCAGATGGCGAAGCCTGCGCTTCACCTTGTTGCGTACGACCGCGCCGCCGACGGCCTTGCTCACGACGAAACCCGCACGCGTCGGGGAAGCGCTCTCCCCAGGCGCGTGCGGGCCCGTGGCACCGCTACGTAGGTGAACGACGAGGAGTGGGCGTCCGGCCCGGCGTCCTCGTCGTACCGCGGTCGCGAAGTCCTCGCGCCGCCTCAGCCGATGCTCGGTAGGCAGCACGACGTCATGACCTGATCGGGATCAGGCGGACAGGCTTGCGCGACCCTTGCTGCGGCGGTTCGCGAGAATCGCGCGGCCGGCACGGGTGCGCATCCGCAGGCGGAAGCCGTGGGTCTTCGCGCGACGACGGTTGTTCGGCTGGAAGGTGCGCTTGCTCACTCGGGGGCTCCAGAGATAAATCGGGGTTTGCGGGTGCCGTCCTGGCTGTCACCGTGCGCCCACGAGTAGCTCGTATTCACGCCCGAGTGCACCGCTTTTCGATCACCTGACGTGATCTGTGCCCATCGGAGGCAGGCGGCAGCAGCCATCGACAACTCGACCTGGTTACGGTACGCGCGGCTACGCCATCCGGTCAAACCAGCAGCCACGGGGAGACACTATCCACAGGCTGGGGACAACAACTTGAACCGTACCGGCCGCCGTGACTACCGTGCTGAACTCCGATTCGTACCCTTTCCCTTGGCTGCTGGGCCCCGACCCTTCCATCAGCACCTCGTTCCGAGGGCCCCACCCGAGTTTCAAACCGACCCGTCCCAGAACCACACGTTCGTGGGACCTGTGAGAGAGCGTGCCCTGTGGCTGACGTACCTGCCGATCTTGCCGCAGTGTGGCCACGCGTACTGGAGAAGCTCCTCGGTGAGGGCCGCGGTCAAGGCGTCGAGGTGAAGGACGAGCGCTGGATCAAGCGCTGCCAGCCACTCGCGCTGGTCGCGGACACCGCTCTTCTGGCAGTACCGAACGAGTTCGCGAAGGGCGTACTGGAGGGCCGTCTCGCACCGATCGTCAGCGAGACCCTGAGCCGGGAGTGCGGCCGCCCGATCCGTATCGCGATCACCGTCGACAGTTCGGTGGGCGAACCCCCGCCCCCACCGGTCCAGCCCCGCTTCGAGGAGTCCGAGCCTCCCTCCGTCCCGAGTCAGAACCGCGACGCCTATGACAGCAGGGACCCGTACGAGGGCCAGGGGCGCGATGCGCGCGGTTCCTACGAGAACCAGAACGCCTACGACACCCCGAACTCGTACGACGGCCAGGCCCGCGATCCCTACGAGGGGTACGGCCGCCATCGCGCCGACGACCGGGGCCCGGGTCGCGGCGACCAGGTGACCGGCGGTCCCGGCGACCAGCTGCCGTCCCCGCGCACGGAGCAGATGTCCACCGGCCGGGGTGATCGCCTGCCGACCGCGCGCCCCGCGTATCCGTCCGAGTACCAGCGCCCCGAGCCGGGCGCCTGGCCCCGGCCGTCGCAGGACGACTACGGATGGCAGCAGCAGCGGCTCGGTTTCCCGGAGCGGGACCCGTACGCCTCGCCGACGCCCGACTACCGCTCGCAGTCGAGGGAGCGACCGCCGTACGAGCAGCGTGCCGAGTACGACTCGGCGCGTGCCGACTACGACCAGCCGCGCGGTGACTACGACCGACCGGGTGCCGATTCCGACTATGGCCGACCCGACCGGCGCGAGCTGCCCGATCCGCCGCCGGGTTCGGGGCATGTGCACCGGGGTGGCCCCACCAGCAGCGCGCCCGGCCCGCTGGCGGCGCAGCCCGCGCCGGCACCCGGTCCCGGCGAGCCCACTGCGCGCCTGAACCCGAAGTACCTCTTCGACACGTTCGTCATCGGGGCCTCGAACCGCTTCGCGCACGCCGCCGCGGTGGCCGTCGCCGAGGCACCGGCGAAGGCCTACAACCCCCTTTTCATCTACGGGGAGTCGGGGCTCGGCAAGACGCACCTGCTGCATGCGATCGGGCACTACGCGCGCAGCCTCTACCCCGGCACCCGGGTGCGGTACGTGAGCTCGGAGGAGTTCACCAACGAGTTCATCAACTCCATCCGCGACGGCAAGGGCGACAGCTTCCGCAAGCGGTACCGGGAGATGGACATCCTGCTCGTCGACGACATCCAGTTCCTCGCGGACAAGGAGTCGACGCAGGAGGAGTTCTTCCACACCTTCAACACGCTCCACAACGCGAACAAGCAGATCGTGCTCTCCAGCGACCGGCCGCCGAAGCAGCTGGTCACCCTGGAGGACCGGCTGCGGAACCGTTTCGAGTGGGGTCTGATCACCGATGTCCAGCCGCCCGAACTGGAGACGCGGATCGCGATCCTGCGCAAGAAGGCGGTGCAGGAGCAGCTCAACGCCCCGCCGGAGGTACTGGAGTTCATCGCCTCCCGTATCTCGCGCAACATCCGCGAGCTGGAGGGCGCACTGATCCGGGTGACGGCGTTCGCGTCGCTGAACCGACAGCCGGTGGACCTCGGGCTGACCGAGATCGTCCTCAAGGACCTGATTCCGGGCGGCGAGAACGCCTCACCGGAGATCACCGCCACGGCGATCATGGCCGCGACGGCCGACTACTTCGGGCTCACGGTCGAGGATCTCTGCGGCACCTCGCGCGGCCGCGCCCTGGTGACCGCCCGCCAGATCGCCATGTATCTGTGCCGTGAGCTGACCGACCTGTCGCTGCCCAAGATCGGTGCTCAGTTCGGCAACCGCGACCACACCACCGTCATGCACGCCGACCGCAAGATCCGCGCGCTGATGGCCGAGCGGCGTTCCATCTACAACCAGGTGACGGAGCTGACGAACCGCATCAAGAACGGCTGACAGAGGGCCGTCGTACGTCGCCGAAGGCGCCCCGGGACGAGTTCCCGAGGGCGCCTTCGGCGTTCCGGGAGGGGTGCCCGACGGGTTCTCCGGGCGTTCCGGCGAAGCTGCGTCCGCCGCCAGGCCGTCATCGGGTGTTCGAATACCTGCCGCGTTACGGCCTTCCTCCACAGATTCGGGGACTTTCTCCCATCCACACCCTGGGGACCGGGAAGTTATGCAGACCGTGTCCACAGGGTGAGCTGTTGAGGGATGATCTGGCCAGGTCAGGCGCCTGTGGATCCGTGGACGAAAGATCTCCACAGGCTGTGGACAAGGTGAGGGTCCACAGGCTGTGGACGAAGTTGTCCACCGACGACCCACAGGCCGTGATCGGTTGTCCCCAGCGATCTCTGGCTTCTCCACATGGCTGTCCACTGTTCGGCAAGCTCACGTGCCTGCTCACCGTGTCGAGTGAAAGGCGTCACATGAAGTTGCCTGGTTGGGCTGTGGGAAAGGTGGGTAAACCTGGGGACACCGTTGGGGAGAAGTGCCCTGGGGCTGTGCACGAGGTGTGCAGAACTTTCTGTTCTCCACAGATACCCCCAGTTGTCCACCGCCTCCACCCACAGGACCGGTGGACAAAATTTCCCCTCTGAGCTGGGAAAACGGGGTTATCCACGGTTTCCACAGGCCCTACTACTACTCCCAACTAGAGAGAGCTGGGAATCCGTTTCGAAGTGGGCCCTGTGCACAACTCGCTCCGGGTTGCCCGACCGCGCCTCGTCACGACTTGACCCCGAGAGGCTCCGAGTGTCAGTGGCGTGCGTCAGACTGGTCCCCGGTGTCCTCCCCGTCACAGGAGCCAGCGACACCGAGACAGACGACGAAGCCAGGCAGGGCGAGAAGCGCCGGCAACAGCAGGAGGCGGCAACGGTGAAGATCCGGGTGGAACGCGACGTACTCGCGGAGGCAGTGGCCTGGGCGGCGCGCAGCCTCCCGGCCCGTCCGCCGGCTCCTGTCCTCGCCGGCCTCCTGCTGAAGGCCGAGGAAGGCCAGCTGAGCCTCTCCGGCTTCGACTACGAGGTCTCCGCACGGGTGTCGGTGGAAGCGGAGGTCGACGAGGAGGGCACCGTGCTCGTCTCCGGCCGGCTCCTCGCAGACATCTGTCGTGCCCTCCCCAACCGACCGGTGGAGATTTCCACAGACGGTGTACGGGCGACCGTGGTCTGCGGCTCCTCACGGTTCACCCTCCACACACTGCCTGTGGAGGAGTACCCGGCGCTGCCCCAGATGCCGAACGCCACGGGCACCGTCCCGGGTGAGGTCTTCGCCTCCGCCGCCGCCCAGGTGGCCATCGCCGCGGGCCGTGACGACACCCTGCCCGTCCTCACGGGTGTGCGCATCGAGATCGAGGGCGACACGGTCACGCTGGCCTCCACCGACCGCTACCGCTTCGCGGTCCGTGAGTTCCTGTGGAAGCCGGAGAACCCCGAGGCGTCCGCCGTCGCCCTGGTGCCCGCCAAGACGCTCCTGGACACCGCCAAGGCGCTCACGAGCGGGGACAGCGTCATCCTGGCGCTCTCCGGATCCGGCTCGGGCGAGGGCCTGATCGGGTTCGAGGGCGCGGGCCGCCGGACGACCACGCGGCTGCTGGAGGGCGACCTCCCGAAGTACCGCACGCTGTTTCCGACGGAGTTCAACAGCATTGCCGTCATCGAGACCGCTCCCTTCGTGGAGGCCGTCAAGCGTGTGGCCCTGGTCGCCGAGCGGAACACCCCGGTGAGGCTGAGCTTCGAGCAGGGCGTGCTGATCCTGGAGGCCGGTTCCAGCGACGACGCACAGGCTGTGGAAAGGGTCGACGCACAGCTGGAGGGCGACGACATCTCGATCGCCTTCAATCCGACGTTCCTGCTGGACGGGCTGAGTGCCATCGACTCCCCGGTCGCCCAGTTGTCCTTCACGACGTCCACCAAGCCCGCGCTGCTCAGCGGCAAGCCGGCCGTGGACGCCGAGGCGGACGAGGCCTACAAGTACCTGATCATGCCGGTGCGGCTCAGCGGCTGACCGGCTCGATCGGTTCCGATGTGGCCGACGGTTGTCCACAGCGCTGTGGAGCCCGGTGGAGGGGTCACCGGGCCCCGGCGAAGAAGCCGCAGGTCGAGGCGTACGTATGAGCGCGTATGCCCACAGGTGTGCGTGAGCGTCCGGGTTTAGGCTCGTGCACGGGTACGCAGGTGCCCTCATGCCACGTCGCAACCTAAGGAACAACTGATGGAGCTCGGTCTCGTCGGCCTCGGCAAGATGGGCGGCAACATGCGTGAGCGGATACGCCGCGCGGGCCACACCGTCATCGGATACGACCGGAACCCGGATCTCGCCGATGTCCACAGCCTCGAAGAGCTTGTGGGCAAGCTCAGGGCCCCGAGGGTCGTGTGGGTGATGGTGCCGGCCGGTGCCGCCACCCAGTCGACGATCGACGAGCTGGCCGAGCTGCTCCAGCCCGGTGACGTCGTCGTGGACGGCGGCAACTCGCGGTGGACGGACGACGAGAAGCACGCAGAGGAGCTGGCCGCCAAGGGCATCGGATTCGTCGACTGCGGTGTCTCCGGTGGCGTCTGGGGCCTGGAGAACGGCTACGCGCTGATGTACGGCGGCGACGCGGAGAACGTCGCCAAGGTGCGGCCCGTCTTCGACGCCCTCAAGCCGGAGGGCGACCTGGGCGCGGTGCACGCCGGCAAGGTAGGAGCCGGGCACTTCGCGAAGATGGTCCACAACGGCATCGAGTACGCGATGATGCAGGCCTACGCCGAGGGCTGGGAGCTCTTGGAGAAGGTCGACTCGGTGACGGACGTCCGCGAGGTCTTCCGTTCCTGGCAGGAGGGCACGGTCATCCGTTCCTGGCTGCTCGACCTGGCCGTGAACGCCCTGGACGAGGACGAGCACCTGGACCGGCTCAGGGGTTACGCACAGGACTCCGGCGAGGGCCGGTGGACGGTGGAGGCGGCCATCGACCACGCCGTGCCGCTGCCCGCGATCACGGCCTCACTCTTCGCGCGGTTCGCGTCGCGTCAGGAGGACTCCCCGCAGATGAAGATGATCGCGGCGCTGCGCAACCAGTTCGGCGGCCACGCGGTCAAGAAGAAGTAGCCCGAGGCGAGACACGCCAGGAACCACAAGGACGAGCAACGGCCGGTCCGCGGAACGGTCGACGAGAAGTCATCCACAGGACCGCACGGCGGTCCACAACCCTGGGGGAGGTCGGCACCCGACCATGCACGTCACGCACCTGTCGCTGGCCGACTTCCGCTCCTACGCCCGGGTCGAGGTCCCGCTCGACCCGGGCGTCACCGCGTTCGTGGGCCCCAACGGACAGGGCAAGACGAACCTGGTCGAGGCCGTCGGATATCTCGCCACCCTCGGCAGCCACCGCGTCTCCTCCGACGCGCCCTTGGTCCGCATGGGCGCCGACCGCGCGGTGATCAGGGCGCAGGTGAGGCAGGGCGAGCGGCAGCAACTGGTCGAGCTGGAGCTGAACCCCGGCAAGGCCAACCGTGCCCGCATCAACAGGTCCTCGCAGGTCAGACCCCGTGATGTGCTCGGCATCGTACGGACGGTGCTGTTCGCGCCGGAGGATCTCGCCCTGGTGAAGGGCGACCCCGGCGAGCGGCGGCGTTTCCTCGACGAGCTGATCACCGCGCGGGCGCCGCGCATGGCGGGGGTGCGGTCGGACTACGAGCGGGTCCTCAGACAGCGCAACACGCTCCTCAAGACGGCCGCGCTGGCCCGTAGGCACGGCGGCCGCACTATGGACCTGTCCACCCTCGACGTGTGGGACCAGCACCTCGCGCGCGTGGGCGCGGAGTTGCTCGCCCAGCGCCTGGACCTGGTCGCGGCGATCCAGCCACTGGCCGACAAGGCGTACGAGCAGTTGGCGCCCGGCGGCGGACCGGTGAGTCTGGAGTACAAGCCCTCCTCACCCGGCATCGTGGGTCACGCGCGCGAGGAGTTGTACGAGCAGCTCACGGCCGCTCTCGCCGAGAGCCGGAAGCAGGAGATCGAGCGGGGCGTCACCCTCGTCGGCCCCCACCGGGACGATCTGACCCTCAAACTCGGTCAGCTGCCGGCCAAGGGATACGCCTCGCACGGCGAGTCCTGGTCCTACGCCCTGGCGCTGCGGCTCGCCTCGTACGACCTGCTGCGGGCCGAGGGCAACGAGCCGGTGCTGATCCTCGACGACGTCTTCGCGGAGCTGGACGCCCGGCGCAGGGAACGCCTGGCGGAGCTGGTCGCGCCGGGCGAGCAGGTGCTGGTGACCGCCGCGGTCGACGACGACGTACCGGACGTACTGACGGGGACGCGGTACACCGTGTCCGACGGGACGGTGGAGCGCGTATGAGCGGATCCGAGGGAGCCCCGAAGCCTCCCGAACCCTCCGGCGTGGACCTCGCACGGGTGGCGCTGCGGGCCGCGAAGGAGGCGGCACGCGCGCGTGGCGAGGCCACCCAGCGGCAGACACAGGCCAGACGCGGCGGTGGGCTGCGTTCCGGCGCCCGTGCCGACGGACGCGACCCCATGCCGCTCGGCCCCGCCATCAACCGTCTGATCACCGAGCGCGGCTGGGAGACCCCGGCCGCCGTCGGCGGGGTCATGGGCCGCTGGCCGCAGATCGTCGGCGAGGAGCTGGCCCGCAGGTGCGTGCCGGAGCGGTACGACGAGGACGAGCGGGTCCTGCACGTGCGGTGCGACTCCACGGCGTGGGCGACCAATGTGCGGATGCTCGCCCCCCAGCTCGTGGCCCGGCTCAACGAGGACCTCGGCCACGGCACCGTACGGCTGCTCAAGGTGCACGGCCCCGGCGGCTCCGCCCGCCGCTACGGGCCCCTGCGCGCCCCGGGAAGCACCGGTCCCGGCGATACCTACGGGTGAGGGTAGTCACATTTCCGGGTGCTTCGGCGCCCCTCTCCGCTTGGCTCCCACGGGGCGGCGAACGGCCTTCCGTCGCGGTGCGCGCGTTCGCATGCGGTTGCGAACATCGAGCTGACCCGGGAGTAGCAAAGGGTTCACACACGGAAGCGCTGAGTGCCGCTGTGAGCCTCTTGGAGCCCCGCTCCGCATATGGGGAGTCGGGAGAGACCGGTTCAGGGCGGCACATGCGGACTCAGGTACCGGCAAACCCCCATCACTGTCGGCGCTACCGGTAGACTGGAAGCTAATCCCGCCCCATTCGTGGGGACCGCTTCGGAAACACTGTGCAACGCTGACAAAAGGCTTCCACCGCAACATGCCGCAGCCGCTCCGGCAAACCCGCCGGGAGCCTGGCTTGTGCTGTGCCAGAAAGGGCGCTTCGTGGCCGATTCCGGCAACCCCAACGAGAACATCCCGTCCATCGAGGCCCTGGCCGGAACGGCCGAGGCCTCGCCCTCGGCGTATGACGCCAGTGCCATCACCGTCCTCGAAGGGCTGGACGCGGTCCGCAAGCGGCCCGGCATGTACATCGGTTCGACCGGTGAGCGCGGTCTGCACCACCTCGTGCAGGAGGTCGTGGACAACTCCGTCGACGAGGCCCTGGCCGGTCACGCGGACACCATCGACGTCACGATCCTGCCCGACGGCGGGGTCAGGGTCGTCGACAACGGCCGTGGCATCCCCGTGGGCATCGTCCCGTCGGAGGGCAAGCCGGCCGTCGAGGTCGTGCTGACCGTCCTGCACGCGGGCGGCAAGTTCGGCGGCGGCGGCTACGCGGTCTCCGGCGGCCTGCACGGAGTGGGCGTCTCCGTCGTGAACGCGCTGTCGACCAAGGTGGCCGTCGAGGTCAAGACCGACGGGCACCGCTGGACGCAGGACTACAAGCTCGGCGTTCCGACGGCCCCGCTGGCCAAGCACGAGGCCACCGAGGAACACGGCACCTCGGTCACCTTCTGGGCCGACCCGGACATCTTCGAGACCACCGACTACTCCTTCGAGACGCTCTCGCGGCGTTTCCAGGAGATGGCGTTCCTCAACAAGGGGTTGAGCATCAACCTCACCGACGAGCGCGAGTCCGCGAAGGCCACCGCCGGGGCGGACGAGGCCGGTGAGGACGAGAAGCACGAGGTCAAGACCGTCTCGTACCACTACGAGGGTGGCATCGTCGACTTCGTGAAGCACCTCAACTCCCGCAAGGGGGACGTGGTGCACCCCTCCGTCATCGACTTCGAGGCCGAGGACAAGGACAAGGCCCTGTCCGTCGAGGTCGCGATGCAGTGGAACAGCGGTTACAGCGAGGGTGTGTACTCCTTCGCCAACATCATCCACACGCACGAGGGCGGTACGCACGAAGAGGGCTTCCGTGCGGCGATGACCGGTCTGATCAACCGCTACGCGCGCGACAAGAAGCTGCTGCGCGAGAAGGACGACAACCTCACGGGTGACGACATCCGCGAGGGTCTGACCGCGATCATCTCGATCAAGCTGAGCGAACCGCAGTTCGAGGGCCAGACCAAGACCAAGCTGGGCAACACGGAGGCCAAGACCTTCGTGCAGAAGGTCGTCCACGAGCACCTGACGGACTGGCTGGACCGCAACCCGGTCGAGGCCGCGGACATCATCCGCAAGTCCATCCAGGCGGCCACCGCGCGCGTGGCGGCCCGCAAGGCCCGTGACCTGACCCGCCGCAAGGGCCTGTTGGAGACGGCGTCCCTGCCGGGCAAGCTGAGCGACTGCCAGTCGAACGACCCCACCAAGTGCGAGATCTTCATCGTCGAGGGTGACTCCGCCGGCGGCTCGGCCAAGTCTGGCCGCAACCCGCAGTACCAGGCGATCCTCCCGATCCGAGGCAAGATCCTCAACGTCGAGAAGGCGCGGATCGACAAGATCCTGCAGAACCAGGAGATCCAGGCGCTGATCTCCGCCTTCGGCACGGGGGTCCACGAGGACTTCGACATCGAGAAGCTCCGCTATCACAAGATCATCCTGATGGCGGACGCCGACGTCGACGGCCAGCACATCAACACCCTGCTCCTGACCTTCCTCTTCCGCTTCATGCGGGACTTGGTGGAGAAGGGGCACGTGTACCTGTCCCGTCCCCCGCTGTACAAGATCAAGTGGGGCCGGGACGACTTCGAGTACGCGTACTCGGACCGTGAGCGCGACGCCCTGATCGAGCTCGGCCGGCAGAACGGCAAGCGCGTCAGGGAAGACTCGATCCAGCGCTTCAAGGGTCTCGGTGAGATGAACGCAGAGGAACTGCGCATCACGACCATGGACCAGGACCACCGCGTCCTCGGCCAGGTCACGCTGGACGACGCCGCCCAGGCCGACGAGCTGTTCTCGGTGCTCATGGGTGAAGACGTCGAGGCCCGGCGCCAGTTCATCCAGCGTAATGCCAAGGACGTCCGCTTCCTCGACATCTGAGTCGGTCTCAGCTGACCGCATCAGGAAGGATCCCCACCAGCAATGGCCGACGAGAACACTCCAGTCATGCCTGAGCCTTCTGAAGGCGAGACGACACTGCGCATCGAGCCGGTCGGGCTCGAGACGGAGATGCAGCGTTCGTACCTGGACTATGCGATGTCCGTCATCGTGTCCCGCGCGCTGCCCGACGTACGCGACGGTCTCAAGCCCGTCCACCGCCGTGTCCTGTACGCCATGTACGACGGCGGCTACCGGCCCGAGAAGGGCTTCTACAAGTGCGCCCGTGTCGTCGGTGACGTCATGGGCAACTACCACCCGCACGGCGACTCCTCGATCTACGACGCGCTGGTCCGCCTCGCGCAGCCGTGGTCGATGCGCATGCCGCTGGTGGACTCCAACGGCAACTTCGGCTCTCCGGGCAACGACCCGGCGGCGGCCATGCGCTACACCGAGTGCAAGATGGCGCCGCTGTCGATGGAGATGGTCCGCGACATCGACGAGGAGACCGTCGACTTCACGGACAACTACGACGGCCGCTCCCAGGAGCCGACCGTCCTGCCGGCCCGCTTCCCGAACCTGCTGATCAACGGCTCGGCCGGTATCGCGGTCGGCATGGCCACCAACATCCCGCCGCACAACCTCCGCGAGGTCGCGGCCGGCGCCCAGTGGTACCTGGAGAACCCCGAGGCCTCCCACGAGGACCTCCTGGACGCGCTGATCGAGCGCATCAAGGGCCCCGACTTCCCGACCGGCGCCCTCGTGGTCGGCCGCAAGGGCATCGAGGAGGCGTACCGCACCGGCCGTGGCTCCATCACGATGCGCGCGGTCGTCGAGGTCGAGGAGATCCAGAACCGACAGTGCCTGGTGGTCACGGAGCTGCCCTACCAGGTCAACCCGGACAACCTCGCGCAGAAGATCGCCGACCTCGTGAAGGACGGCAAGATCGGCGGCATCGCGGACGTCCGTGACGAGACGTCGTCCCGTACGGGCCAGCGGCTCGTGATCGTGCTCAAGAGGGACGCGGTCGCCAAGGTCGTCCTGAACAACCTCTACAAGCACACCGACCTGCAGACGAACTTCGGCGCCAACATGCTGGCGCTCGTGGACGGCGTGCCGCGCACGCTCTCCCTGGACGCGTTCATCCGCCACTGGGTGACGCACCAGATCGAGGTCGTCGTCCGCCGTACGCGCTTCCGGCTGCGCAAGGCCGAGGAGCGCGCGCACATCCTGCGCGGTCTGCTGAAGGCGCTGGACGCCATCGACGAGGTCATCGCGCTGATCCGGCGCAGCGACACCGTCGACATCGCGCGCACGGGCCTGATGGACCTCCTGGAGATCGACGAGATCCAGGCCAACGCCATCCTCGAGATGCAGCTGCGCCGACTGGCCGCCCTGGAGCGCCAGAAGATCCTCCAGGAGCACGCCGAGCTCCAGGCGAAGATCAACGAGTACAACGAGATCCTCGCCTCCCCCGTCCGCCAGCGCGGCATCGTCAGCGCCGAACTCGCCGCGATCGTCGAGAAGTACGGCGACGACCGCAAGACCATGCTGGTGCCCTACGACGGCGACATGTCCATCGAGGACCTCATCGCCGAGGAGGACATCGTCGTCACGGTCTCGCGTGGCGGCTATGTCAAGCGGACCAAGACGGTCGACTACCGGGCGCAGAAGCGCGGCGGCAAGGGGGTGCGCGGCACGAAGCTCAAGGAAGACGACATCGTCGACCACTTCTTCGTGTCCACGACCCACCACTGGCTGCTGTTCTTCACCAACAAGGGCCGTGTCTACCGGGCCAAGGCCTACGAGCTCCCGGACGCCGGGCGTGACGCGCGTGGACAGCACGTCGCCAACCTGCTGGCCTTCCAGCCGGACGAGGCGATCGCCGAGATCCTGGCGATCCGCGATTACGAGGCCACGCCCTATCTGGTGCTCGCCACCAAGGGCGGACTTGTGAAGAAGACGCCTCTGAAGGATTACGATTCGCCCCGCTCCGGCGGTGTCATCGCGATCAACCTCCGTGAGAAGGAGGACGGTTCTGATGACGAACTGATCGGAGCCGAACTCGTATCGGCGGAGGATGACATCCTTCTGATCAGCAAGAAGGCTCAGTCGATCCGCTTCACGGCGACGGACGAGGCACTGCGGCCCATGGGCCGTGCGACCTCGGGTGTCAAGGGCATGAGTTTCCGTGAGGGGGACGAGCTGCTCTCGATGAATGTTGTTCGACCCGGTACGTTCGTGTTCACTGCCACAGACGGCGGGTACGCGAAGCGGACCGCCGTCGACGAGTACCGCGTCCAGGGTCGCGGTGGCCTCGGTATCAAGGCCGCCAAGATCGTCGAAGACCGCGGTTCGCTCGTCGGCGCGCTGGTGGTCGAGGAGACCGACGAGATCCTCGCCATCACGTTGTCGGGCGGTGTGATTCGTACGCGAGTCAATGAGATCAGGGAAACCGGCCGTGACACCATGGGCGTCCAACTGATCAACCTGGGCAAGCGCGATGCCGTGGTCGGCATCGCCCGTAACGCCGAGGCGGGGCGCGAGGCGGAGGAGGTCGACGGCGAAGACGCCGTCGACGAGACCGCTGAGAGCGCCGCGACGGTCGGTACGGACGAGGGTGAGGCGCCCTCGTCCGAGTAGCACGAGGAGTGAGTCAGCGTGAGCGGAGCCACGGGCGCCGGATCGTCCGGTACTTCGGCCGGCACTTCGACCGAGTCGGAAGCGGACGGCGGCGGCCGTGGCTCCGCCGCGCGTGCGATGGACACGCACACGACCCAGCTCAAGGCGATCAAGCCGAGTACGACCGACTCGGCGTCGCCCTCGACGGACAAGCCAGGATCCCAGGGGGGAACTGTGACGGACACCCGAGGTCCGCAGACCCAGCCGCCCGCGGCCGGCGGCTCGGCCGCGGCTGCGGCTGCGGCCGGGGCCGCCCGTCCGACCTCGGCGCAGCCCCAGACCCCGGCGCGGGCCGGCGGTTCGGCGCTGCCCGGGGAGCGTCAGTCGCAGCAGCAGGCGGGGCCGTACCATCCGCCGCAGGCGTACCCGCCGGCGCCGGAGGGCACGTCCCGTAAGCCGCGTCCGGGGGCGCGTACGACGCCTCGTACGCGCAAGGCGCGGCTGCGGGTGGCCAAGGCTGATCCGTGGTCCGTGATGAAGGTCAGCTTCCTGCTCTCCATCGCCCTCGGTATCTGCACCGTCGTCGCGGCCGCGGTGCTGTGGATGGTCATGAACGCGATGGGTGTCTTCTCCTCGGTCGGCGCCACCATCTCCGAGGCCACCGGTTCGAACGAGTCCAACGGGTTCGATCTGCAGGCGTTCCTGTCGCTGCCCAACGTCCTGATCTTCACCACGATCATCGCGGTCATCGACGTCGTCCTCGCTACCGCCCTCGCCACCCTCGGCGCCTTCATCTACAACCTCTCCGCGGGCTTCGTGGGCGGCGTCGAGCTGACGTTGGCCGAGGACGAGTAACCGCCGGGTTCGCGTGGAGGGGGCCTGCGGGGACGGCTCGAACCCGTCCCCCATGAGGTGCCGCACCATGGGGCGGGCCTCCCCGGGGTATCGATTTTGGGACTGCCCACGTCGTGCGCTAATCTTCAGGAGTCAGCGCGCGGGACACACACCGCAGAGCGCGGCGGGGCTATAGCTCAGTTGGTTAGAGCGCATCCCTGATAAGGATGAGGCCACAGGTTCAAATCCTGTTAGCCCCACCAGCGATAAGGCCTCCGACCGGTCACGGTCGGGGGCCTTTGACGTGGTCGGGAAGTGCCGCTGGACATCATCGAGGACGACGGCACGCGCCACCGGGGGCGCGCCACCGCGCCCCCCTGCACCAGCCAGTTCGGGCGGGACCTCGACACCCTCGGTAGCGGGACCTCGACACCCTCGGTAAGGGTTCCGGTCGCGAGCCCAGCGCCGTCGATCGAGGCCGGCCACGCTCGGCCCCGGACAGGTTTGCCCGATCCCTCCCACACGAAGACCCTCGGCCGGATGTCGGCCGAGGGTCTTCGTCACTCACGGTTGTCGATTGTGGGTTGTCTGTTCGGTTGCTGGCTGCCGGTTGTCCTCAGGCGTCGTACGCAAGATCGCCGTTGTGCGGTTGTTCTGTGTGGTTGTTCTTCGATGCCGGGATCAGCGCTGGAGAGGTGCGACGGGACGCTCGGCATGCGGGCGGGATGTGTCCGGAGCGGTTGCCTGGCTGGTGAGATGCATGGCGGCGGCCCTGTCTGTGGCCGTGTCCAAGGCCGTGCGGTGGCGGCATGAGGGGGAGGAGCCATGGGCCTCGGCCCGGATGCGTTGCTTCATCGTGGGGGGCAGGGCCCGGTCGTGGGGGCGGCCCGGGAGGGACATCGCCGGCATCGTCGTGAGGACCGCGCAGTTGTGGAAGGTGCCGGTCTGCGGTACCGCGGCGGAGGCCGTGGTCGTGACGAGTCCGAGCGCCGTGCACAGCGCGAGGAAGGCGGTGACGATGGCGGTCCACAGCTTCATGACCTTGTTCTGGGCCATGGCCCCTCACTTTCGGGTTGGGCGATTTGCGTACTTTCCTCATGATGTGTATGTGGGCTCCGAAATCGTGGACCGACGCCCATGGCGCTTTGATCGTCAGATGAACACCACCCGGATGGGTGCAAGGACCGTCGAAAGCCCTGGGGAGCGGGCCGGAAGGAGGTGGCGTGAGGCTCGCGGGGTCCGTCGAGGTGTGCGAGATGTGATGGACCTGTGTGATGAGCCTGCGATCGGAACAGTTACATCCGGTTCTACTGGGGGACTCCCGACGGGAGTTGAGGGGCCGACACAGGTCACCGATCGGTATCGGTCGGTGTGTATAGTCGGGCGCCAGAGGTCCCCTACGTCAAGGAAAGACGAGGTCGCGCGGTGAAGAAGCTTCTCCTGGTCGCACTGGCCGCCATCGGCGGGCTCCTCGTGTACCGCCAGATCCAGGCGGATCGCGCCGAGCAGGATCTGTGGACGGAGGCGACTGACTCCGTGCCCACGGGTTCGTGAACGTCGACATCAGTCTCGGAGCAGACCCCGGCCGCACCAGCGGTCGGGGTTTTGTGTCGCTCGGGTGTGGCGGCCCGGGCATGTACGTCCATCGCGCGGGGCTTGGCTTCGCTGCGGTGAAGGCCGCGTTCGCGGCTGCGGAACAGCGGTCGGCGTAGAGGTCGTTTTCGGCCGCTCATCCGTAAGCGAGCGGGCATCGACGCCCAAGTCCCGGCAGGATGGGCGCGTTCGTCGCCACGACCTGTGGGCTGGGGCTGCGGAACACGACGGTTGGATCAGGCGACGGTGGGCTCAGGCGCACCTGTTACGACTGGTGTCGGATCACGGTGTCGGCTCGGTCCGGGCACCGACGGCCGAAGCCCTTTCCGGGCTTCGACTGCGGGCTTCGACTTAGGGCCGCGACTTCGGGGCTACGACGAGGGGTGGCGCGGGATGGGGCGGCGCACGGTCTGGTGGCGAGCTGCGACAGCCGTGGGAGCGGCCCTGTGGGCGATGACGACGCTGTCCGCCCCCGTCGCGGCGGCCGAGAAGCCCACTCCGTATTCCTACGCCGAGGACGCGACCACGGTTGCGGGCGCCGCGAGCAGTACGGGAGCCGTGCGGCTGGTAGCAGGCAAGACGTACCGGAGCACCATCGGCCCGGACGGGAAGCTTTACTACCGCCTCCACCTCGACGCCGCATCCGACGCGTACGTGTCGGCCACGGCCGTACCGGAGGCGGGTTCGGATGCCGCGTCCTCGGACGGCGTCAGGGTGTCGCTGCAGGACGCCGACGCGCACCAGTGCTCCTCCGACACCGCCCGCTTCGGCTCCACCCGCAGTGCCCACCCCGTCACCGCCTGGGCCTCGCGTGAGATCGGCAGCGACGAGTACATGTGCCAGGCGGCCGGGGTGTACTACCTCGTCGTCGAACGGGTCGGTGCGGCCGTGGGAACGAGTACGGGTGCGAGTGGCACCGGTGCGAGTGGCACCGGTGCGAGTGGTACGGGGACGAGTGGTACGGGTTCGGCTTCCGGCTCGACGTCGGGATCCGCTGGGGAAACCTCGTCGGAGGAGTGGGGACTGGAGCTCGGGGTCGTGTCGGAGCCTCTGGTGAAGAAGGGGGGCTCGACGCATGCGCCCGAGGGCTGGAATTCCGCGTCCCCCGAGGGGCTGTCCGGGGAGCCCGAGCATCGCCGCGGTGGCAGCGGCTTCGCCGCGGCGAGCCCTGTGGCGCAGGGCGTCTGGCAGGACGAGGCCGGGATCAGGGCCGGGGAGACGCTGTTCTACAAGGTGCCCGTCGGCTGGGGGCAGCAGTTCCACGCCACTGCGGAGCTGGGCAGCACGACCGACGGCGACGGCCATGTGGGGAACGCCTTCGTCGTGTCCCTCTACAACCCCGTACGCGGCCTCGTCGACGACAGGACCGCCAACTACGGCGGCACGCAGCGGTCCGCCGCCCTGGGGCCTCTCCCGCCCGTCGCGTACGAGAACCGTTTCTCCCGCGACGACGAAGTGAACGGGATGCGGTTCGCGGGCTGGTACTACCTGGTGGTGCATCTCGGGACGTCGGTCGCCGACCGGTACGGCGAGGAACCTCTCGGACTGACTCTGAGGGTGCGGCTGGACGGTGAGGCCGGGGCCGGTCCGGGATATCTGGGCACCGCCGAGCCACGCGGGGTCTTCGAGGTCACCGAGGGGGACGAGGAGGCCGCGGAGAACGGGGCGACGGGGGACACACTGGACGGTGCCGTGGACGGCGGCGGCAGCGGAGGGGACGAGGGGACCTCCGGGAGCGGAGAGGGCTCGGGGAGCACCTCGGGTGCCGACGACCGGCGTCTCGCCATGACCGCCGTCGCGGCGGGCGGTATCGGCATGGGGACCCTGCTGGTCCTGGTGCTGGTGGTGTGGACACTCGTGGCGCGCAGGCGTGCGTCCGGCGAAGCGGGGCCGGAGCTGTCCGGGGCGGGCACGGCGCCACGAGGGCGGCATGGGGCGTCACGGGGGCGGTGAGGGGAGTGGCTGGGGGCCGGGCCGAGCTGGAGGCCTGTCTGGCCTGTGCCGTCGTCGGCCGTGAGGGGCGAGGATCGGCAGAACGGGCCGTGCTGTCGGCGGCCGCGACTTGGCGGTGGCGTCGTCCGCCGGGCTCAGAGCTGGCCCAGCGCCCAGAATCCCACGGCGAAGCAGACCAGGGCGACTAGCAGCATCGGCACGGCCACCTTGGCCGGCGGCCCCGGACGGCGCCGCGGAAGTGCTCTCGACCGACGGGGAACCTGCGTGGGGCGAGCGGTGTATGAACCAGTAGAGGCGTACGCGTGCTGCTGCATCGCCGGGGTCGGGACCTGCGAGAGGTCCAGCGGCGGATGCGGCTGGGGGGAGGACACATGCGAGGGTTCGGGATGCGAAGCCGGGACGGCGCGGACGGGCGTCGCCGCAGGGGGAGTGACCTGCTGCTCGGGCTGGTGCTGTGGGTGGCCGGGGGCGTGCTGCTGGGTCTGGCGCGTGAGCGAGTGGGCGGCGAGCACCTCGGGCGGTGGCAGATGGAAGCTGCCGGTGTCCGACATGGTGGACGGCTGCGGTGGTACGGGGTCGCGCTCGGGACGCGGCGGTACGGCGGCCGGGGGCGACTCGGGCGATACGCGACCGGTGTGCGCCGAAGATGCCGAGGACGCGGCAGGCAGAGAGCCGGAATCCTGGGCCCATTGCCCAGCGTCGATACCGGTCCTCGTGCCCGTGCTTGTGCCTGAGCTCGACGGGCCGGTCTGGGCCGGTGCAGTGGTGGGCATGGGCGGCGGGGATATGGAGCCCGTGTAAGGGGGCTGGGGCATCGCGCCAGTGCTCGGTGCCGGTGGGGTGGTGTTTGTGCCGGGCCGCGGTGTAGCGGTGCCTGTGCCGGTTTGTGGTGCGTCCTGGGGCGGCGGGCTGTACGACGGCGGATCGTGGGGCGGCGGCGGTGTCGCGTCCGCACCGGATGCCGGGACGCCTCCCACCGCCGGACCCGAGGCTGATGGTGAGGCCGAGACCGAGGGCGAGAAGGACAGGGACGAGGGCACCGAGGAAGAGGGCGGTGATCCGGCGGGTGGTGGGGAGGCGGGAGGCGAGGGGGCGGGAGGGAGCGACGGCGATGCGGAGGACGGCCCGCCAGACGAGCCGGGAGAAGAGCCCGTTCCGGGGCGGGGAGTCGACGAGGACGTGCCGCCGGTGTTCGTGCCGGTCTTGTCCAGCCCCGATGCTTGCTGCAGTGGGCCTTGAGGACCGAACCCCTTGGGGAGCGGACCGAGTTGGTCGAAGACGTCCACCAACTCGTCGTCGGGGCCCGGCTCGGGCAGAAGCTCCACGGCTGCGGCAAGGGCCTTGCGGGCGCCGGTGGCGGTGCGGAACCGGGAGTCGGGGTCGGGCTGGAGCAGCGTGGCGATGACCTGCCACAGAGGTTCCGGTATGCCTCGCGGGGCCTTGGGAGTGCCGTGGGCGGCGAAGTGCTCGATGAGGGCCTTCGCGTCGGGTTTGGCGCCCTCCAGCAGGTAGAGGGCGACGAGGCCCACCGCGAAGAGGTCGGCCGGGAAGTCGGGGTCGGCGCCCAGCATCTGCTCGGGGGCGAAGTAACCCGGTGTTCCCACCACGTAGTTGGTCTCGGTCAGCCGGGGCTCACCCAGGCGCATGGCGATGCCGAAGTCGGACAGGCGCAGGCGGGGTCGGGCTGTGCCGGTGGCCTCCAGCAGCACGTTGGCGGGCTTGATGTCACGGTGGATGACACCCTCCGCGTGCACGGCGGCGAGGCCGGACAACAACTGGTCGAGCAGAGCGCAGACATAGGCGGGCGGGAGGGGGCCGTAGTCGTTGACGAGGTTGACCAGGGAGCCCCCCGCGACCAGGTCCATGGTGAACAGGACTTTGTCGTCGTCGGCGGCCCAACTGGCGGGCGCGAGCACATGGGGATGGTCGATCCGTACGGCCTGCTCGCGGACGAAGCGCAGCAGGGCGTGCGCGTCGCGCTGTTGCAGTACCTTGGCGGCCACATAACGGCGGCGGCGGTGGTCCCAGGTGCGCCAGACCGCGCCGACTCCCCCGCGCCCGATCGGGTCGACCAGTTCGTACCGGCCGGCGAAGACCTCACCCATGGTTGTGCGTCGTTCCCCCTTCGGCTCCCCCCTTGGCTGTCTGTCGCGGAGGACACGACGCTCGCGTCGCCCTCTGCGGAGCCGGCTTGCCCGTGCCCGGCTTTCCTCGGAGCTTGTTTCGGCTCTGTCCCTCCGATGTCCCGTTCTGTTCCGCTACCCGTTCTCGGCTCTTCTGGAGCCTACGTCCACGCCGCGTGGCTCACGAGGGGCCTACAGACCCCTTGTCCCCCGCTTTGCCTCGGCCCGGTCGCCGAACCCCCTTTCGGGGACCGGGCCTTGAGCTCAGTTCTGGTGGGACTGGTAGTGCGCCACCGCGTCGGAGGTGCGGCCCGCGCCGTACACCCGGAGGAACTCTGCCAGTTCCGGGTGGGTGGGGGCGAGGGTGTCCGCCGCCTCGATGATGTCGCCCGCCGCCGCCACCGAGCGCAGCAGCGACTGGATCTCGCGGACCACCCGCTTGACCGTGGGCGCTCCCGAACTCGTCGTCGACTGCGTGGTGTTGGTGAGCACAGATCCCCCCTGTGACTTCTTGATCTCGTCCATGCGCTCGGTCGCCTCGGCGGCGCTCACGCTGCCGTCCGCGACCTGCCCGGCCAGGTCCTGCAGCAGCTGCACCCGCTGGACCACCGCCGGGTTGCCGATCTTGGCACGCTGACCGCTCATCAGCTGCGACAGCATCGGTGCGGACAGACCCAGCACCCCCGCGAGCCGGGCCTGGTTGAGGCCCAGGTCCTCGATGAGCCTACGGAAGAGCGCCCCCAACGGCTCTCCGTACCAGTTCCGCTGCAGCTCCCGGGCTCTTGCGGTCGCTTCCTGCTGTGCGGTGTCCATTGCGTCTCCCCATCGCTTCCCCAAATACCGTGGTTCGCTGTAGCGAACCACGACGAGCATCTTACGGAGAGTGGTCGTTCACGGGGACCCCCAATCTTTTTGCGAGATCCCGGGGGTGACCCGGTACTCTGGTCTGCGAAGCCCCTCGGCGGTCGTTCCTCCGGGTGGACGCTTCCCTTCCGGGGCCTTAGCTCAGTTGGTAGAGCGCTGTCTTTGCATGGCAGATGTCAGGGGTTCGACTCCCCTAGGCTCCACAGCGGATCGGCCGGGCCGGATGTCGTAGGACATCCGGCCCGGCCCTTTTCTTGTCCTGTCGAGGCTGGGTCGTAGAAGAGCTCTCGGGTCCTTCCCGTCGCGATCGCTATCTGTGCGCTCCCTGCGAAAATGGCCGTTGGCGCGGGGTGACGGGTGGTGGCACGTGTCGACGTGCGCACATGCGAAACAGGTGGCCTGGATCACGCAGCTGAGCCCTGAATGTGTAGATCACCCTTCGCAACCGGATCAATACATTCCGATCGCTGGCCGCCCGTGGTTCGGAACGGGGAGAGTTTCACGTGAAACAGCCCTGTGGGGCAGAAGATCTTCAAGTCTTCTGCCCCACAGGGCTGTTGGTGAGATGTCCTGGCGAAGGCCCCCTCGGGCAGCGACGGCCCAGGGGGAACACGCCCTGGCACGGCTCGGCTCCGTGAGGACAAATCTCTCGGCTGCCAAACCTCAGGGACGGTCGTCGCGGTCGGCTGCTGCCTCCTCCTCCGCCTGCTTGGCCTGGACCTCCGGATCGAGCACGGACTGGCCGCTGCCGTCGACGGAGGACAGATGGCCGGGTTCGGAGACCTCGGTTGCGGCGGGGGGCTCGACCAGCCAGTCAGGGTTGGCCTGCTTGTCCCACCACTTCCAGGCGGCGAAGGCACCGCCGGCCAGGACGCCCATTGCGGCCAGCCCCTTGAAGGCGCGGCCGGCCTTCGCGCGGCGCTGCTGCCTGCGAACCAGCTTCTGGATCTGCTGGGGCGAGACCTGCCCGCGCAGTGCGGCCAGCGCCGCGGCACTGCGGGCGGTGGCCTCGTCACGGACAGGACCTGCGGCGGCCACGGCCTGTTCGATGCGTGGACGGGAGTAGTCGGCGGCCTGGCGGGCCGCCTTACGGGTGCGGACTGCGGCTTCGTGGGCCGCGTGGTCGACCTTCGGCGGTACATGCGTGCGTGCCTGCTCCAAGCGCGGGACGACATGGGCGCCGTACTGGACGCGTGCCTGTTCCGCGGCCTGCGACACTTTCGGCGCGAGTCGTACACGTGCCTCGTGCGCGTAGTGCGAGGCCTTGTCCTTGGCCGTGTCGGCGTAGGGCGCCACCACTTCCGCGGCGTGCAGCACGCTGTCCTTCGCCGAGCCGGTCGCGGCGCGCACGCTGTCGATGCGGGTCACGGGATCCTCCTCCTCGGTGGCGTACGGTAATTCGACTTTCCACCCTTTTGGGGATCATGCCTCCCGGAGCGCTCCGGGGCATGTGCGGGCGGGCATCCGGGTCATGGGCACCGGCTCCGGCCGATCATCGAGCAGGAGCCGGTCATGAACCGATCACGTGCAAGAGAGGATGAATCGGGGGCAACGGGAACTTGTCCACGACAGTGCCGACAATGCCACGGATCGTCGCGAAGCGCTCCGATACCGGGGGTACTCGACCGGTTTTCCGCGCACCTGTCGTACAAGAGCGTGGGCGTCGGGGGACGGACAGCGTGGTCCGTGCGAGGATCGGGGGAGTCACAGAGGACAACGGAAGGCAGATCGTGGCTGAGCAGCTGTACGCCACCCTGAAGACCAACCACGGCGACATCGAGGTGCGGCTGCTGCCGAACCACGCGCCCAAGACGGTCCGTAACTTCGTCGAGCTCGCCCAGGGCGAGCGTGAGTGGACCAACCCGGCCACCGGCCAGAAGTCCACGGACAAGCTCTACGACGGCACAGTCTTCCACCGGGTGATCAGTGGATTCATGATCCAGGGCGGTGACCCGCTGGGCAACGGTACCGGCGGTCCCGGCTACCAGTTCGCGGACGAGTTCCACCCGGACCTCGCCTTCGACAAGCCCTACCTCCTGGCCATGGCCAACGCGGGTCCGGGCACCAACGGCTCGCAGTTCTTCATCACCGTCGCCCCGACGGCGTGGCTGACCCGCAAGCACACCATTTTCGGTGAGGTCGTCGACGCGGGCAGCCAGAAGGTCGTGGACGCCATCGCGGCCATCCAGACCAACCCGCGCACCGACCGGCCGGTCAACGACGTCGTGATCGAGTCGGTCGTCGTCGAGACCCGCCAGGGCTGAGCTCTCGGGGTTCACCGCCAGGGCTGAGCGTGCCTGGCTCCCCACGGACCCGAAAGGTTCCACAAGGTCCCGAAGGGAACCAATCGCCCCGCTCATCCGTAAGGATGGGCGGGGCGATTGGTTCCACACTCGAGACGGAGGGGACCCCATGGACCAGGTGCCGAGCAGTTCGCCGGACGCGCGGAGCCTGCCCACCTGCTACCGACACCAGGACCGCGAGACCGGTATCAGCTGTACCCGCTGCGAGCGCCCCATCTGCCCCGAGTGCATGGTGAGCGCCTCCGTGGGCTTCCAGTGCCCCGAGTGCGTCCGCGGTGGCTCCGGCACGGGCCACGCGCCGTCCGCCTCCGCCCCGCGCACTGTCGCGGGCGGCACGGTCACCGCTGATCCCCGCCTCCTCACCAAGATCCTGATCGGCGTGAACCTGTTCCTCTTCCTGGTGCAGATGCAGGCGGGTGACCGCTTCACCGACCGGTTCGACCTGATCGGCCAGGACTGGGTTCCGGGACTGGGTTCCTCGCTCCAGGGCGTCGCCGAGGGTCAGTGGTACCGGCTGCTGACATCGATGTTCCTGCACATCGGCGTCACCCACATCCTGTTCAACATGCTCAGCCTGTGGTGGATCGGCGGTCCGCTGGAAGCGGCCCTCGGCCGTGCCCGTTATCTGACGCTCTACTTCGTCTCCGGTCTCGCCGGGAGCGTGCTCACCTACCTGCTGGCCGCGCCCGATCAACACTCGCTCGGTGCGTCCGGCGCCATCTTCGGCCTCTTCGGTGCGACCGGCGTGCTCATGCGCCGCCTCAAGTACGACATGCGCCCGCTGATCATCCTGCTGGTGATCAACTTGATCTTCACCTTCAGCCCGATGTTCAACATCTCCTGGCAGGCGCATGTGGGCGGGCTCGTGGGCGGCGTCGTGATCGGTTATGCGATGGTGCACGCACCCCGGGAGCGCCGGGCGCTGATCCAGTACGGGGTGTGTGCCCTTGTCCTGATCGCCGTGGTGATCATGACACTGATCAGGACCACCCAGCTGACCTGAGATGACTCCGGTCCGTCACAGGTCAGGCACCCGTTCGGCATCGGTGCGGCACTGTTGTCCACAGACCGTGGCGGATCTTGTGCATAGGGTGCGGGAACATGTGTGCCCCCTGTCGCTGACCTGCGTTTGTGCAGGTCAGGCAGGGGGCGAACATGCTTGCGGCTGGTGATGGGGCAGTCATACCGGCGTCAACGTCCAGTGAGTTATCCACAGATCGTCGTTCTTTTTCCCCACTGTGGAAAACGCCTGTGGATAACTCCGTGGATAGCTCTGGTCAGAGCTGCTTCCACCGAGCGGAGACCGCTACTTCCACTGGGTCGAGACGCCGAATCCCGCGGCGATGAAGCCGAAGCCGACCACGATGTTCCAGTTGCCGAGAGAGTCGATCGGCAACGAGCCGTCGGTCACATAGAAGACGACGATCCATGCCAGTCCGATGAGGAACATGGCCAGCATGACGGGAGCCACCCAGCCGCTGCTGTTCAGCTTGATATTCGTGGCCTGCTTGGACGGCGGCGGCGTGTAGTCGGCCTTCTTGCGGATACGTGACTTCGGCACGAGGGTCTCTCCTGTCGATGCGCTGCGTGGCCGCGCAGGGAACTGTGGCGGGCTCCGGGGCAGCGTACAAGGGGACACTGAATGCTCCCCCGGGCGTCCGTTAGCGTAGTGCTTCCGCGGCGCCTAAGGAGATAAGGGTACGTTGAGCAATTCAGCCGACTCCCCCGAGGCTGGTTCCGGCACCCCCCTGGAGGACGGTGCCACCGACTCCTCCGGGACAGGCACCGACGCCGCCGGGAACGGCGACGCCTCCTCCCGAGGCGGCTTCCGGCCCGTGCGTGTGCTCACCGTCGGAGTCTTCGCCCTCGCCGGGCTGATCTTCTTCACCAGCTTCGACACGGCCAAGGGCACCAACATCCGGACGGACGCCTCGCTGCTCAGACTCTCCGACCTGATCCAGGAACGCAGCCACAAGAACGGACAACTCGACGAGTCCAACGCGGTGCTCCGGGACGACGTCGAGGCCCTCGCCGAACGGGACGACGGCAGCACCGATGCCGAGGACGCCCGGCTCAAGGCGCTGGAGAAGAACGCCGGCACCCAGAAGCTCAAGGGCGAGGCTCTCACCGTCACCCTCGACGACGCCCCGCCGGACGCCACCGCCAAGCTGCCCGGCTACCCCGAACCTCAGCCCGATTACCTGGTCATCCACCAGCAGGACCTGCAGGCCGTGGTGAACGCCCTGTGGCTCGGCGGCGCCCAGGGCATCAAGGTCATGGACCAGCGACTGATCTCCACCAGCGCCGTGCGCTGCGTCGGCAACACCCTGATCCTCCAGGGCCGCGTCTACTCACCCCCGTACAAGATCCAGGCGGTCGGGGACCCGGAGAAGCTCCAGAGGGCGCTCGCCGCGAGCGAGGCCATCCAGAACTACATGGTGTACGTCAATGTCTACGGGCTGGGGTGGAAAGTCACCGAGGACGGGCCGGTGACTCTTCCCGGCTACTCGGGCACAGTGGATCTGAAGTACGCGAAGCCCGTGGAGTAACGGCAGCCGGGGGGCCCGTGTCGGTGCGCGTGATCGTCAGGACCGTCAGCGAACTCTGCATCACCGTCGGTACCCTGATCGTGCTCTTCGTCGTCTACGTGCTGTTCTGGACCGGTGTGAAGGCCGACACCGAGATGGACCACCAGGTCGAGATCCTCCAGGACCGGTGGGCGCAGCAGCCGACGCGGCCCACGTTCGCCCCGGGCGCCTCGGCGGCTCCCGAGCCGCCCGCCCCGTACGAGGACGCCGAGCCCTTCGCCCTCATGTACGTCCCGCGCCTTGGTCTCACGTGGAGCAAGCCTGTCCTCGAAGGCACAAAGACGGGCACTCTCAAAAAAGGGCTCGGTCACTATGCGAACACCGCGCAGCTGGGGCAGAAGGGGAACTTCGCGGTGGCCGGCCATCGCCGTACCTACGGTGATCCCTTCAAAGATTTTCCCGAGCTGCGCCCCGGCGACGCGGTCGTCCTGAGCGACGGAGCGACCTGGTTCACGTACGTCATCGACAAGGGACCTCACCGGACATTGCCCACGGACGTCCAGGTCATCGACCCCGTGCCGAAGAAATCGGGGTACACACGCGCGGGCCGCTATCTGACGTTGACGACATGCGACCCGGAGTGGGGACACAGCCATCGGTTGATCGTCTGGGGGCATCTGGAATCCACACAGCCTGTGGAGGCCGGGAAACCGGAGGCACTACGCCGTTAGTCTGGTGGCGGTACGGCGTGAGACCGGTGCCGTGGTGTGAAGGAAGGGACGGCATGTACGGCTGGATCTGGCGACATCTGCCGGGCAACGTATGGGTGAAGGCGTTGATTTCCGTCGTGCTGACCCTGGCCGTCGTCTATGCCCTCTTCCAGTACGTCTTTCCCTGGGCGGAGCCCCTGCTGCCCTTCAACGATGTGACGGTGAACGACCAGTGAGTGCCGCCCGACCCGCCCGGGTCCTCGTCGTCGACAACTACGACAGCTTCGTCTTCAACCTGGTCCAGTACCTGTACCAGCTGGGCGCCGAGTGCGAGGTGCTGCGCAACGACGCGGTGACGACCTCGCACGCCCAGGACGGCTTCGACGGCGTGCTCCTGTCCCCCGGACCCGGCACCCCCGAGGAGGCCGGCGTGTGCGTCGACATGGTCCGCCACTGTGCCGCGACCGGCGTCCCCGTCTTCGGCGTCTGCCTCGGCATGCAGTCCATGCAGGTGGCGTACGGCGGTGTCGTGGACCGTGCGCCCGAGCTGCTGCACGGCAAGACGTCGCTGGTGGAGCACGAGGGCAAGGGGGTCTTCGCGGGCCTGCCGACCCCCTTCACGGCGACCCGCTACCACTCCCTGGCCGCCGAGCCAGCGACCGTACCGGCCGAGCTGGAGGTCACGGCGCGCACCCACGACGGGATCATCATGGGTCTCAGGCACCGTGAACTGCCCGTGGAGGGTGTGCAGTTCCACCCCGAGTCGGTGCTCACGGAGCACGGCCACCGCATGCTCGCCAACTGGCTGACCGAATGCGGCGACCAAGGGGCCGTGGCCAGGTCGACCGGGCTGGCCCCCGTGGTGGGCAGGGCTACGGCGTGACGGCCCTGCGCCCCGAGCGCGAGAGTGCCCCCTACGGCGGCGAGGCCGCGTACGGGGGCGCCGAGTCGTTCGAGGCGGAGGCCTTCCCGTCCGGGGTGCCGTACGCCGCCACGGCCGAGCCCCAGCAGCAGTGGGCCGTCCGAGAGGCCCAGCAGCTCCCGGACCACGCCCAGGGTGACTGGTACGGGCAGCACCAGCCGTACCCGGAGCCCTCCTACGAACCGTACGAAGGCCATCAGCCGCGTGCCCAGGCGTCGTACGACGGCCTGTCCGAGGCGTACGGAACGGCGACCGTAGCCGAGGGGATGTGGACCGACACCGCTCAGGAACACCCTCCCATCGACGAGGAGACCGTGGCGCTCCGGGTCGAGGAGGCTCGGCGCACAGCCGCCGCGGCCGATGCGATACCTCCCTCCGCCGTCACCGTGGGCCGTGCGGCCCGTCGTAAGGCCGCGAGACGGCACGGGAGGCATGGAGGCTCCCAGGGCGCCCACGCGGCCTCCAGAGGCTCTCAGGAGCCCGAGAAGCCCTTAGCCACGGCCGGTGAGGCGTCGACCTCGGCACCCCTCTCCCGGATCGAGGCACGGCGGGCGGCCCGGGCGCAGAAGCCCAGCGTCGGCGTGATCGCGAGCCGGGTCATCGGCGAGGTGTTCATCACCACCGGTGTGGTGATGCTGCTGTTCGTCACGTACCAGCTCTGGTGGTCGAACATCCGGGCCCACCAGCAGGCGGGCAGGGAGGCGACGAGCCTGCAGGAGGAGTGGAAGAACGGCAAGCGGGCGCCGGGCGCGTTCGAGCCGGGGCAGGGCTTCGCCATCCTGCACATTCCCAAGCTGGACGTCGTCGTGCCCATCGCCGAGGGCATCCACAAGCCGACGGTGCTGGACCGCGGCATGGTCGGGCACTACGACCAGACGGCGATGCCCGAGGACAAGACGGGCAACTTCGGTGTCGCGGGTCACCGCAACACCCATGGTGAACCGTTCCGGTACATCAACCGGCTCAAGCCCGGCGATCCGATCGTCGTGGAGACGCAGAACACGTACTACGTCTATGACATGGCCGCGATCCTGCCGGTGACGCCTCCGTCCAACGTCAGTGTGCTGAATCCCGTACCGCCGGGGTCCAGCTTCACACAGCCGGGCCGCTACATCACGCTGACCACCTGCACGCCCGAGTTCACGAGCAAGTACCGCATGATCGTGTGGGGCAAGATGGTGGAGGAACGGCCGCGCAGTGAGGGGAAGCCCGACGCGCTCGTCCAGTAGGGGCTCGACCAAGGGCGGAAGAAACTGTGGCAGTGACCACCGAGGACACCGAAGAGAAGACGGACACGTCCGAGACCGCGCCGCGACGCCGTGGCACGGGCCGGATCGCCATGGCGGTCAGTGTCTTCGGTGAACTCCTCATCACCGCAGGCCTGTTGCTCGGTCTGTTCGTCGTCTACTCGCTGTGGTGGACCAACGTCCTCGCCGACCGTGAGGCGGACAAGGAAGCGCAGGGGGTCCGCGACAACTGGGCGGCGGCCGACGACAGCCCGGGTGCCCTGGACACCAAGGACGGCATCGGCTTCCTCCACGTGCCCGCCATGGACAACGGCGAGGTCCTGGTGAAGAAGGGCACCTCCACCAAGGTCCTCAACGGCGGTGTCGCCGGCTACTACACCGACCCGGTCAAGGCGACGCTCCCCACCTCCGACAAGGACGGCAACTTCACCCTCGCCGCCCACCGCGACGGCCACGGCGCCAAGTTCCACAACATCGACAAGCTCGAGAAGGGCGACTCGATCGTCTTCGAGACCCGTGACAACTGGTACGTCTACAAGGTCTACGACACCCTCACCGAGACCTCGAAGTACAACGTCAAGGTCCTCTCGAACATCCCCAAGGAGTCCGGCAGGAAGAAGGCCGGCAAGTACATCACCCTCACCACATGCACGCCCGTATACACCTCCCGGTACCGGTACATCGTCTGGGGCGAGCTGGAGCGCGTGGAGCGGGTGAACGCGGAGCGCACCCTGCCGAAGGAACTGCGCTAGCGCGTGGTCGGTGCTTCAGTCGTAGGCATGTTTCACGTGAAACATCCGGTTTCACGTGAAACATCAGGACAACGAAGGAGCCCCCGGCACCCTCTCGGTAGAGGGTGCCGGGGGCTCCTTCGTTGTCCGGGAACGAGGCCGTGGATCATTCCTCGCCGCGGGAACCGGTGACGCTAGTCGAAGAAGCCGCCGCCGTCGTTCCCGCCATTGTTGTTGTTGCCGTTGTTGCCACCGCCGAAGCCGACCGAAGCGAGGGTGATCGTCGTCTGGGCCGGGTCGGCGTCGTTGCCGCCGTCCGGGTCCTGGTCGGTGACGAACGCGGTGTCGCTCTGGTCGCTGCCGCCTGCGAACTGGATGTTGGTGAAGCCGGCCTGCTGCAGGATCTGCTTGGCCTCCCCCACGGTTCGGCCGACGACGTTCGGGACCTTGGCCTTCTGCTCCTCGGCCTTCTTGCCGATCTGGATGGTGACCGTGTCGCCCTTGTTGAGCTCGGTCCCCGCCTCAGGGCTGGTCGCGACGACCTTGCCGACCAGGCTGTCGTCGTCGGTCTCCACCTCGGTGCAGGTGCCGACGAGGTTGTTGGCCGCCATCTGGTTCTTGGCGCGCTCACAGTCCTGCCGGGAGACGTCCGGGACGGTTTCCTTCTCCGGAGCCTTGGCGACCGTCAGCGTGACCGTGGAGCCCTTCTCGAGCTTGCCGCTGGCCGGGTCCTGCTCGATCACGATGCCCGGGGTGCGGTCGGACTCCTCCGTCTTCCTGTCGACCTCGAAGCCCTTCTTCTCGAGCGTGGCCTGGGCCTCGTCGAACTGGACTCCCTGGACATCGGGGACGCTGACCTTGGGAGCGCCCGTAGAGATCACCAGGGCGACGGTTTCGCCCTTCTTGATGGGGTCGTCGGCGGCGGGTGTCTGTTGGCAGACGTTTCCCGTCGCCTGGTCCTCGCACTCGTCCTTGGATGTCGTCACCTTGAGGTCGACGTTGCCGGCCGCCTGTTTGGCCTCCGCCTCGGTCTGGCCGATGAAGTACGGCGTCTTGAGGGTGTCGTTGGAGGCATCGTTGCCCGGGAACATCCACTGTCCGATGAGGATCGCGCCGATCAGCACCAGGACACCCGCGACGACCAGGAGGATCGTCGAGGTGTTGTTCTTCTTCTGCTGGCGGCGGCGGCCCTGGCGGTCGTCGTAGCCGTAGCCGTCGTCCGGGCCTACCGGTGGCAGCATCGTCGTGGCACCGGCGTCGGCGCGCAGGGCGGTGGTCGGCTGGTCGTCGGGGTAGCCGCCGTAGCCGACCGAGCCCATGGCCGCCGTGGCCGCGACGGGCTGGCCGTCGAGGCAGGCCTCGATGTCGGCGCGCATCTCGTCGGCGGACTGGTAGCGGTAGTCCGGGTCCTTGACCAGGGCACGCAGGACGATGGCGTCCATCTCCGGCGTGATCTCCGGATCGAAGACGCTCGGGGGCTGCGGTTCCTCCCGCACGTGCTGGTAGGCGACTGCCACGGGGGAGTCGCCCACGAACGGCGGGCGGACCGTCAGCAGCTCGTAGAGCAGACAGCCCGTCGAGTACAGGTCGGAGCGGGCGTCCACCTGCTCGCCCTTGGCCTGCTCCGGGGAGAGGTACTGGGCGGTGCCGATGACCGCGGACGTCTGCGTCATCGTCATACCGGCGTCGCCCATGGCGCGGGCGATGCCGAAGTCCATCACCTTGACCTGGCCGTTGCGCGTCAGCATGACGTTGGCCGGCTTGATGTCGCGGTGGACGATCTGGTTGCGGTGGGCGTACTCCAGTCCCTGGAGGATGCCGATGGTCATCTCCATGGCCCGCTCCGGCAGCAGCTTGCGGCCGCTGTGAAGAAGCTCACGGAGGGTCGAGCCCTCGACGTACTCCATGACGATGTACGGGATCGAGACCCCGTCGATGTAGTCCTCGCCCGTGTCGTAGACCGCCACGATCGCGGGGTGGTTGAGCGAGGCGGCCGACTGGGCCTCCCGGCGGAACCGGGCCTGGAAGGTGGGGTCGCGCGCGAGGTCCGCTCGCAGCGTCTTCACCGCCACGGTGCGGCCGAGGCGGGTGTCCATCGCGAGGTAGACCTCCGCCATGCCACCACGGCCGAGCACCTGGCCCAGCTCGTACCGGCCGCCGAGGCGACGCGGCTCTTCCATAGCTTCCTACCAGCCCTCTCCGTCGGTCCCGACCGCACCCATGTGTGGTCCGGCGGCTGTGCTCCGGGCATACGGTACCCGGCTCGCCTTCTGTGACCTGGCCAACCGCGTCACCCGATACAGGACCGGTATCACAACGTGCACCTTTGCGAAGGCGACGTGAGCGGGGTCACTTCTTGCTGTTGATCACTGCCTGCATCACGCTCTTCGCGATCGGGGCGGCGAGACCACCACCGGAGATGTCACCGCGGTCGGCCGCACCGTCCTCGACGACCACGGCCACCGCGACCGGCGAGCTGCCGTCGCTGAGCTTGGCGTACGAGATGAACCAGGCGTACGGCTTCTCCTTGTTGTCCAGGCCGTGCTGCGCGGTACCGGTCTTGCCGCCGACGGTGACGTTCGGGATCTGCGCCCTGGTGCCCGTGCCGGTCTTGACGACGGTCTCCATCATGTCCTGCAGCTTCTGGGCGGTCTCCGCCGAGACCGCCTGGGAGAGCTGCTCGGGCTCATGCTTTTCGATGATGTCGAGGCTGGAGGCGCGCAACTGGTCGACCATGTACGGCTTCATCAGCTTGCCCTCGTTGGCGACGGCGGAGGCGACCATGGCCATCTGGAGCGGGGTGGCGCGGTTCGATGCCTGACCGATGCCGGCCATGGCGTTCTGCGGACGGTTGTCCTCGGGGTACACGCTTTCGGCGGCGCGGACCGGGATGTCCAGCTCGCTCTCGTTGAAGCCGAACTTCTCGGCCTGCTCACGCATCTTGTCGTTGCGGACGGTGTCGGAGAGCTTGCCGAAGACCGTGTTGCAGGACTGCTCCAGCGCGTAGCGGAGCGTGGCGTTCTTGCACACCCCGTGCTCGTTGGTGAGGTCGGTCCTCGTGCCGGGCAGCTGGTACGGCTCCGGGCTGTCCGTCTTGTCGTCGATGTCCGAGACGGCGCCGTTCTCAAGCGCTGCGGCGGCCGTGACCACCTTGAACGTGGAGCCGGGCGGGTAGGTCTCGCGCAGCGCGCGGTTCAGCATCGGCTTGTCGGGGTCCTTGTCCAGCTTCTGGAAGGCCTTGCTGTCCTTGCTGCTGATCCCGGCGAAGGTCGACGGGTCGTACGACGGCGTGGAGGCCAGCGCGAGGATCGCGCCGGTCTTGGGGTCGATCGCGGCGACGGCGCCCTTCTTGTCACCGAGGCCCTCGAAGGCCGCCTTCTGCGCGGCGGCGTTGAGGGTGGTGACGACGCTGCCGCCCTCCTTCTTCTTGCCGGTGATCATGTCCAGCGTGTTCCGGAAGAAGAGCCGGTCGTCGTTCCCGGTGAGGATGCCGTCCTCGAGGCTCTCCAGCTGGGTGGCACCGATGATTTGGGAGGAGTAGCCGGTGACCGGCGCCCACATCTCGCCGTTCTTCCAGGTGCGCTTGAACTTGTAGTCGGTGCCCTTGGTCTCGACGGACCCGGTGATCGCCTTGCCGTCGACGATGATGTCGCCGCGCGGGGTGCCGTAGCGCTCGATGGCCACCCGGCGGTTCTTGCTGTCCGTCTTCAGGGAGTCGGCCTGGACGTACTGGATCCAGTTGTCGCGGATGAGCAGGGCGAGGATGAGGAGCCCGCAGAAGATCGCGATCCGGCGCAGGGGCTTGTTCACGGTCGGACCACCTGGGTCATCTCGGCGTCGGGGTTCGGGGCGGGCGACGGTGCCGGGCGGCGCGCGGTGTCGCTGATGCGCAGCAGGATGCCGATCAGCGCCCAGTTGGCGATGACGGACGAACCGCCGTACGCCACGAACGGCAGCGTCATACCGGTCAGCGGGATCAGGCCCATGACGCCGCCGGCCACCACGAAGACCTGGAGGCCGAATGCGCCGGAAAGACCGACTGCCAGCAGCTTGCCGAACGGGTCGCGGGCCGCGAGCGCGGTGCGGATGCCGCGCTCCACGATCAGCCCGTAGAGCAGCAGGATCGCCATGACACCGGCGAGGCCCAGTTCCTCACCGAATGTGGCGAGGATGAAGTCGGAGTTGGCGGCGAAGCCGATGAGGTCGGAGTTGCCCTGGCCGAGGCCGGTGCCGAGGGTGCCGCCGGAGCCGAAGGCCCACAGGGCCTCCATGGACTGCGCGGAGTGGCCGAGCGTGGTCTTGGAGAGTTCCCACTCGCCCATGGGGTCGAGCCAGGCCTGGACGCGCTGCTGCACGTGGATCTCGAACGAGGCGACGCCGACGGCGCCGGCGGCGGACATCAGCAGGCCGAAGACGATCCAGCTCGTGCGCTCGGTGGCGACGTACAGCATGATCACGAACATGCCGAAGAACAGCAGTGACGTACCGAGGTCCGTCTCGAAGACCAGGATCAGGATGGACATCGCCCAGACGACCAGGATGGGACCGAGGTCGCGGCCACGCGGCAGGTACAGGCCCATGAAGCGGCGGCTGGCGAGGGCCAGAGCGTCTCTCTTGACCATGAGGTAGCCGGCGAAGAAGACCGCGATGACGATCTTCGCGAACTCACCGGGCTGAATCGTGAACCCGGCGATGGAGATCCAGATCTTCGCGCCGAAGACGTTCAGACCGAGGCCGGGCACGAGCGGCAGCATCAGCAGGACGAGCGAGGCCGCCATGGAGATGTACGTGTAGCGCTGCAGGACGCGGTGGTCCTTGAGGAAGATCAGCACGATGATGAACAGGGCGACGCCCAGCGCGGAGTACAGCAGCTGCCGCGGAGAGGCCTCGACGTACGTGCGGCTGAGCTGCAGCCGCTCCGACTGGTCCAGGCGCCAGATGGCCACCAGCCCCAGCCCGTTCAGCAGCGTTGCCAGCGGCAGCATCAGCGGGTCCGCGTACGGCGCGAACTTGCGGACCACGACATGGCCGATGCCGGCCAGTAGACCGAAACCGAGACCATAGGCGGCCAGTCCGGCCGGGACCTTGTCGTTGAGGGCGAGACCCACGTTGGCGTAGGCGAACACCGGGATGACGACCGCGAACGCCAGCAGCGCCAGCTCGGTGTTGCGTCGGCTCGGAGCGCCGATCGCGCCGATCGTGGACGTGTGCTGCGTCGACGTGTTGGTAGTACTGCTCATCGTGTGCGTGGGCCCCTCGCGGCTTGCCTACTGCTCACCGCACCGCGAGACCAGCTCCTGCTCCTCCTCCGAGAGGCTGGGGCCGGTCGACGGTGTGGGTGCGGTCTGGGTCGGGGTGGGGGACGTCGACGGGCTCGACGTCGGGGACGGTGTGGCCTTGGACGTGAGGGAGGTCTTCGTGGTTCCCGTGACGCCGCCGGCCTCGCCCTCGCCGGTCTTGGCGTTGTTGTCCGCCGCCTCGCGGCGCTCGGCGTTCTTCTTGCACGCCGACGCCTGGGTGGACAGTTCCTCGATCTTCTTCCGGGCGTCGCCCAGGTTGCCCTGCGGGATCGTGGCCTCGACCTGCTTCTGCCAGAACGACGGCAGGTACTTGAGTTCGATCTCGGGGTGGTCCTTCTCCACCTTCGAGAGCGAGATCCACGCCAGGTCCTGGCTGATGCCGCGGTAAAGCGCCACATGGTCCTTGTTGGCGCCCACGTAGTACTGCGTCTGCGTCCAGCGGTAGCCGCCGTACAGGCCCCCGCCGATCACGGCGAGGGCGAGGATGCCGAAGAAGGATCTCTTGAGCCACTTGCGCTTCTTGCGCGGCTTGACGAAGTCGTCGTCGGAGTAGTCTCCGAAGCTGCCCGCCGCAGGCATGTACCCGGTGGTGCCGCCGGAGCCGGGCGGGCCGAACTCGCCGCCTCCGCCCTGGCCGTGGCCCTGTCGGCCGAGGCCGGAGGCCCGACCGGCGGGGGTCTGCATGATGCCGTTGTCCTGCAGGTGCAGCTGGTTCTCGGCGACCGCCCCGACCACGACCGGGGTGTCGGAGAGCTGCCCGGCGAGGGTGTCACCGGTGTCGAGGTCGAGCACGTCGGCGACGATGACCGTGATGTTGTCCGGGCCGCCGCCGCGCAGCGCGAGCTGGATCAGCTCCTGCACCGTCTCCTGAGGGCCCTGGTAGCTGGCGAGGGTGTCCTCCATCGTCTGGTGGGACACCACACCGGACAGGCCGTCGGAGCAGATCAGATACCGGTCGCCGGCGCGGACCTCGCGGATGGAGAGGTCGGGTTCGACGTGTTCGCCGCTGCCCAGCGCACGCATCAGCAGGGAGCGCTGCGGGTGGGTGGTGGCCTCCTCCTCGGTGATGCGGCCCTCGTCGACCAGACGCTGCACCCAGGTGTGGTCCTGGGTGATCTGGGTGAGGACGCCGTCCCTGAGGAGGTACGCGCGGGAGTCGCCGACGTGCACGAGGCCGAGCCGCTGGCCGGTCCACAGCAGAGCGGTGAGCGTGGTGCCCATGCCCTCCAGCTGGGGGTCCTCCTCGACCATCGCGCGCAGCTGGTCGTTGGCGCGCTGCACGGCGGTGCCGAGGGAGGTGAGGATGTCGGAGCCGGGGATGTCGTCGTCGAGCGTGACCAGGGTGGAGATCACCTCGGAGGAGGCGACCTCGCCGGCCGCCTGACCGCCCATGCCGTCGGCGATCGCAAGCAGCCGGGGACCGGCGTAGCCCGAGTCCTCGTTGCCCTCGCGGATCATGCCTTTGTGCGATCCGGCGGCGAAGCGCAGTGACAGACTCATGCGCACCTCGCCCGTCGGCTCCGGGTACATCCGCACGGTGCCCACCCTCCGGTCGGGAGCGCGCCGGGGCCGGCGGTGGGCGCCGCCACTGCGTGCTCGCTCCGCTCGCGCTCATTCATGATGTAGCACTACTTCCGCAGCTCGATGACGGTCTTGCCGATGCGGATCGGCGCGCCCAGCGGAATCGGCGTGGGAGTCGTCAGTCGGTTCCGGTCGAGATAGGTGCCGTTGGTGGACCCCAGGTCCTCGACGATCCACTGACCGTCGCGGTCCGGGTAGATCCGGGCATGCCGGCTGGAGGCGTAGTCGTCGTCCAGCACGATCGTGGAGTCGTGGGCGCGGCCCAGGGTGATGGTCTGGCCCTGCAGCGCCACGGTCGTGCCGGTCAGTGTGCCCTCGCTGACCACGAGCTTGGTCGGGGCGTTGCGCCCGCGGCGGCCGCCGCCGGAAGCGGGCGTGGGCGCGGGCTGCTGGCCGCGCTGCTGCGGGGGCGCGGCCTGCCGGGCGGCGTTCTGCGACCGCGCGCTCTCCCGGCGCGACCCCCGCTGGGTGACGCGCGTACCGAACAGGTCGCTGCGGATGACCTGCACGGCCACGATCACGAACAGCCACAGTACGGCCAGGAAACCCAGCCGCATGACCGTGAGGGTCAGCTCTGACATTGCCCCCGCTTCACCCTTCGGCTTGCCGGTAAATGATGGTGCTGCTGCCCACGACGATCCGCGAGCCGTCGCGGAGCGTAGCGCGGGTGGTGTGCTGCCCGTCCACCACGATGCCGTTGGTGGATCCGAGATCCTGGATCGTCGAGGGCGTTCCGGTCCGGATCTCGCAGTGCCGGCGGGAGACGCCGGGGTCGTCGATCCGCACGTCGGCTTCGGTGCTGCGGCCCAGCACCAGCGTCGGGCGGGAGATCTGGTGGCGGGTGCCGTTGATCTCGATCCAGTAGCGCGTGCGTCCACCGGCCGTCGGAGCGGCGGGCGGCCGCTGGCCGAGCGGGGCGGCGCCGGGGCGGCCGCCGGGCGGCGGCGTGGCCGGCATCGGCGGGGCGCCCGCGGGTGCGGCGGTGGGCGGATAGCCGTAACCACCGGGACGGCCTGCGGCGGGGCTCGCCGGGGCGCCCCCGGGGGCTTGTTGGTTGGTGGAGGAGGCGAGCGTACGGCTGCGCACCCGGTACAGACCGGTGTCGAGGTCGTCGGCCTTCTCCAGATGGACCTTGATCGGTCCCATGAAGGTGTAACGCTGCTGCTTGGCGTAGTCGCGCACCATCCCGGCGAGCTCGTCGCCCAGCTGGCCGGAGTAGGGGCTGAGGCGCTCGAAGTCGGGCGTGCTCAACTCCACGATGAAGTCGTTGGGGACGACCGTGCGGTCGCGGTTCCAGATGGTCGCGTTGTTGTCGCACTCGCGCTGGAGCGCTCCCGCGATTTCCACGGGCTGGACCTCGGACTTGAACACCTTGGCGAAGGTGCCGTTGACCAGACCTTCGAGGCGTTGCTCGAACTTCTTCAGGACTCCCATAGGGCACCTCCTCCGTCGTCACCGCTCTGCGTACCGCGTCGGTACTGCTTACTGATCGTATCCACGCGCCAGGAAATCGGCTGGTTCCCCCTGTCGGCCCGGTCGACCGGTGTCACCCGGTGTCGACGCCCACTGAGGTCCCCTCCCGGATTCCCGTCGGAGCTGCTCTTCGAACTCTCCCCGACCGAACTCCTGCAAGGATCGTAGAGGCGGCGCGAGACCAGTGTCCCGCACCGGACTGTGCGCCCCGTCCCTCTCCAGTGGAGATGGCCGGGACCGGTACGAGGTTGATACGCGAAGCAGCACTCGTTGATACGCGCCCGGAGGGGCCGTGTGTTCGGTCAGCGCTGGTCCGCCGGTCACGCCCCCGTGGCCCGGGGACGGCCGCGGACAAGTGATGTGAAGCCACCCTCGCCAGCGTGCTAATCTTCTCGATGTCGGAAGGCGCCAACACCGCAAGGACGGGGCCCGAGGACACACCTAATGCGCGGGTGGCGGAATAGGCAGACGCGCTGGATTCAGGTTCCAGTGCCCGCAAGGGCGTGGGGGTTCAACTCCCCCCTCGCGCACAGCGAAGCGGTCTCATCGTGATCACGATGAGACCGCTTCTTTTTGTCTGCTGGTCCGTCGCGCCGAAGAGGTTCCACGGCCGACCATGAGAGCCCTGAAGTGTGAGGAGTCTCTCAGGAGATTCAGTAAGGGCTTTCAGCTTCCGGTGGCACGAGACGGCGTGGGGGCGTGCCCCGTCCCGTGTGCGCGGTCAAGGTGCGGCCGAGGTCAGCATGATGTGAATCACCGTAAGTGTTCATACGCGGGATGTTTCACGTGAAACGGTGCCGAGTGGCTGTTCGCGTGCTGGCCCGCACCGCTTCGGTCCCGAGAAATACGTCAGTACCGTTGACGCTCGCCTGTCGTGTACCTATCTTCTGGTCGGAAAATCGCACAACGTTCGTAATGTCGAACACGCTCATGCTGGGGTGACCTTCCAGTGCCCCCACACCTCCCAGAGACGAGGCGCACATGGCACCGCCCCTCTCCAGACGTTTTCTCCTCCAGTCCGCGATGCTCGCCGCGGCCGCACCCGGATTCTCCTTCGGGGCGGGCGGTGGCCGTGCGGTCGCCGCCACCGTTCCTACGCCGTCCACCTGGTCGGTCCGGCCGTTCGAGCTCAAGGACGTGAAGCTCGGCCAGGGTCTGTTCGCCGACAAACGGCAACTGATGCTCGACCACGGCCGTGGCTACGACGTCGACCGGATGCTGCAGGTCTTTCGCGCCAACGCGGGGCTCTCCACCAAGGGCGCGGTGGCCCCCGGCGGCTGGGAGGGGCTCGACGGCGAGGCCAACGGCAACCTGCGCGGTCACTACACGGGGCATTTCCTGACCATGCTGGCGCAGGCGTACGCGAGCACCGGGGATCAGGTGTACGCCGACAAGATCCGGACCATGGTCGGTGCGCTCACCGAGGTGCGGGAGGCGCTGCGCAACGATCCGCGCATGCTCGCCGTCGCCGGCAAGTGGGGCGGCGCGCACGAGAACGTCCGGGGCTCGTACCAGTACATCGACCTGCCGGCCGCCGTGCTCGGCGGGGCCTCGGCGATCACCCTGTCGGTCTGGGTCAAGCCCACCCACAACGCCAACTGGCAGCGGATATTCGACTTCGGCAACAACACCAGCCGGTACATGTACCTGGCCTCCCGCAATGGAAGCGGGGTACCCCGATTCGCCATCACCACCAGCGGCGCGGGCGGGGAACAGGCTCTCAACGGCACCACCGCGCTGCCGCTGAACCAGTGGAGCCATCTGGCGGTGACCATCTCCGGCAGCACGGGCACGCTCTACGTCAACGGCACCGCCGTCGCCCAGAACACCTCGATGACGCTGAACCCGTCCGTCCTGGGCACCCTGACGAACAACTGGCTGGGCCGCTCGAACTACGCCGGAGACCCGGTCTTCGCGGGCGCCTTCGACGAGTTCAACGTCTGGTCGCGGGCCCTGACCGCGGCTGAGATCACCTCGCTGCAGACCAACGAGGCCAAGAGGTCCTCCGCAGGGCTCGGCAACCTCGCGTCGTACTACTTCTTCGCCACCTCCGGCGGAACCTTCGACGACGCCTCCGGGCGCGCTCTGACCGCCACGCTGCGCCGCACCTGGGGCGGACCCAGCCACGCCGGCTTCCTCGCCGCGTACCCGGAGACGCAGTTCATCGATCTGGAGACGCGGACCAGCGCCGACTACACCAAGGTGTGGGCGCCGTACTACACCGCGCACAAGATCCTCAAGGGCTTGCTCGACGCCTACCTCGCCACGGACGACGCCCGGGCGCTCGACCTGGCGTCCGGCCTGTGCGACTGGATGTACTCCCGGCTGTCCAAGCTGCCCGACGCCACACTCCAGCGGATGTGGGGCATCTTCTCCAGCGGCGAGTTCGGCGGCATCGTCGAGGCGATCGTCGACCTGTACTCGATCACGGGCAAGGCCGACCATCTCGCGCTCGCCAAGCTGTTCGACCTCGACAAGCTCATCGACGCCTGCGCCGCGAACACCGACATCCTGGACGGCCTGCACGCCAACCAGCACATCCCGATCATGACCGGTTACGTCCGGCTGTACGACGCGACGGGTGAGACCCGCTATCTGACCGCCGCGAAGAACTTCTGGGGCATGGTGATCCCGCAGCGCATGTACGGGATCGGCGGCACCAGCACGGCCGAGTTCTGGAAGGCGCGCGGGATCGTCTCGGGGACGATCAGCGACACCAACGCCGAGACCTGCTGTGCGTACAACCTGCTCAAGCTGAGCAGGAGCCTGTTCTTCCACGAGCAGGACCCGAAGTACATGGACTACTACGAGCGAGCCCTGCTCAACCAGGTCCTCGGCTCCAAGCAGGACAAGGCCGACGCGGAGAAACCGCTGGTCACGTACTTCATCGGGCTGCAGCCCGGCCATGTGCGCGACTACACCCCCAAGCAGGGCACCACCTGCTGCGAGGGCACCGGCATGGAGAGTGCCACCAAGTACCAGGACTCGGTGTACTTCACCAAGGCCGACGGCGGCGCGCTCTACGTCAACCTGTACAGCGCCGCCACGCTGGACTGGTCGGCCAAGGGCGTGACCGTCACACAGACCACCGACTACCCGCGCGAGCAGGGCACCACGATCACCATCGGGGGCGGCAGCGCGGCCTTCGAACTGCGGCTGCGGGTGCCGTCCTGGGCGACGGCCGGCTTCCGCGTGACCGTCAACGGCAGTGCGGTGAGCGGCACCCCGGCCGCCGGCAGCTACTTCACGATTCCCTCGCGCACCTGGCGCAGCGGGGACGTCGTACGGGTGACGATCCCGTTCCGGTTGCGGGTGGAGAAGGCGCTCGACGACCCGTCGCTCCAGACCCTGTTCTACGGGCCGGTCAACCTGGTCGGCAGGAACAGCAGTACGAGTTACTTGGCGTTCGGTCTGTATCGCAACGCCGGGCTCTCCGGTGATCTGCTGCCCTCCCTCACCCCGGTGAGCGGAAAGCCGCTGCACTACACGCTGAACGGCACCGAATTCGCCCCCTTCTACGAAGGCACCGAGGACCCGACGCACGCCTACGTCAGGCGCTCCGAACCGAAGGTCGTGTTCGGGGGGACCGACTCGGGCGTCGCCAACCCGGCGAAGCCCGACGGCACGACCCTGCTCGACGAGATCTGGGCCGGGGCCCCCTTCGCCGACAAGGGGGCGCTGGTGGCGCGTGTGCGGTCGACCGTCGACTCCTGGGTGTCGGCCGGCCTGCTGAGCCAGGCCGACGGCCAGACGGTGGTGACCACCGCGCAGAACGCGACGTACGCGGCCTGACGGCCGGATCGCCACGGGCGGTCGCTCCCCGGACGCGGCGGTCGCCCGTGGCGCTTCTCGAACCCTTCGGATTCTTCGGACTTTCGGGGCCTTCGGGGTAGACGGCCGCTGCGCGTCGTCCACCGTTCACCCGGGCCCAGGTCCGGGCCCGGGCTGGGGCCGGTCCGGCGGTGCGGCCCGCGTTTTGGCGGAGTGCCGACCGACCGGGTTTCCACAGGCGCGGACGGTCGGAGCGCGGAGTTGTCCACAGGGTCTGACGCGTTTCGGCCACCGGCTGTAACGTCGTCGCAAGTTGATGTTCGTGCGTGGACGTGTGCGGGGGAGGCGGTCGGTGTGACGGAGGCTGGTACGACGACGGCGAGGCCGGTGGCCGAAAAGGAGTCGGCGGAAAGCCGGAAGGCCGAGGAGGAGACAGCGGCGTCGCGGTCCGGCGGCCCGCGCGTGCCAGGGGTGCGGGGATTCGCGCGGTGGCCCTCGGAGGGGTCGCCCAAGGACGACGGCAAGGCCCTGCGCGTGACTGTGCCCCGCAGCGCACACGCGGACCTGGTGCTCACCACCGACCGGCCGGACGCCGTGTCCGCCGTGGAGGAGTCCAGCCGGGGCCGGATCCCCGGCCTCACCCCGATACGGGTCGGCAGGATGGCGGCCACCCCCTTCGCGTTCCTGCGCGGCTCGGCCGGCCTCATGGCCCACGACCTCGCCCGTACGCCCATGACCGGCATCGGCGCCCAGATCTGCGGCGACGCCCACGCGGCCAACTTCGGCCTGTACGCAGACGCCCGCGGCGGCCTCGTCATCGACCTCAACGACTTCGACGAGACCGTGCACGGCCCCTGGGAGTGGGACCTCAAGCGCCTCGCCGCCTCCCTGGTGCTCGCCGGCCGCGAGGCGGGCGCGGGGGAAGACATCTGCCGCAAGGCGGCGTACGACGCGACCGGCGCCTACCGGCGCACGATGCGGCTCCTCGCCAAACTTCCGGCGCTCGACGCGTGGAACGCCATCGCGGACGAGGAACTGGTCTCCCACACCGATGCCCATGACCTGCTGGGCACGCTCGAGCGGGTCTCGGAGAAGGCCCGCGCGAACACGAGCGGCCGCTTCGCGGCCAAGGCCACCGAACAGGTGGAGGACGGTGGCCGCCGCTTCGTGGACGCCCCGCCGGTGCTGCGCCGCGTGGGCGACGAGGAGGCCGCGGCGGTGGCCGCCTCCCTGGCACAGTACCTGGACACGCTCTCCGAGGACCGCCACCCGCTGCTCGCCCGCTACGCCGTGCACGACGTGGCGTTCCGCGTGGTCGGCACGGGCAGCGTGGGCACGCGCTCCTACGTGGTGCTGCTTCTGGACCACCGCGGCGAACCACTCGTCCTCCAGGTGAAGGAGGCTCGCCCGTCGGCGCTCGAACCGCATCTGACGATCGCCGGCTTCGAGGTGCCGGAGGTGGAGCACGAGGGTCGCCGGGTGGTCCTCGGCCAGAAGCGCATGCAAGTCGTCAGTGACATGCTCCTGGGCTGGACCACGGTCGACGGGCTTCCCTTCCAGGTGCGTCAGTTCCGCAACCGCAAGGGCAGCGTCGACCCCGCGGCTCTCTCCGTCGACCAGATCGACGACTACGGCCGAATGACCGGCGCCCTCCTCGCCCGCGCCCACGCCCACAGCGCCGACCCTCGCCTCATCTCCGGCTACTGCGGCAAGAACGACGAACTCGACGAGGCGATCGCCACGTTCGCCGCGACGTACGCGGACCGCACGGAGGCGGACCACGCCGATCTGGTGGAGGCGGTACGGGCGGGGCGGATAGCGGCGGAGACGGGGGTCTGAGGGGAGGGTCGACGGAGCGGCCCGGTCGGCCGGTGGCTTTCGGTCGGGCTCGGAGCCGTGGCCTAGGCTGGGTCGGGTGACGACCCCGGAAGCCGAGCAGACACCGTCCGCCGAGAGCCCCGCCGAGCCAGTAGAGCCCGATGGGGGCACGGAACGTGCCGAGGGAGCCGCGTCTGCCGAGAGCGAGGCCTCCGGCGAGGGTGCCGCGTTTTCCGAGGCGGAGGCGCCCGTCGAGGGTGAGGGTGACGGGGCGGAGCGGCCTGAGGCGCGGCTGGAGCGGGCCGTGCGGGCGGCGGAGCAGGCGCTGATCGAGTACGAGATCGCCGTGGAGACCTTCCGGGTCGAGGTGGAGAACTTCTCCCGGCTGCACCACCAGAAGCTCGGCCCCGTGTACGCGCGGCTCGACGAGTTGGACGCCCAGATCGCCGAGGCGAAGGCCGCGCGCACGGGCGACCCCGAGGATGTGCGGAAGGCACAGGAGGCGCGGGCCCGGGTCATGCCCATGCCGGGCGTGGAGGAGCTGTTCCACGGCTGGATGGACTCGGAAGGCCTGTTCCCCGAGGCCGCCGCCATGCTGACCGATCAGCCCGTACGCCCTCCGGAGCGGGTCCGTCCGAGCGACGAGGCCCGCAGGCTCTACCGCGAGCTGGTCCGCGCGGCCCACCCGGACCTGGCGCGGGACGACAAGGAGCGCGAGCGGCGGGACGAGTTCATATCTCGGGTGAACGCCGCGTACGGCCGGGGTGACGAGGCGCTGTTGCGGGAGCTGTCCGAGGAGTGGGCGGCGGGGCCCGTACCGGAGGAGCGTAGGCCGAGTCGTGCCGAGGAACTGTATGCCCGCCTCGAATGGCTGGCCCAGAGGAAGGAACTTCTGGCGCTGCTCGCACGGGAGCTGGAGGAGGGGGCCATCGGCTCGATGCTCCGTCTCGCCCCCGACGACCCCGACCGTCTCCTCGACGAGATCGCCGACCAGTTGCTGGCGGAGGTCGAGCAGCGTGAGGCGGAGCTGGCGGGGCTGCTCGGCCGGGACGAGTAGGCCGGAACGAGCCTTTCTTGACGTTTCGAGTGGGCGAGTGGGCGAGTGGGCCGGGCAGCCGCGTGACCGGCTCGGGGCGGGATCGGTGTGCGACGGCTCGGCCCGTCGGCTGTTCGGTCGGGTAGCGTCGTACGCATGCAATTCGGAGCTGGTGTGCCCACGGTCGAGGTCGGGGACCTCAAGGACGATGACTTTCTGCTGGACGTCCGTGAGGACGACGAGTGGCAGGCGGGTCATGCCGAAGGGGCGCTGCACATCCCCATCAGCGAGTTCGTGGCGCGTTACGGCGAGCTCACCGACGCGGCGCCGCAGGACGGCAGGGTCCATGTGATCTGCCGCTCGGGCGGGCGCTCGGCGCAGGTCACCATGTATCTCGTCCAGCAGGGCATCGACGCCGTGAACGTGGACGGCGGCATGCAGGTCTGGGCCGCCACCGGTCGGCCGGTGGTGGATGACAAGGGCGGGGCCGGGTTCGTCCTCTAGGGCGCGTCCGGGCCGCGCGAGCAGCGGCTGTGCCGGCAGGAACGTGGGGGGCGGGCGTCGTCTCGACAGGGGGCGTACGAGGCAGGTCCTGCTCCCGGCAGGCGGCGTGCGGGTGGGCTCGTGTGTGCCCCGAGCCGCGGCGTGCGCGGCGCTCAGCCCAGCGGGTGTGCTGCCAACAAATCACCCAGCGCTTCCTCGTAAGCCGCCGCGGGGCCGAGTGACAGTTCGAGGTGCTTGGCCCAGGCGTGGTAGCGGTGCAGCGGGTAGTCGACGTCGGCGCCGAAGCCGCCGTGCAGATGCTGCGCCGTCTGCACCACCCGTCGTACGCCTTCCGAGGCCCAGATCTTGGCCACGGCGACATCCCCGGCCGCGGGCAGCGCACCACCCGCCCCGGAAGTGATCCGCCAGGCGGCCTGCCACAAGGTCGCCTCCATCGCGCGCAGGTCGATGAAGCGGTCGGCGGCCTGTACGGCGACGGCCTGGAACGAGGCGATCGGGAACCCGAACTGTTCCCGCTTGCCGGCGTATTCGCTGGTCATGCCGAGTACGTTCTCGCCCAGCCCGAGGGCCGAAGCACAGGTCCCGGTGGCCAGCAGCTCCCGCAGCCGCTCCCAGGCGCCGTCCGTGTCGATGACGTCCCGCTCGGCGATTCGTGCCGACTCCAGCCGTAGCTCGGCGAGCCGTTCACCGGTGGTGGAGATCTGCTCGGCGAGGACCACCCCTTCGTGGACGCGGGGAACCAGGGCCAGCACGACGCGGCCGTCACCGGCGCTGTCACCGGCGCCGTCACCTGCGCCGACGGCGTCGGGGTCCGGTCGGTCGTCGGGGGCACGGGGCGTGACCGGCTCCGGTGGGACCGTCGCGGGGACGAGGACGAAGTCCGCGTCGTACGCCCATGGCACCGCCGTCTGCACACCCTCCAGGACCCAGACGCCGTCGGCACCCCGCCGTGCGGTCACGGCCAGCTCGGCCGGGTCGTGCCCGGTGCGGCCGTGTGCGGCGACGGTGAGGACCGACTCGCCCCGGCCGACTCGCGGGAGGAGCTCCGCCTTCAGCTCCTCGCTCCCGTGTGCCTGCACGGCCACCGCGGCCGCGGTGCTCTCCAGCAACGGCACTCTGGCCAGCACCTTCGCCGACTCGCGCAGCACCAGGCACAGCGCGATCGCGTCGAGCCCCGACCCGCCGTACGCGGGGTGCAGCAGCAGGCTGAGCAGGTCCGCGTCGGCGAGCCTCGCCCACAGCGACCGGTCGAAGTCCTCAGCCACGGCTCCCGGCACGAGCGACGGGCTCGGCACGCCGTCCGGCACGACCCCGGCGAACACCGCCTTCGCCGCGTCGGCCGCCGCCTGCTGCTCCTCGGTGAACGTGAAGTCCACGATCCCGCCCCTTCCGTGTCGCCGATGACGGGGCGCCAAGATAGAACAGGTTCTAGAAGAAGGGAATGCCGTTGAGTGGGCCAGGGGAACGGCACCCCACATCCCCCTCTTGATCTGCTCCGACTTCATGGTGGACCACCGCGCCGTAAGGTGGCCCCGGCTGTGGATAACCTCATGGGTGCCGCGTGAGCGGTGTGACGATGTGACTGCTGTGGCTGTCGGGGCTGTGCCGGAGGAGCGCGGCTGAGTAAGTTCCGGTGGAGAAGTGGACCGGGTCGTGGGAATCGGGGAGCGGGGCGGAATGGACGCGTACGACGAGGGCTCGAACGCCCGGCTTGTCCCGCATCCCGTGTCCGAACCAGTGCCTACGTCGCAGTCGCCGTCGCAGTCGGAGTCCATGGCGGACCCGCCGTCGCAGTCCGCCTCCGGTATCGCGGCGCTCACCCTCCCCTACCAGATCGCCGTGGCGCTGGTGCTCGCGGTCGTGGCGGTGGGGGCCTGTGTGCATCTCGGGCTGGTGTTTCTGCATATCGCCCCCTCGAACACGCTGACGAAAGAACACGGCCGGGCGGTGGACGAATGGGTGTATCCGGAGTTCGAGCAGAACTGGAAGCTGTTCGCCCCGAACCCGTTGCAGCAGAACATCGCGGTGCAGGCGCGCGCCGAGGTCCGCTCGGCTGAGGGCGAGGTGCTCACGACCGGCTGGTACGACCTGTCGGCGTTGGACGGCGCCGCCATCGACCGGAACCCCGCGCCGAGCCACACCCAGCAGAACGAACTGCGGCGGGCCTGGGACTTCTACGTCGCCACGCACGACGGCGAGAACCGCGCCACCACCTCGCGCGGGGACCTTTCCGAGCGCTATGTGCGCCGCATCGTGGTGATGCGCCTCGACCGTGAGGGGGCCGGTGGTCCCGGAGCAGTGATCGAACGGATCCAGCTCCGGTCCCGTACCACCAACGTCCCGCCGCCCGAGTGGAGCGAGGAAAAGGTGTCCGACAAGCCTGTTCTCCGGGAACTGCCCTGGTGGTCGGTGACTGAGAACGACCGGACGGACGCTGCCACCCACGTGGGCGGCGCCGGCCGGAACGTCACCGGCCGCACGGAGGCGAGCGCCGAATGAGCTCCACGAGCCCGACCACCCCGAACAGTTCGACCACCCCGAACAGTTCGATCACTTCGACGACCCCGGCCGCCTCGACCACGCCGAGCAGCCCGATCGGGCGTCTCGCGGCCGCGATAGGCAACGGGATCACCCGGGCCACCGATCGCGCGCTGGGCCCGTACCAGAGCGCGATCATCCGCATCGGCTTCTCCGCGACCTGGCTGTTGTTCCTGTTGCGTGAGTTCCCGCACCGGCGTGAGCTGTACGGCCCTGACGGTCCCTGGAGCTGGGAGCTGGCCCAGCAGCTGATCGCGGACAACGACGCCTTCACGGTGCTGATGTGGTCCGACAGCATGGTGTGGTTCGAGATCGTCTACGGCGTCGCCGTCCTGTCGACCGTTCTGCTGCTGCTCGGCTGGCGCACTCGTGCCATGAGCGTGCTCTTCATGGTGGGTGTTCTCTCGCTGCAGAACCGCAGCGTCTTCATGGGGGACGGTGGTGACAACGTCCTCCACCTCATGGCGATCTACCTTGTGTTCGTCCGCTGCGCCCAGGTCTGGTCGCTGGACGCGCGGCGCGCACGGCGCGCGGGCGAGCGCCTGGAGCGGGAGGGGAGGGCATCGGCGGACCGGGTGGGCCCCGCCCTGTGGAGCGTGCTCGGGTTCGCGCTGCTGGTGGCGACGTTCGGCGGGCTCGTCCCCGGTGGTCGGCTGGGGGGCTGGCTGACGTTCTTCTGGGGGCTGTGGGCGGTGTACGGCCTGTGGTGGGCCGTCGGTCGCATCGAGTCCGACGCCAAGCCGCGTGTGCTCCTCGACATCGTCGGCAATCTCGTGCACAACGCCGCCCTGGTCGTGATCATGGCCGAGGCGTGCCTGATCTACGCGGCCGCCGGCTGGTACAAGATCCAGGGCTCGCGCTGGCAGGACGGCACGGCCGCCTACTACCCGTTCCATCTGGACTACTTCTCGCCGTGGGCCACGCTCTCCGAGCTGATGTCGTCCAGCGGCACGATGGTGATGCTGGCGACGTACGGGACGGTGATCGTGCAGGTCGCCTTCCCGTTCACCCTCTTCAACCGGCGCGTCAAGAACGTCCTGCTGGCGATCATGATGACCGAGCACGCCGTGATCGCCGTCGTGCTGGGACTGCCGTTCTTCTCACTCGCCATGATCGCTGCCGACGCCGTCTTCCTTCCCACTCCCTTCCTCAAGCGCCTGGGCGGCCTGGCGGTACGCGGGCGGGACCGCGTCCTGCGCCGTGTGCCGCCGGGGCGCGGCCGGACGCTGCCGGGCCCGCGTTCGGAGCAGCCGCCGTCGCTCTACGAGCAGACCGGGACGAGCGGCGAGCAGGCGCGCGTAGGCTTCACCGCATGAACGATCCGGTGAGCGGACCGGTGAACGATCCGGTGAGTGGACCGGTGGACGACGACCGCCCGGCGCTCGACCCCGTACGGGCCTGGCGTCGCCTCGCCGACACCTCCGTCCTGCTCGACGGTTTCCATGCCCTCAAGCACGCCGTGCGTTTCGGCGCCGAGGTCCCGGTGGCCGTGACCGCCGACCGTACGGCGGCGCTCGCTCTGGCCGACGACCTGGCCCCGGACGTACGGGACCGGCTCGCACGTCTGCTCCAGGAGGTTCCGGAGGAGACGTACCGCACGCTGGTGCCACGTCCGCACCCCACTGCCGTCGCCGCCCTGGCCGTACGTCCCGAGCGCGCGGCGCAACTGGCGGCGCTCGGGCGCACGCCGCGCACCGCGCCGGTCGTGGTTCTCGACAACCCGCGCAATCTGGGCAACGCGGGTGCCGTCATCCGGCTGGCCGCCGGTTTCGGCGCGACCGGGGTGGTCACCACGGGCACCCTCGACCCCTGGCACCCCACGGTCGTCCGCGGTGGTGCGGGGCTGCACTTCGCGACCGCCGTCGAGCGCCTGGAGGTGGCGGAGCTGCCGCCGGGGCCGCTCTTCGCGCTCGATCCCGAGGGCGAAGACATCCGGGTTTCGAAGCTCCCGGACGACGCCGTCCTCGCCTTCGGTTCCGAGCGCAGTGGTCTGTCCACCGAACTGCGAGCCCGGGCCGACCACTTGCTCTCCCTGCCGATGCGGCCTCAGGTCTCCAGCTACAACCTGGCGACGAGCGTGGCGATGACGCTGTACCACTGGAGCGCGACCGGGGGCTCGCCTTCGTAGGCCTACGCCTCTCGGCGCACCTCCACCACCCGGAAGCGGTTCGCCACGAACGCCCCGTCGCACAGTGCCGCGTTCGCGGCCGGGTTTCCGCCCGAGCCGTGGAAGTCGGAGAACGCGGCGGTCTGGTTCACGTACACCCCGCCCGTGAGGTTCAGCGAGAGCTGTGCGCACTCCTCCAGGCAGGCTTCCTCGACGGTCTCGGCCACCTCGTCGGAGGTGGTGTACGCGCCGACGGTCATCGCACCCTTGTCGCTGATGGTCCGCCGCAGCAGCTCCACCCCGTCCGCCGTCGAGTCCACGGCGACGGCGAACGACACCGGACCGAAGCACTCGCTCATGAACGCGGCCTCGTCCTCGGCGCGCTCCCAGTACTTTCGCGCGCCGTCGAGTTTCACGATCACCGGCGTACGGACGACCGCGTCCGGGAACTCCGGGTTCACGATCTCCCTTGAGGCGAGGGCGACTTCGCCGAGCGCGGCGGCCGCCTCCAGGCGGGCCTTCACCTCCGGGTTCACGATCGCGCCGAGCAGCGCGTTCGCGCGCGCGTCGTCGCCCAGCAGGCCGCCGACGGACCTGGCGAGGTCGGCGACCACCTCGTCGTAGGACTTGGGGCCCTCGTCGGTGGTGATGCCGTCGCGGGGAATCAGCAGGTTCTGCGGGGTGGTGCACATCTGGCCGCTGTACAGGGACAGGGAGAAGGCCAGGTTGGAGAGCATGCCCTTGTAGTCGGCGGTGGAGTCGACGAGCACCGTGTTGACGCCCGCCTTCTCCGTGTAGACCTCCGCCTGGCGGGCGTTGGCCTCCAGCCAGTCGCCGAAGGAGGTCGAGCCGGTGTAGTCGATGATGCGGATCTCGGGGCGGGTGGCCAGGTCCTTGGCGATGCCTTCACCGGGACGTTCGGCGGCCAGCGCGACCAGGTTGGGGTCGAAGCCGGCCTCGGTGAGGACCTGGCGGGCGACCTGGACGGTGAGGGCGAGCGGCAGGACCGCGCGCGGGTGGGGCTTGACGAGGACCGCGTTGCCGGTGGCGAGGGAGGCGAACAGGCCCGGGTAGCCGTTCCACGTCGGGAAGGTGTTGCAGCCGATGACCAGGGCGATGCCGCGCGGCACGGGCTTGAACCGCTTGGTGAGGGCGAGGGGGTCGCGCTTGCCCTGAGGCTTGGTCCACTCCGCTTCGGCGGGGGTGCGGACCTGCTCCGCGTACGCGTACGCGACTGCCTCCAGGCCTCGGTCCTGGGCGTGCGGGCCGCCGGCCTGGAAGGCCATCATGAAGGCCTGGCCGGATGTGTGCATGACCGCGTGGGCGAACTCATGGGTGCGGTCGGCGATCCGCTTGAGGATCTCCAGGCACACCGCCGCGCGCGCCTCGGCGCCCGCGTCGCGCCACGCGCGCTGGCCGGCCTTCATGGCGGGCAGCAGCGCGTCGAGGTCCGCGTGCGGGTAGGTGACGCCCAGGTCGATGCCGTACGGGGAGGTCTCGCCGCCGACCCAGTCGTCGGTGCCGGGCTGGTCCAGGTCGAGGCGGGTGCCGAGGAGGGCGTCGAAGGCGGCCTTGCCCTCGGCCATGCCCAGGCTGCCGTTCTCGCCGTACGCCTTGGGGTGCTCGGGGTGGGGCGACCAGTACGCGCGCGTGCGGATCGCCTCCAGCGCCTGGTCGAGGGTGGGCCGGTGCTTGGCGATCAGGGTGTGCGCGGACGCTTCGGCGGCCATGCTTGACCAACTCCTCACGTCAGGGGCTCTTCGCTGAGCCCTGACCGGGGCAGGAACAGGCGGACAGAGTTAGAGTAACCGAACGATCGGTCGGGACAAGGGGGTCCGCCTCATCGGTGGACGACCCCGTGCGGGAGGATCGCGCACATGACAGGACTCGACCCCAGCAGCCCCGTGGCCGTCGTGGGCACCGGCACCATGGGCCAGGGCATCGCCCAGGTGGCGCTGTCCGCCGGCCACCCCGTACGGCTGTTCGACGCCGTGCCCGGCCGCGCCGGGGCGGCGGCCGAGGCGATCGGCGGCCGACTCGACCGGCTCGTCGCGAAGGACCGTATGACCGGTGCCGACCGGGACGCGGCGCGCGCCCGGCTGCACGCGGCGGAGAGCCTCGCCGACCTCGCGGACTGCTCCCTCGTCGTCGAGGCGGTCCTGGAGCGGTTGGACGTCAAACAGGAGCTGTTCCGGGCGCTGGAGGACATCGTCGGCGAGGACTGTCTGCTCGCCACCAACACCTCCTCGCTGTCCGTCACGGCCATCGGCGGCGCCCTGCGCAACACGGGCCGTTTCGTGGGTCTGCACTTCTTCAATCCCGCGCCGCTGCTGCCCCTTGTCGAGGTCGTCTCCGGTTTCGCCACGGACGTCTCGTCGGCCACGCGCGCGTACGAGACCGCCCGTGCCTGGGGAAAGACGCCGGTCGCCTGTGCGGACACCCCTGGCTTCATCGTCAACCGCATCGCACGGCCCTTCTACGCGGAGGCCTTCGCGGTGTACGAGGCGCAGGCCGCCGAGCCCGCCACCATCGACGCGGTGCTGCGTGAGTGCGGCGGATTCCGGATGGGCGCCTTCGAACTGACCGATCTCATCGGGCAGGACGTCAACGAGTCCGTCACCCACTCCGTGTGGCAGGCATTCTTCCAGGACGTGCGCTTCGCTCCCTCGCTGGCCCAGCGCAGACTCGTCGAGTCCGGTCGGCTCGGCCGCAAGACGGGACAGGGCTGGTACGACTACACCGACGACGCCGAGCGCCCCGAGCCGCACACCGCCGAACCGGTCCCGCCGCCGGCGTACGTCGCCGTCGAGGGCGACCTGGGTCCCGCCTCCGACCTGGTCGGGCTGATCCGGGAAGCGGGCATCCCCGTCCGCGAGGACGACGAGGACCACGGCACCCGGCTCGTCCTGCCGAGCGGTGGTCAACTGGCCCTCGCCGACGGGCAGACCTCCGTGGAGTTCCGCGACGTGGTCTACTTCGACCTCGCGCTCGACTACCGCAAGGCCACCCGGATCGCCCTGTCCGCCTCCCAGGACACCGCCCCGCAGACCCTCGCCGAGGCCACCGGGCTCTTCCAGGCGCTCGGCAAGGACGTCAGCGTCATCGGGGACGCCCCCGGCATGATCGTCGCCCGCACGGTGGCCCGGATCGTCGATCTCGCGCACGACGCCGTCGCCAAGGGGGTCGCCACGGAGGAGGACATCGACACGGCCATGCGCCTGGGCGTCAACTATCCGCTCGGCCCCTTCGAATGGAGCCGCAGGCTGGGCCGCAACTGGGCGTACGCCCTCCTGGACGACCTGCACCTGCGCGACCCCTCCGGGCGATATGCGCCGTCCCTCGCCCTCTACCGCCACGCCTACGCTTCCGACAAGCGGGAGGGCACCTCCTCATGACCACCGCCAAGCGCGACACCTACACCCCGGAGACCCTGCTCTCCGTCGCTGTCCGGGTCTTCAACGAGCGCGGCTACGACGGCACCTCGATGGAGCATCTCTCCAAGGCGGCCGGTATCTCCAAGTCGTCGATATACCACCACGTCACGGGCAAGGAGGAGCTGCTGCGCCGGGCCGTCAGCCGGGCGCTGGACGGGCTCTTCGGGATCCTCGACGAGGAACCCGCGCGCGCGGGGCGCGCGGTGGAGCGGCTGGAGCACGTCGTGCGGCGCATGGTCGAGGTCCTGATCGACGAGCTGCCGTACGTGACGCTGCTGCTGCGTGTGCGCGGCAACACGGACACCGAGCGCTGGGCCCTGGAGCGGCGCCGCGACTTCGACCACCGGGTCGCCGAACTGCTGAAGGCCGCGGCCGCCGACGGGGACGTACGCGGTGACGTGGAGGTGCGGCTCGCCACGCGGCTCGTCTTCGGAATGATCAACTCCATCGTGGAGTGGTACCGGCCGGACGGGCGGGGCATGGGCGAGCGGGAAGTGTCCGAAGCGGTGGCGCATCTGGTCTTCGCGGGGCTGCGCGCCCAGGACTGAGCCGCCTCCCCTCGGGGCCCGCGGTGCCGGAGCCCGCGGCGCCGGATGTCCCCAACCTGTCCGGGCCGATCACCCCTCCGGTTCCACGTCCTCCTCCTCGAACACCAGCAGGGTGCGTGTGCTGAGCACCTCCGGGATGGCCTGGAGCTTGGTGAGGACGACCTCGCGCAGGGCCCGGTTGTCCGAGGTGTGCACCAGGAGCAGGACGTCGTAGTCGCCGCCCACCAGGGCGATGTGGGCGGCGCCGGACAGTTGGCGCAGTTGTTCGCGGACCGTGCGCCAGGAGTTCTGCACGATCTTGAGGGTGATGTAGGCCGAGGTGCCCTTTCCGGCGCGCTCGTGGTTGACGCGCGCCCCGAAACCGCGGATCACGCCGTCCTCGATGAGGCGGTTGATACGTGCGTAGGCATTGGCGCGCGAGACATGGACGCGTTCGGCGACCGACCGTATCGAGGCACGACCGTCGGCCTGGAGCATGCGCAGGATGTCCTGATCTATGGCGTCCAGTGGTCGAGGGGGCGGCAGGGCCGGGCCGTGCTCCGGCGGCTCGGCCATTTGTTCAGATGCCATGTGCCCCCGCCTCTCTGCCATGGACGTACTGCGTTCATTGCAGGCTGTGCAGAACCGTTTGTCCACAGCCTGGGGGTGCCTGTAGCCAAAATGCGCCAACGACCGAACAATCGGTAGGTGAGACGTGTCACAGCCGTGCCGCGTCCCTGAGCCACTCCCACGAGGAGGTGCCGTATGACGGTCATGGAGCAGCGGGGCGCGTACCGCCCGACACCGCCGCCCGCCTGGCAGCCCCGCACGGACCCCGCGCCCCTGCTGCCCGACGCGCGGCCGTACCGCGTGCTCGGCACCGACGCCGCGGCCGACGCCGACCCCGCGCTGCTGCGCCGGCTCTACGCCGAGCTGGTGCGTGGCCGCCGCTACAACACGCAGGCCACGGCCCTGACCAAGCAGGGCAGGCTCGCCGTCTACCCCTCCAGCACCGGCCAGGAGGCCTGCGAGGTCGCCGCCGCGCTTGTCCTCCAGGAGCGGGACTGGCTCTTCCCGAGCTACCGCGACACCCTCGCCGCCGTCGCCCGCGGCCTCGACCCCGTACAGGCGCTCACGCTGCTCCGCGGCGACTGGCACACCGGCTACGACCCGCACGAGCACCGGGTCGCACCCCTGTGCACCCCGCTCGCCACCCAGCTCCCGCATGCCGTGGGGCTCGCGCACGCCGCCCACCTCAAGGGCGACGACGTGGTCGCGCTCGCCCTGGTCGGCGACGGCGGCACCAGCGAGGGCGACTTCCACGAGGCGCTGAACTTCGCCGCCGTGTGGCGGGCCCCGGTCGTCTTCCTGGTCCAGAACAACGGCTTCGCGATCTCCGTGCCCCTGGAGAAGCAGACCGCAGCACCCTCGCTGGCCCACAAGGCCGTCGGTTACGGGATGCCGGGCCGCCTGGTCGACGGCAACGACGCGGTCGCCGTGCACCAGGTGCTCGCCGAAGCGGTGGCCCACGCGCGCGCGGGCGGCGGCCCCACGCTGGTCGAGGCGGTGACGTACCGCATCGACGCCCACACCAACGCCGACGACGCCACCCGCTACCGGGTGGATGCCGAGGTCGAGACCTGGCGGGCCCACGACCCGATCGCCCTCCTGGAGCACGAGCTGACCGACCGCGGCCTCCTGGACGAGGACGGCATCCGGGACGCCCGCGACGCCGCCGAGGCCATGGCGGCCGACCTGCGCGAGCGCATGAACCAGGACCCGGTGCTCGACCCCATGGACCTCTTCGCCCATGTCTATGCCGAGCCCACCTCGCAACTGCGCGAGCAGGAGGCACAGCTTCGGGCCGAGCTGGCGGCGGAAGAAGAAGGGGCGCACCGATGACCACCGTCGCTCTCAAGCCCGCCACCATGGCACAGGCGCTCACCCGTGCCCTGCGCGACGCCATGACCGCCGACCCGACCGTGCACGTCATGGGTGAGGATGTCGGCACCCTCGGCGGTGTCTTCCGGGTCACCGACGGCCTGGCCAAGGAGTTCGGCGAGGACCGGGTCACCGACACCCCGCTCGCGGAGGCGGGCATACTCGGCACGGCCGTCGGCATGGCCATGTACGGGCTCCGGCCGGTCGTGGAGATGCAGTTCGACGCGTTCGCCTACCCGGCGTTCGAGCAGCTCATCAGCCATGTCGCCCGCATGCGCAACCGCACGCGCGGGGCGATGGCGCTGCCGATCACCATCCGCGTCCCGTACGGCGGCGGCATCGGCGGCGTCGAGCACCACAGCGACTCCTCGGAGGCGTACTACATGGCGACTCCCGGGCTCCATGTCGTCACGCCCGCCACCGTCGCCGACGCCTACGGGCTGCTGCGTGCCGCCATCGCCTCCGACGACCCGGTCGTCTTCCTGGAGCCCAAGCGTCTGTACTGGTCGAAGGACTCCTGGAACCCCGAGGAGCCGCAGACCGTCGAGCCGATCGGCCGTGCGGTCGTGCGCCGTGCCGGCCGCAGCGCCACGCTCATCACCTACGGCCCGTCCGTGCCCGTCTGCCTGGAGGCCGCCGAGGCCGCCACGGCGGAGGGCTGGGACCTCGAAGTTGTCGACCTGCGCTCCCTGGTGCCGTTCGACGACGAGACGGTCGCCGCGTCGGTACGGCGCACCGGGCGCGCCGTCGTCGTCCACGAGTCCGGTGGGTACGGCGGACCGGGCGGCGAGATCGCGGCCCGGGTCACCGAGCGCTGCTTCCACCACCTGGAGGCGCCCGTCCTGCGCGTCGCCGGGTTCGACATCCCCTACCCGCCGCCGATGCTGGAGCGGCACCATCTGCCCGGCGTGGACCGGATCCTGGACGCCGTGGGGCGCCTGCAGTGGGAGGCGGAGAGCTGATGGCCCAGGTGCTGGAGTTCAAGCTGCCCGACCTCGGTGAGGGCCTCACCGAGGCGGAGATCGTCCGCTGGCTGGTCCAGGTCGGGGACGTCGTCGCCGTCGACCAGCCCGTCGTCGAGGTCGAGACGGCCAAGGCCATGGTCGAGGTTCCCTGCCCCTACGGTGGCGTCGTCACCGCTCGCTTCGGCGAGGAGGGCACGGAACTACCCGTGGGAGCGCCGCTGCTGACGGTCGCGGTGGGGGCGCCGGTCGCCGACGGTGCGGCTGGGCGCGCGGGCACGGTCGTCGACGGCGCCTCGAAGGGAGCGGGCGGGATCTCCGCCGAGGAGAACGAGGGCTCCGGCAATGTGCTGGTCGGCTACGGCACCGGGGCGCCTCCGGCGCGGCGCAGGAGGGTACGGCCGGGGGAGCCGGTCCGGGCCGCCATGCCGACGAGCCAGACGGCGCCGACGGGTCCGACGGGTCCAGCGGCTTCGACGGTGCCGACGGCTTCAACGGCGCCGACGGTGCCGACGGCTTCAGCGGCGCCGACGGCTCCGACGGCGAAGCCCGCCCTTGTCGTCGGGCGCGCGACCCCACCGGTCGCCGCTCCCGAGCGCCCGGACGGCCCCGTGCCGGTCATCTCTCCACTCGTCCGTCGGCTCGCCCGGGAGAACGGCCTGGATCTGCGGCGGCTGCACGGCTCGGGCCCCGACGGGCTGATCCTCCGGGCGGACGTGGAGCACGCGCTTCGGACGGCCACGGCCCCGGTGCAGGCCTCGCAGACCGTGGTGGCACCGCCGGTCGCAGCCCCCCTCGCGCAGCCGCTGACGGGCGCCGCCGCCGAGCGCGCGGAGGCCGGCTCCGGCACCCGCATTCCGCTGCGGGGCGTACGGGGGGCAGTCGCCGACAAGCTCTCCCGCAGCCGGCGGGAGATCCCGGACGCGACCTGCTGGGTGGACGCCGACGCCACGGAGCTGATGCGCGCCCGCACGGCCATGAACGCGGCCGGCAACCCGAAGATCTCCCTCCTCGCGCTCCTCGCCCGCATCTGCACCGCCGCGCTGGCCCGCTTCCCGGAGCTCAACTCGACGGTCGACATGGAGGCCCGCGAGATCGTCCGGCTCGACCAGGTGCACCTCGGGTTCGCCGCGCAGACCGAACGAGGACTGGTCGTGCCCGTCGTCCGGGACGCCCACGGCAGGGACGCGGAGTCGCTCAGCGCCGAGTTCGCCCGCCTCACGGAGGCCGCCCGGACCGGGACGCTGACACCGGCCCAGCTCACCGGTGGCACCTTCACCCTGAACAACTACGGCGTCTTCGGCGTCGACGGGTCCACTCCGATCATCAACCACCCCGAGGCCGCCATGCTCGGCGTCGGTCGCATCGTCCCCAGGCCCTGGGTGCACCAGGGCGAACTGGCGGTACGGCAGGTCGTGCAGCTCTCGCTCACCTTCGACCACCGGGTGTGCGACGGCGGCACGGCGGGCGGCTTCCTGCGGTACGTGGCGGACTGCGTCGAACAGCCGGCGGTGCTGCTGCGCACGCTCTGACCAGCGGGTTCGCTCCCCCGGGGCCGATCATGCTCCGCCACCGGGCCCGGCCGGACCGTGATCGCGCGGTCTCCCCCGCGTTCCCTGTGATCGCGCGGGCACGCATACTCGAGAGATGACCGCGTACGAGCCGCCGGGCGGCCCCGGTACCGAGGAGTTCGACGCCGTCGTGCTCGCCGGAGGAGCCGCCCGGCGGCTCGGCGGCGCCGACAAGCCCGCCGTGCGTGTGGGCGGCCGGGCCCTGCTCGACCGGGTGTTGGCCGCCTGCGCCGGGGCCGGGGCGACCGTCGTCGTCGCCGACCCCCGCCCGACCGCGCGACCCGTGCGGTGGGCCCGCGAGAATCCTCCCGGCGGTGGCCCGCTCGCCGCGCTCGACGCCGGACTCCGGCACACCACCGCGCCCTACGTCCTCGTCCTCTCCGCCGACCTGCCGTTCCTGGACGAGGAGACGGTCCGGCGACTGCTCGACGGCCTCCGCGAGGGCGCGGGAACCACCGACGGCGTCCTGGTCACCGATCCCGACGGCCGTGACCAGCCCCTCGTCGCCGCCTACCGGGCCGAGGCCCTGCGCCGGGAGCTCGCCCGGCTCGCCGTCGAGCACGGCGGACCGACCGGGCTCCCCCTGCGACGGCTGACGGCAGGGCTGCGCCTCACCCGTATCACCGACCCCGTCGCATCCTTCGACTGCGACACCTGGGACGACATCGCCGCCGCCCGCGCACGGATCAGGGAGCATGGCCACGTGTTGGATGAATGGATTTCCGCAGTCAAGGACGAGCTGGGTATCGACCTCGACGTCGACCGCACCGAGCTGCTCGACCTCGCCCGTGACGCCGCCCACAACGTGGCCCGGCCCGCCGCGCCGCTGACCACCTTCCTGGTCGGCTATGCGGCCGCCAAGGCCGGGGGAGGACCCGAGGCGGTCACCGAGGCCGCCCGCAAGGCCGTCGCTCTGGCCCTGCGCTGGTCCGACGAGGACACCTCCGACGGCGAGCCCGGCGCCGAGGCGGACGCCGCGTCCGGCCCGGAGACCGCCCCGGACGCCGGATGACCGCCCAGGACGCCGAGGAACTCGACGTGGAGGAGGCGCTGGCCGTGGCCAACGACAGAGCCGCCCGGGGGCCGGTGCAGCCCGCCGCCCGCGAAACCCCTACGGCCGGACACGCCGACGCGCACCGGGCGAAGGACGATCCCCACCACCGGGCCGACACCTGGCCCGAGGCCCGTGCCGTGGCCGAACGTGCGGCCCTCTCGGCCGGACGCCCGGCCCCCGTGTCCGTCACCGTCGAAGACGCCCTCGGTCTAGTCCTCGCCGCTCCCCTCACGGCCCTCACCGACCTCCCCTCCTTCGACACCTCCGCGATGGACGGCTGGGCGGTCGCGGGTCCCGGCCCCTGGGAGGTACGGGAGGACGGTGTGCTCGCAGGGCACGCCGACTCCGGGCGGCTCACGGACGGGGAGGCGGTCCGTATCGCGACCGGGGCGCGCATCCCGTCCGACACGACCGCCGTCCTGCGCCGCGAGCACGGCCGCACCGACGACAGCGGGCGACTGCACCCGACCCGGGACCTGGCACACGGTCAGGACATCCGCCCGCGGGGTCAGGAGTGCCGTACCGGTGACCAACTGCTGCCGCTGGGCACACAGATCACCCCGGCCGCACTCGGACTCGCGGCGGCCGCCGGGTACGACACCTTGGCGGTGCTCCCCCGTCCGCGCGTCGAACTGCTCGTCCTGGGCGACGAACTGCTCACCGAAGGGCTTCCGCGCGAGGGGCTGATCCGGGACGCCCTCGGCCCGATGCTGCCGTCCTGGCTCCGGGCACTCGGCGCCGAGGTCACCGCCGTACGCCGCCTCGGGGACGACGCCGACGCCCTGTACCGGACCGTGAAGAAGTCCTCCGCCGACCTCATCGTCACCACGGGGGGCACTGCTTCCGGACCCGTCGACCATGTCCACCCCACCCTGCGCCGCGTCGGCGCCGAACTGCTCGTCGACGGAGTGAAGGTGCGGCCGGGCCACCCCATGCTGCTGGCCCGCCTCAAGCAGAACCAGCACCTCGTGGGGCTGCCCGGCAACCCGCTGGCCGCTGTCTCCGGACTGTTCACACTCGCCGAGCCCTTGCTGCGCACTCTCGCTGGACGCGCCGCCCCGGAGCCGTACACGATGCCCCTGCGGGAGGCGGTGCACGGGCATCCCCATGACACCCGGCTCGTTCCCGTCGCCCTGCGCGGTGACGATGCCGTACCGCTGCACTACAACGGTCCCGCTATGCTCCGCGGCATCGCCACCGCCGATGCCCTTGCCGTCGTAACGCCCGGCGGCGCCCGCTCCGGGCAGGAGTTGGAACTGCTCGAACTGCCCTGGGCGACGGCGGGGCTCCAGGTATGTTTCACGTGAAACGTCCAGATGCCCAACTGGGCGTAAGACCAGCGATGTTTCACGTGAAACAAGGGGCATGCGGAGGCGAAGTACAGCCAGGGGATGTACGTCGAAACGGGGAGTGTTTCACGTGAAACTGCCGGGCCATGACGCGATCGCCCGCAACGCGGACGAGCGTCACGTGACCCACCAGGTGAGACTGCCGAAACGAGAGGTCGAACGACCGATCCGTCAGGTCGGCACACGGCTCGCCATGGCGCTGTTCGTGCTGATTGCGACCGCGTTCATCGTCTACGCCGACCATGAGGGATACACCGACAACTCGGACGGTTCCGTCGATCTGCTCGACGCGTTCTACTACGCCACCGTCACCCTCTCCACCACCGGGTACGGGGACATCACCCCCGTCAGTGATGCCGCCCGGTTCACCAACATCTTCGTGATCACGCCGCTGCGTGTGCTGTTTCTGATCATCCTGGTCGGCACCACGCTGGAGGTCCTCACGGAGCGCACGCGCGAGGAATGGCGACTGAACCGCTGGAGGGCGGCCTTGAGGGAGCACACCGTTGTCGTCGGCTGGGGGACCAAGGGGCGGTCGGCGGTCCAGACCGTCTGTGCGACGGGTTTGAAGAAGGAGCAGGTCGTCGTCGTCGACCCCAGCTCGAAAGCCATCGAGGCGGCGACGTCCGAGGGCTACACGGGGGTCATCGGGGACGCGACCCGCAGTGATGTGCTGTTGAGGGCCGAGCTGCAGAAGGCCCGGCAGATCATCATCTCCACCGCGCGGGACGACACCGCCGTACTGGTCACGCTGACCGCCCGCCAGCTCAACCGTGGGGCGAAGATCGTGGCGGCCGTACGAGAGGAGGAGAACGCGCCGCTGCTGAAGCAGTCCGGGGCCGATGTCGTCATCACCAGCGCCAGCGCGGCAGGACGGCTCCTCGGGCTCTCCGTGCTCAGCCCTGCCGCCGGCATGGTCATGGAGGACCTCATCCAACAGGGCAGCGGGCTCGACATCGCCGAACGTCCGGTCATAAAGGCAGAGGTGGGGCGCAGCGTGCGGGAGACGGACGACCTGGTGGTCAGCGTCCTGCGCGGGCACCGGGTGCTCGGCTACGACGACCCGTCCATCGGCGAACTCCAACTGACCGACCGCCTCATCACCATCGTCCGTGCCACGCCGAGCACCAAGGTCACCCCCGAGACGAAGCACCTGCCCTAGCGGGCGGGCGACGGGAAACGGGAGTCACGCCATGAGGCGCCCCGGGGACATGTCCCCGGGGCGCCTCATGGCGTGGGCCGACCGGTCCGGGCGGAACCGGCTCGGGCGGGTCGCTACTTGCGGTTGTAGAGCCGCATCGTGATCGGGCCGAAGATCAGCACGAACAGGGCGGACCAGCCCAGCGTCCAGGCGATCTCCGCGGTCGGCCACTCGCCCGCCATCAACTCGCGCACCGCCGAGGCGAGATGGGTCACGGGGCTGTTGTTGACGAACGCCTGGAGCCAGCCCGGCATGGTCTTCGGGTCGACGAAGACGTTGGACAGGAAGGTCAGCGGGAAGATCACCATCATGCTGACGCCCATCACGGACTTCTCGGTGCGCAGCATCAGTCCGAACATCGTCCAGATCCACGAGAACGCGAACGAGAAGACGATGAGCAGCGCGACCCCGGCGACCACGCCGACCACCCCGCCGTCCGGGCGGTAGCCGAGGATCATGCCGACGGTGAGCATCACCACGGACGCGATGGCGTAGCGCAGGGCGTCGCCCAGCAGATAGCCGACCATCGTCGACGGCCGCCAGATCGGCAGGGAGCGGAACCGGTCGAAGACACCCTTCTCGATGTCCGTGTTGACCGAGACACCGGTGTACATCGTGATCATCACGACCGACATCACCAGGATGCCCGGCAGCAGGAACTGGATGTACTCCTCGGGAGAGCCGGCCAGCGCACCGCCGAAGAGGTACGTGTACATCAGCACCATCATGATCGGGAAGGCGGTGACGTCGAAGAGCTGCTCCGGCACGTGTTTGATCTTGAGCATGGCCCGCCAGCCGAAGGTCAGCGACGCCGACAGGGCGCTGGGTCGCGGCGGCCGCTCCTTGGCGATGAGTAGCGCGGCGAGCGATTCGGCGCTGACGGGGGCGAGTTCCTTGTTCTCGGTGGTGGTCGCGGTGCTCATGCCGCCGCCTCGTCCTTCGTCTCGGGGGTGTCGTCGCCGGCCTGTGCGGCGGCTGATGCCTTGGTGTCGTGTCCGGTGAGGGCGAGGAAGACCTCGTCCAGGCTGGGCTGGCCCAGCGAGAAGTTGTCGACGGTGATGCCGGTACGGGCCAGTTCGGCGAGGGCTCGGGCGGCCGCCTCGGCGGCGCCCTGCCCGTTGGCGGATCCCGCGCCGACGCGTGCCGTCAGGGCCACCGGGTCCGGCTCCCGCTGCACATCGGCGTCGAGGGCGAGCCGCAGCACCTCCTCGGCCTGCGGCCGCTGGGCCGCGTCGCGCAGCCGCAGATGGACGGAACCGGCGCCCACGGACGCCTTCAGCTCGCCCTTGGTGCCCTCCGCGATCACCTTGCCATGGTCGATGACCGCGATCCGTGACGCCAGTTGGTCGGCCTCGTCGAGATACTGCGTGGTCAGCAGCACCGTCGTGCCCTGGGCGACCACCGCGCGCACGATGTCCCAGACCTGGTTGCGGCTGCGCGGGTCGAGGCCGGTCGTCGGCTCGTCCAGGAACAACAGGTCGGGGGTGTTGAGAATGGACGCGGCGATGTCGATACGCCGCCGCATGCCGCCCGAGTAGTGCTTGACCTGCTTCCCGGCCGCCTCGCTCAGACCGAAGGCCTCCAGTAGCTGTTCCGCCCGGAGCCGGGCCGCCCGCTTGTCGTGGCCGAGGAGCCGGGCGAGCAGCACCAGGTTCTCGGTGCCCGTCAGGTCCTCGTCCACCGAGGCGTACTGCCCGGTCAGGCTCACCCGGCCGCGTACCTCGTCGGCGTCCCGCACGACGTCGTGACCGAAGACATGCGCCTCGCCGCCGTCGGGTCGCAGCAGAGTCGCGAGCATCTTCACCGTGGTCGTCTTGCCGGCGCCGTTCGGGCCGAGGACGCCGTAGACCGTGCCGGCCGGCACGGCCAGGTCGACGCCGTCGACGGCCCGCGTCTCGCCGAACGTCTTCACCAGACCCGCGGTCTCGATCGCGAGGCCGGATGTCTGTGCGCTCATGTCTGAGATCCTTCCGCGTACGGGGCCCGTGTCCGGGGCTACGCAAGGGGAGACCACCGGGACCGCCGAAACTCATCGGTCGCCGCGCGGGACATTGCGACTGCTCCGGCATCGAGGCGGAGCGCGCCGACGAGAACCGTGCGACCGTAAGGGTCCACGGTCTCTCCGATGGCGACGGATCGCACCCCTTTTACGACCAGGGGCCCAGTGGCAATGGGCGCGGCGACGTAGGTCGGTCGGGGCGAGAAGTACCGGGGCGAGAAGTAGTGGAATCCGCCGTCGGTGCGTTGGATTTCCCGGCCGGGCAGACCGGCAGGGGCCGCAGCGGCCGGGTACGCGGGCCGGCCTTGGTCGGGCGGGCGGTTGATGGCGGCCGGGGGCTCCGCGCGGCCGGGGACGACGACCTCGATACGGTCGCCGCCGACCGCTGGGCCGGGCAGGGCCGTGGGCGAAGGGGATGGGACCGAGACAGGGCGTGGTGGGCGAGGAGTAGCGTCCCTCTCATGCATGCGATCACGATTCCGGAACCCGGTGGACCCGAGGCGCTGGTGTGGGACGAGGTTCCCGATCCGGTGCCCGGCGAGGGCGAAGTGCTCATCGAGGTGGCGGCGAGCGCCGTGAACCGCGCCGATCTGCTCCAGCGGCAGGGTTTCTACGACCCACCGCCCGGCGCCTCCCCCTACCCCGGCCTGGAGTGCTCCGGGCGAATCGCGGAGATCGGGCCGGGCGTGTCCGGGTGGAACGTCGGTGACCAGGTGTGCGCGCTGCTCTCGGGCGGTGGCTACGCAGAGAAGGTCGTCGCCCCCGCCGGCCAGCTCCTGCCCGTGCCCGCCGGCCTCGACCTCAACCTGGCGGCCGCCCTGCCCGAGGTGACCTGCACGGTCTGGTCGAACGTCTTCATGATCGCCCACCTGCGCCCCGGCGAGACCCTCCTCGTGCACGGCGGCTCCAGCGGCATCGGCACCATGGCCATACAGCTCGCGAAGGCCGTCGGGGCCAAGGTCGCCGTCACCGCCGGCACCAAGGAGAAGCTGGAACAGTGCGCCGCCCTGGGAGCGGACGTCCTGATCAACTACCGCGAGCAGGACTTCGTCGAGGAGGTCCGCAAGGCCACCGACGGCAAGGGCGCGGACGTCATCCTCGACAACATGGGCGCGAAGTACCTCGACCGCAACGTCCGGGTCCTCGCCGTCAACGGTCGCCTCGCGATCATCGGCATGCAGGGCGGCATCAAGGGTGAGTTGAACATCGGCGCTCTCCTCACCAAGCGCGCCGCGATCAGCGCGACCTCGCTGCGCGCGCGGCCGCTGGAGGAGAAGGCCGCCATCGTCGCCGCCGTACGCGAGCACGTGTGGCCGCTGGTCGACGGCGGCCACATCCGCCCGGTCGTCGACCGCGAGATCCCCATGGACGACGCGGCCACGGCCCACCGGGTACTGGAGGCAAGCGGTCACGTCGGCAAGGTGCTCCTGGTCGTGCCGTAAGACCGCCGGAACGCCGCAGCGTCGGAATGCAAAGCGGGGGCGTCCGGGCGATGGGCACCCGTCCGGAGCAGTGGTCCCCCGAGCGGACTGCACCCGAGCGGACTGCACCCGAGCGGGGATGGGCGGGCTCGGGACTCGACGGTCCTGGCGCCCCTCCGCTCCGGTGAGCGTCCAGTTCTAGGAATCCATCCGGTTCGGGGGAATCCATCCGGTTCGGTAGATCCGGTCCGGTCCGGTTCGGGGAATCCATCCGGTCCGGGGGATCCGGTCCAGTCCGGGGGTGCCCGAGGCCACCGGCAAGGGCCGGGCGGCCTTCGGGGGCGGCGTCGGGTCGGGATGCCGGGTGCGGAGGGCCATGTGACGCTGAGGGCGTGGCTTCTTCGCTTCGCCCGGCCCGCGTTGGGGGACTGGTTCTCGTCACGGGGCTGCTCGTGCTGCTGATGACGGGGGCGATACCGGCTGCGTCCGCCGCCGGGGAGCCTGACCCCGTCGCCTCCAGGGCCGGGGCCGGGGAGCTCGACCCCGCCCCCTCCAGGGCCGGCAGCCGTGCGGGCGAGGGCAGGGAGAGGCCTGGGCGGCAGGACGCCGGCCCGGTGGAACCCGAAGCCGAGGTGGACACACCACCGACGGAGGAGCCAGCCCCGGAACCGGACGGCCCGGACCCCACCGTCGCCCCCGAGCCGTCGCAGAACGCCGCCCTGCCCGTACCGCCCGCCCCACCAGGGGCCGGCGGCGGCACTGCCGAGGAGCGCGTCCTGCCGGCCCTCGCCCTCGGCAGCGGCCTCATGCTGATGGGCCTCGGCCTCGGCCTCGCCTTCGTGGGGCTGCGGATACGGCGGGACTGAGCCGGCACACGGACAAACTCGTACGTGAACGGTGGATCACCCCGCGTCGGGGGCACCACGGTGGTGAGGTGTACGCGTGCGAGAGAATGGCGGCATGGAGATGCCGAGGAACGAACGGTCGCCCGAACAGCCCCACATCCTGGTCGTGGGCCAGGACGGCATGGCGGTGGGCGGTGGAGGAGACGATGACTCCCGCGAGGTCCCGGTGACGGAGATGGTGGAACAGCCGGCCAAGGTCATGCGCATCGGCAGCATGATCAAGCAGTTGCTCGAAGAGGTGCGGGTGGCGCCCCTCGACGAGGCCAGCCGGGCCCGGCTGAAAGAGATTCACGCCAGCTCGGTCAAGGAACTCGAGGACGGCCTGGCGCCGGAGCTGGTCGAGGAGCTGGAGCGGCTCTCCCTGCCCTTCACGGACGAGGCGATCCCCAGCGACGCGGAGCTGCGGATCGCGCAGGCCCAGTTGGTCGGCTGGCTCGAAGGTCTCTTCCACGGAATCCAGACGACGCTGTTCGCCCAGCAGATGGCCGCGCGGGCCCAACTGGAGCAGATGCGCCGCGCTCTTCCGCCCGGCGTCGGCGGACACGACGGTGACGACGACCCGCGCACGCTCGGCCGCTCCGGCGGCCCGTACCTCTGAGCCTCCGCCCCACCCCCCACCCGTACGCAAACAGAGGGCCCGGCACCTGCAGTGCCGGGCCCTTCCTACGGCCGAAACCACCGAGAGCGTCGGGCGGCCCCGAGGTCGGCCACAGCGCCGCGGGCCTCAGGCCGGGTTGCCCGTCGAGACCTTGAGGATGATCGACGGCATGTCCTTGGGGTTGACGTCCTCGTCGGCCGTCGGGAACTGCTCCATGACCGTGCCCTCGCCGTACGTGTTCTCGTCGACCTTGCGCACGTCGTACTGCCAGCCCGCCGCCTGGAGGCACTTCTTCACCGAGTCGATGTTCTTGAAGGTGAAGTCAGGCAGCTCGATCTTGTCGGGGTCGTTGTACGACTCCGTCGGCTCCGTGCACTCGGTCGAGTCGATGACCTTCGACGTGTCCGGACCCTTGTGTCCCTCGACCACGGTCGGCGAGGCGGACACGTCCGTGCCGCTGTCGCCGCTCTTGGCCTCGGTGCCGGTGTTCAGACTGAGCGCCGCGATCAGGCCGCCGATCGCGAGGAGTGACACCACGATCGCTCCCACGATGACGCCCTTGTTGCTCCGGTCGCCCCCGGAACGCCCCGCGGAGAGCGAGGACTGCTGGGGCGAGATGGTGTACGGCGGCGGGGTGGCCGCCCCCTGCTGGGGCGTGTACGCGGAGGTCTGTGGCGGCGTCTGGTAGCCGCCCTGCTGCGGATAGCCGTAGGACGGGGCGGGCGTCGGCGGGCCGTACCCGCCCGTCTGCTGCGGCTGGTACGGCGTCTGGACGCTGCCCGACTGCGGAGTGCCCGTCTGGTCGATGGGCGGGAAGACCGCCGAGGAGACCCCGGCACCGCTGGATGTCTGCGCACCCGGCACGATGCTCGGCGCGACCGGCTGGAGGGACGCGGCCACCCGGAGGCACTCGTCGCGCATCGCCTCGGCGCTCGGGAACCGCTCGTTCGGGTTCTTCTTCAGGGCGCGGGCGACGACGGCGTCCACGGCCGGCGGCAGGGAACGGTTGATCGAGGAGGGAGCGACCGGCTCCTCCTGGACGTGCGCATACGCGATGGCCAGTGGCGAGTCCGCCTCGAACGGCAGTCGTCCGGTGGTCAGTTGGAACAGCATGATGCCGACCGAGTACAGGTCGGAGCGGGCGTCCACACCGCGGCCGAGGGCCTGCTCGGGCGAGAGGTACTGAGGGGTGCCGACGACCATGCCGGTCTGGGTCATCGACGTGACACCGGACTGCATGGCGCGGGCGATGCCGAAGTCCATGACCTTCACGACGTTGCGCTTGGTCATCATCACGTTGCCCGGCTTGATGTCGCGGTGGACCAGGCCCATCTCATGGCTGATCTCCAGCGCCGCCAGCACATCAGCGGTGATCTTGAGCGCCTTGTCGGCGGGCATCGCGCCGAGCTGGGTGACGTCCGTGTCGAGCACCGAGCCGAGCGGCTTGCCCTCGATGTACTCCATGACGATGTACGGCGTCGTCATGCCGTCCATCTCGTCCTCGCCGGTGTCGAAGACCGAGACGATGTTCGTGTGGGTGAGCTTCGCCACGGCCTGGGCCTCGCGGCGGAAACGCTCGCGGAAGGCCTGTTCGCGACCGAGTTCGGTGTGGAGTGTCTTGATCGCGACCTGTCGGTCGAGCACCGAGTCGTACGCGAGGTGGACGGATGCCATGCCGCCCTCACCGAGCAGGTCACGCAGCTGATAGCGGCCGCCGGCTAGCGACCGTCCCGCATACCGGCCCTGTGCGGCGTCCTGGCTCATCTTCCTGCGTCCCCCATCGGCGCGCGCGAAAGCTGCTGGCGTGGCTCTCGCGATCGGTGATCCCTGATGATGCTGGTGATCCTTTGTGCTATTCCCGGCCAAGTCTGCCCCAGGGCACTGACACGTCAAGCGCGGTGCCCGATCCGTGACCGTACGCGAAAGAAGCGTCGCGGAAGCGTTACAGGGGGCGTACGCCCGGTACACACAACTTGCACGAGTGCGCGCGCTGCGGGTTTCATGGCCGGTCAGCCTTCGAATCCACCGTGAATCCGTCGCGATCCCCGATTGCCGGCCGCGCTCCAACTCGGACCGGCCCGTTGCGTGAAGGCTGTAGCGTGGCCGACGGAGACCGTAACAAGTACCGCGCGGACCGCGGGCAGAAACGACGGCGAGGACTGATGGCACAGCAGCAGCGCTCTCAGGGCCCGTCCGACCCCGAGGCGACTGGCGGCGGCATGTCGGACGCGCCGGAGTTGTGGGGCAACGGCGGGCTTGTCGGTGACGGCCGGTACCGGATGACCCACAGACTCGGCCGGGGCGGCATGGCCGAGGTGTTCGCGGCCGAGGACGTGCGCCTCGGTCGTACGGTCGCGGTCAAACTGCTCCGCTCCGACCTCGCCGAAGACCCCATTTCCAAGGCCCGCTTCACGCGTGAGGCCCAGGCGGTGGCCGGTCTCAACCACCACTCGATCGTGGCGGTCTACGACTCCGGTGAAGACGTCGTGAACGGCACCCCGGTGCCGTACATCGTCATGGAGCTGGTCGAGGGTCGCACCATCCGTGACCTGCTGATCAACGCGGAGGCACCCGGCCCCGAGCAGGCGCTGATCATCGTCTCCGGCGTCCTGGAGGCGCTGGCCTACTCGCACCAGCACGGCATCGTGCACCGCGACATCAAGCCGGCGAACGTCATCATCACCACCACCGGCGCGGTGAAGGTGATGGACTTCGGCATCGCCCGCGCGTTGCACGGGGCGTCGACGACGATGACGCAGACCGGCATGGTCATGGGCACGCCGCAGTACCTGTCGCCGGAGCAGGCGCTCGGCAAGGCCGTCGACCACCGCTCCGACCTGTACGCCACCGGCTGTCTGCTCTACGAACTCCTCGCGCTCCGTCCGCCCTTCGTCGGTGAGACCCCGCTGTCGGTGGTCTACCAGCACGTCCAGGACATTCCGGTGCCCCCTTCCGAGGTCTCGGACGGGACGGCGCCGCCGGAGCTCGACGGCCTCGTCATGCGCTCCCTCGCCAAGGAGCCGGACGACCGGTTCCAGACGGCCGAGGAGATGCGCGGCCTGGTCCAGTACGGCCTGCAGATGCTGTACGACCAGGGCGGTCACACCGGAACCTGGAACACCGGGCCCGTGACCATGCACGAGGGCCGGCACACGCCGCCGGGCGGGATGTCCGGTACGACCGTCATGCCGCACCCGGGGGAGCCCGGGACCTCACAGATCCCGCAGCCGATCCTGCCGGGGTACGGCGGCGGTGGCCGGGACGACGGCGGCTTCGAGGGGAACGGCAACCGGGGCAGCGGCCGGGGCAAGCTGTGGATCCTCGCCGTCCTCGCGGTGATCGCCATCGCGGCGGGCGTCGCGCTGGCGCTGAACAACAAGGGCGACGCCGGCAACGGCACCGAGACCACGAAGTCGCCGACGGCCTCGACGTCCAGCAAGGACAAGGACTCCACCGAGTCCCCCAGCGAGAAGCCGACCGAGGAGACCGCGGACGACGACACCGGCTCGAGCGGCGGGTCGACCTACACGCCGTCGTACACGCCGTCCCCGACTTTCAGCCAGTCGCCGACGCAGAGCCAGCCGGAGGAGCAGCCGACGGAGGAGGAGTCGACGCCGACGGATCCGACGCCCTCGGACGAGGGGGAGGAGTCGCCCCCGGCGAGCGAGTCGCCCGACACCAGCGGCGGCGGTGGCAGCGGCGGTGACACCGGCCTTCCGGGCGGCATCGGCGGTGACGAGGGCGAGGGATGATCCTGCGGGTCGGCCGCCCATGACGTGGCTCGTGGAGTGAGCCTCCCGGGCCCGCCCCTGACACGGCGCGTGGAGTGACCCTCCGGAGGTCATTCCACGAACGCCTCGCGTACGTGTCGTACTCCCCTGTGCGACACGTACTGACCTCTGTACGACTCGTACTGACCTCACGTTCGTCACGGACAGTCTTCGCCGGTCACCCTACACATAGAATCGAACTGCAGCTCGAAGCGCTGTCGAGGACGGGGAAAAAGGTGAATTCACCGTCTCCATTCGGAGCAATTCTCGGGGTCGATCTTCGCGCCCACCCTCGGCGAAGTCTTCCCGTGACCGGGGTGGCCGGGATAACGTGCCGGTGTTCCGGCCCCCTGCCAATGCTGTGACCAGCGAAAGTTCCCCACGGACGGCGATCCACTTGGACCCCCTAGGACCGAATTACTTGGAAATCCAAGGAAAATCGCAGGTCAGTAGGGGTTTCACAGGAATGTGGCGCACTGGGTAACGTGCCTTGTGCAGGGCGCTCGCCGGGGCACCTGTCACGTCTGTTCCCGGCCAAGGGCACCCACCCCGTGCACGGATTCCGGGATCAGGCGAGCCGCACTGGTCTTCCGGCAATCCCGGGGGCCGGACCGACGGAGGAGCACACGTGACCGTGGAGAGCACTGCCGCGCGCAAGCCGCGACGCAGCGCCGCAGGCAAGACCGGCACCACCGGCGCCAGGCGAGCCACCGCCAAGAAGCCGACCGACGGCCGGCCCGAACTCGTTCAACTGCTGACGCCCGAGGGCAAGCGCGTCAAGAACGCCGAGTACGACCCGTTCGTCGCCGACATCACCCCCGACGAGCTGCGCGGCCTGTACCGCGACATGGTGCTGACCCGTCGCTTCGACGCCGAGGCCACCTCCCTGCAGCGCCAGGGCGAGCTGGGCCTGTGGGCCTCGCTGCTCGGCCAGGAGGCCGCCCAGATCGGCTCCGGGCGGGCCACCCGCGAGGACGACTACGTCTTCCCGACCTACCGCGAGCACGGCGTCGCGTGGTGCCGGGGCGTCGACCCGACGAACCTGCTCGGCATGTTCCGGGGCGTGAACAACGGCGGCTGGGACCCCAACAAGAACAACTTCCACCTCTACACGATCGTCATCGGCTCCCAGACGCTGCACGCCACGGGCTACGCCATGGGCATCGCCAAGGACGGCGCCGACTCGGCGGTCATCGCCTACTTCGGTGACGGCGCCTCCAGCCAGGGCGACGTCGCCGAGGCGTTCACCTTCTCCGCGGTCTACAACGCGCCGGTCGTGTTCTTCTGCCAGAACAACCAGTGGGCGATCTCCGAGCCCACCGAGAAGCAGACCCGCGTGCCGCTGTACCAGCGCGCCCAGGGCTTCGGCTTCCCGGGCGTCCGCGTCGACGGCAACGACGTCCTGGCCTGTCTCGCGGTCACCAAGTGGGCGCTGGAGCGCGCCCGCCGGGGCGAGGGCCCCACCCTGGTCGAGGCGTACACGTACCGCATGGGCGCCCACACCACCTCCGACGACCCGACCCGCTACCGCCACGACGACGAGCGGGTGGCCTGGGAGGCCAAGGACCCGATCGCGCGTCTGCGCGGTTACCTCGAGTCCGAAACAGACACGAACGAGGGATTCTTCGCGGAACTCGAAGCCGAGAGCGAGGCGTTGGGAAGGCGAGTGCGCGAAGTGGTGCGTGCCATGCCCGACCCGGACCACTTCGCCATCTTCGAGAACGCGTACGCGGACGGACACGCGCTCGTGGACGAGGAGCGCGCCCAGTTCGCCGACTATCAGGCGTCGTTCGCCGATGTGGACGAAGAGGAGGGCAAGTAGCGATGACCACGCAGACAACAGCGCAGACGGCAGGGCAGACCGCCGGGCAGTCCGCTGTGAAGAACATGGCGATCGCCAAAGCGATCAACGAATCGCTGCGCAAGGCCCTCGAAGCCGACCCCAAGGTCCTCGTCATGGGCGAGGACGTCGGCAAGCTCGGCGGCGTGTTCCGGGTGACGGACGGCCTGCAGAAGGACTTCGGCGAGGACCGGGTGATCGACACCCCGCTCGCCGAGTCCGGCATCGTCGGCACCGCCATCGGCCTGGCGCTGCGCGGCTACCGCCCGGTGGTCGAGATCCAGTTCGACGGCTTCGTCTTCCCCGCGTACGACCAGATCGTCACCCAGCTCGCCAAGATGCACGCGCGCTCACTGGGCAAGGTCAAGCTCCCCGTCGTCGTCCGTATCCCCTACGGCGGCGGCATCGGCGCGGTCGAGCACCATTCCGAGTCCCCGGAGGCGCTGTTCGCACACGTCGCGGGCCTGAAGGTGGTCAGCCCGTCGAACGCCTCGGACGCCTACTGGATGATGCAGCAGGCCATCCAGAGCGACGATCCGGTGATCTTCTTCGAGCCGAAGCGGCGCTACTGGGACAAGGCGGAGGTCAACGCCGAGGCCATCCCGGGTCCGCTCCACAAGGCCCGTGTCGTCCGCGAGGGCACCGACCTGACCCTCGCCGCGTACGGCCCGATGGTGAAGCTCTGCCAGGAGGTCGCCGACGCGGCCGCCGAGGAGGGCAGGGCCCTGGAGGTCCTGGACCTGAGGTCGGTGTCCCCCCTGGACTTCGACTCGATCCAGGCGTCCGTGGAGAAGACCCGCCGTCTGGTCGTGGTCCATGAGGCACCGGTGTTCTTCGGCTCGGGCGCGGAGATCGCCGCCCGCATCACCGAGCGGTGCTTCTACCACCTGGAGGCCCCCGTCCTCCGGGTCGGTGGGTACCACGCCCCGTATCCGCCGGCCCGTCTGGAGGAGGAGTACCTGCCGGGCCTGGACCGGGTGCTCGACGCCGTCGACCGCTCGTTGGCGTACTGAGGGGAAGGTCCGTGACGACGATGACAGACACGTCTCTGCGCGAGTTCAAGATGCCCGACGTGGGCGAGGGGCTCACCGAGGCCGAGATCCTCAAGTGGTACGTCCAGCCCGGCGACACCGTCACCGACGGCCAGGTCGTCTGCGAGGTCGAGACGGCCAAGGCCGCCGTCGAACTGCCCATCCCGTACGACGGTGTCGTACGCGAGCTGCGCTTCCCCGAGGGCACCACGGTCGACGTCGGCACGTCGATCATCGCGGTGGCCGTGGCGGGCGGCGGGGCGCCGGCCGAGGAGGCGGCCCCCGCGAAGGCGGAGCCGCAGCCGCCGGCCCCGTCCCGGCCCCGGCCGGAGCCGGCGGCCAAGAAGCCTGCGGGCCGCAAGCCGGTCCTCGTCGGGTACGGCGTCGCCGAGTCGTCCACGAAGCGGCGCCCCCGCAGGGGTGTACCGGCCGCCGCGGCCCCGGCCGAGGACACGCTGTACGCGGCCACCGCGATCCAGGGCGTCCAGAGCGAGCTGAACGGACACGGTCACGGTCAGGCTCCCGGCGAGCAGCGTCCGCTGGCGAAGCCGCCGGTCCGCAAGCTCGCCAAGGACCTCGGCGTGGACCTGGCGACGATCACCCCGTCCGGCCCGGACGGCATCATCACCCGCGAGGACGTCCACGCGGCCGTGGCCCCGCCCAAGGCCCCGGAGCCCGTGACGGAGGCCCCCGCGGCCCCCACCGCCCCCGCGGTCACCCCGGCGCCGGTGGTGTCGTACGACGGTACGCGCGAGACCCGTGTGCCCATCAAGGGCGTCCGGAAGGTGACGGCGGCGGCGATGGTCGGCTCGGCGTTCACCGCGCCGCATGTCACCGAGTTCGTGACGGTCGACGTGACGCGCACGATGAAGCTGGTCGAGGAGCTGAAGCAGGACAGGGAGCTGGCGGGGCTGCGGGTCAACCCGTTGCTGTTGATCGCCAAGGCCTTGCTGGTGGCGATCAGGCGCAACCCGGAGATCAACGCGTCCTGGGACGAGGCCGCCCAGGAGATCGTGGTCAAGCACTATGTGAACCTGGGCATCGCGGCCGCCACCCCGCGTGGTCTGATCGTCCCGAACATCAAGGACGCCCACGCGAAGACGCTGCCGCAGCTGGCCGAGTCACTGGGCGAGCTGGTCTCGACGGCCAAGGAGGGCCGGACCTCCCCGGCCGCCATGCAGGGCGGCACGGTCACCATCACCAACGTCGGCGTCTTCGGCATCGACACCGGCACGCCCATCCTCAACCCCGGTGAGTCGGCGATCCTCGCGGTCGGCGCGATCAAGCTCCAGCCGTGGGTCCACAAGGGCAAGGTGAAGGCCCGGCAGGTCACCACGCTGGCCCTCTCCTTCGACCACCGGCTGGTGGACGGGGAGTTGGGCTCCAAGGTGCTGGCGGATGTGGCGGCGATTCTGGAGCAGCCGAAGAGGCTGCTGACGTGGGCGTGAGGTCGCCGACTGGATAGGCTTGAAGCGAAGGGGGCGGCCGCAACTTCGGATTGCGACCGCCCTCTTCGTTCTGGACTCTGCTCAACGTCCGTCAGTGTCGGTTGAGTACATAGACCGGCGCCCCGTCCTCGGCCGCGCCCATGGGGTGAATGCAGGCGTGCTTGCGCAGCAGCCGGAGGCATTCGTTGACGCGGTGCACGGACAGCCCCGTACGGGCCGCGATCGCCTCCAACGGCTGCCGCAGTTCACCCGTCTCCACGAGCACCGGGGCGATGACCACGGCCACCGTCCACACGTCCGTCGTCACGGACAACCGCTCCCGCCAGTCGGCCAGCAGTGACTCCGTGGTGGGGTGAGTGGAGAAGGCCGTGGCATCGGGTACCGGCCGGTCGAGGGCCAGTGCGTCGAGCCGGTTCGCGATGCGTTCCATGGCTTGGGCGATGGCTTGCTGGGCGATGAGGGTGGCGCTGTGCAACTCCACCATTTGCTCCTGCAGGGTGATCGACTTGTGTTGCAGGTCAAATGACTTGTGCTGCAGATCAAGTGACTTGTGCTGTGTGACCGCGAGTTGCTCGTCCGCCTGGAGGTTGCGCTCCTCCAGCCGGACGATGGCCTCCGCGACCTGCTCGGGCATGGCGTAGGCAATGGGCGCGCCCGGCTCGGAGGGCTGTACCTCGGCCTCCTCAAGGGTGTAGGAGCCCTCGCGCTGAATGGTCTCGATCACTTCGGCGACCCACTGTTTGAAAGGCGCGCACTCGGGCTTGGTGCAGGCGCTGACGAGAAGGATCAGGCCCTGGAGATCGATCAGATTCAGGTCTCGACGCCACTCTCGACCTGCGGGAACGCTGAGACCGTGACCTCCAGTCACTGTCTCGAGAATTTCTCGATGCTCCTCCGGGACATGGTCGGTGAGAGCTTTGCGAGGCGTGGTGTAGCCCAACTCCTTGCAGACATCCACCGCCGGGAACCAGTGCGTCCCGTCCGGCATGGTCAGTCGGCGGACGCGGGCTCCGGTAGCCGCGTAGACGAAGTCGCCGGCGTCGATCGCGTCGCGCTGGGTGCGCGGGTTGGGCTGGTGCTTGCTGGGTTCGATCATGTGAACCACCTCCGCTGTGGAACGTACGGAGGCGGAAATCGAATATGCCAGCTGGGTTAGCCAAGTTCACTATTGCGAGGTAAGTAAGCCTGATTGGCTTGCGCCAAGAAATGGGAAGGGGGCCACCGCGGTGAGCGGTGGCCCCCTTCCCATGGGTCCGGTGTGGCGGGCTCAGAGCGTCGCGAAGCCGTAGTCCATCAGCTTCTTCACGTCCGCTGTGCGGGTGGTCGCATTGGTGGACGTGAGGACGGTGCCCACGATCGTCTTGCCGTTGCGGGTCGCGGCGAAGACGAGGCAGTACTTGGCCTGGGTGCCGGAGCCGGTCTTCACGCCGAACGTTCCCTTCCAGCCGAGCAGCTTGTTGGTGTTCTCCCAGGTGTAGTAGCGGTAGCCGCCACTCTTGGTGGTCACCTTCTGCTTGGTGGTCTTCGTGCCCACGATCGACTTGAACGTGGAGTTCTTCAGCGCGTTGCTGGCGAGCTTGGTGAGGTCACGCGGCGTCGAGTAGTTCGAGCCGTTGCTGATGCCGTCGAACGAGTCGAACTTCGTGTTCTTCATGCCGAGGCTCTTGGCGGTGGAGTTCATCTTGGAGATGAACGACTTCACCCTCGCCGCACGCGTTGTGCCCGTGCCGAACTTGTCGGCGAGCGCGTACGCGGCGTCGCAGCCCGACGGGAGCATCAGGGCGTAGAGGAGCTGGCGGACGGTGACTTTGTCGCCGACGATCAGGCCTGCGTGGGACGCCTGGTTCTTGACGATGTAGTCGCTGTACGCCTTCGAAACCGTGACCTTGGCGTTCAGGTTCAGGTTCTTCTGCGACAGCACGACCTTGGCGGTCATGATTTTGGTGGTGGAGCCCGTGGACCGCTTGGTGTCCGCGGCCTTCGTGTACAACACCTTGCTGTTGGCGTTGTTCATCACGAACCCGCCCTTGGCGGTGATCGTGGGCTTCGCCGGAGCGGCCTGCGCGGGAGCGGAGCTGACCACTCCCGTCGCGATCATCGCACCGGTGGTTACGACGACTGCAGCGGCTCTGCGGACACGTGCGCCCTTTATGGCGGTAATCAAGTCAAGTACCCCGATTGCGTCAAATGTCTGTGGAGCGCGGCCACTTGGGCTCCGGGTTTCGGGCAAGCAGGGCCGCTTCTCGTGTGACAAGTGAGTAGCACAAAAGGTTGTGCTCCGGGTGAGTCGGGGGTCAATTCAGGTCCATCTCACGGTTTTTTGACAGGTTCAGAGTGGATTCGGGCCGGCTCGCCGTCCCGGATCGTGGACGGGAGCGGCGATGGGTACGTGTTGTATCTATGCTGTGGGCATGTCCTCCGCCCCCTCTCCCGCCCCCGCCCCCGCCGTGAAGCAGCCCCCCGCCGCCGACCGCGTCTACGCCCACGTCAAACAGGGTGTCCTGGAGCGTCGTTACGAGGGCGGCACACTGCTCACCGAGGGCGAGCTGGCCGAGGCGGTCGGGGTGTCCCGGACACCGGTGCGGGAGGCCCTGCTGCGGCTGGAGGTCGAGGGGCTGATCAAGCTCTACCCGAAGAAGGGCGCCCTGGTCCTGCCCGTCTCCGCGCAGGAGATCGCCGATGTGGTCGAGACCCGGCAGTTGGTCGAGGAGCACGCGGTGCGCAAGACGGTCCCCGCCTCGCCACAGCTCATCGAGCGCCTGGAGGGCCTGCTGGAGCAGCAGAAGGCGCAGGCCGCCGCCGGGGACCTGGCGGGCGCCGCGGTGACCGACCGCTGCTTCCACGCCGAGATCGTCCGCAGCGGGGGGAACGAGATCCTCTCGCGTCTCTACGACCAGCTCCGTGACCGGCAGTTGCGGATGGGTGTCGCCGTGATGCACGCCCACCCCGACCGCATCACCAAGACGCTCAGCGAGCACGAGGAGATCCTCCAGGCGCTGCGCTCGGGCGACGCGGAGGCGGCCGTGGGCCTTGTGCACCGGCACGTCAGCTGGTTCTCGAACCTGGCTCGGGGGGAAGTCCGTTGAGCCGCCCCGTCATGTCCTCGTCCGCCGGGTCCCTGCCCGGAGACCCGCCCGGAGGCCGCCGCGCGCTCGCCGTCTGGGGTGTGGGCGTCTCCGTCTACTTCGTCGCCGTCATCTTCCGTACGTCGCTGGGGGTGGCCGGCCTCGACGCCGCCGACCGCTTCCATGTGGGCGCCTCCGCCCTGTCGACCTTCTCGATCCTCCAGTTGCTGGTCTACGCGGGCATGCAGATTCCCGTCGGCCTGCTGGTCGACCGGCTCGGCACCAAGAAGGTGCTGACCCTGGGCATCCTGCTGTTCACAGCCGGCCAGATCGGCTTCGCGCTGGCCCCGTCGTACGGCATGGCGCTGGCCTCGCGGGCGCTGCTGGGCTGCGGCGACGCGATGACGTTCATCAGCGTGCTGCGGCTGGGCAGCCGCTGGTTCCCGGCCAGGCGGGGGCCGCTGATCGCGCAGACGGCCGGTCTGGTCGGCATGGCGGGGAACCTGATCTCGACGCTGCTGCTGGCCCGGCTGCTGCACGGGGTGGGCTGGACGGCGGCGTTCGCGGGCAGCTCGGTAGCCGGGCTCGTCGTCCTGGTCCTGACCCTGTTGTTCCTGAGGGACCACCCGGAGGGGCATGAGCCGGAGCCGTTCCCGCACCACGGGGCGGCGTACGTCCGGCGGCAGATCGCTGCGTCGTGGCGGGAGCCCGGTACCCGCCTCGGGCTGTGGGTGCACTTCACCACCCAGTTCCCGGCCATGGTGTTCCTGCTGCTGTGGGGGCTGCCGTTCCTGGTCCAGGCGCAGGGCCTGAGCCGGGGCACCGCCGGTGAACTGCTCACCCTCGTCGTCCTGTCCAACATGGCCGTCGGACTGGTGTACGGGCAGATCGTCGCCCGGCACCACGCGGCGCGGCTTCCGCTGGCGCTGGGCACGGTCCTCGCGACGGCGGCGGTCTGGGCGAGCACGCTGCTGTACCCCGGCGAGCACGCGCCGATGTGGCTCCTGATCGTGCTCTGCGCGGTGCTGGGTGCCTGCGGCCCGGCCTCGATGCTCGGCTTCGACTTCGCCCGCCCCGCGAACCCGCCGGAGCGTCAGGGCACCGCCTCCGGCATCACCAACATGGGTGGTTTCGTCGCCTCCATGACGACCTTGCTCGCGGTCGGCGTCCTCCTCGACCTGACCGGTGACGACTACCGCGTCGCGTTCTCCGCCGTCTTCGTCCTCCAGGCCCTGGGCCTCAGCCAGATCCTCCGTCTGCGTGGCCGCGCCGCCCGCCGTGAACGCGAACGCCTGGTCGCGAGCCGGGTGGAGACGGTGCACGTACCGGCGTAGCGGCCGGGACCGCCCGAGACCTGGCCTGCCTGAACAAGGCCTCTCCGAGTCCCTGGCCTGTCCGAGTCCTGGGCTGTCCGAGTCCTGGGGCTGCATGGAACATGGCCTACCCGAGGCCGGGGCTACCCCGGCGCCGGGGCTGCCCAAAAGCTCGCGACGCCCGGCGGCTACACCGTCACCGCGAAGGCCCGCAGGATCGCCGCGATCAGATGGGGGTCGCCCTCGGCCTTGATGCGGTCGGCGACGAGGTCGGCGGTGACACGGCCGCAGGCCAGGCGGACGTAGGTCTCCCAGTCGAGGGTGAGGGTGGCGGCGGGGCCGAGGGCGGGGGAGGTCTCCAGGGTGCCGCGACCCTGGATGTCGACACGGACGGTCCGGATGAACTCCACCGGGCCGTGCACATCGAAGACGACAGCCGAACTGCGCGGCGCCTGCGCGTCCTCCGCGACGACCTTCGGCAGCACGGACAGCAGCTCGTCACGGACGACGTACGCGCCCGGCGAGTCCAGGTTCCCCGGGTGGCCCAGCGCGGCGCGCAGGTCCTGCTCATGGACCCACACGTCGAAGGCGCGGTTGCGCATGGCCTGTTCGAGGGTCTGCTCCGTGCCGAGCGGGCCGCGCACCTTGTGACCCGGGTCGCGCGACTCGTTCCGCAACTGGCGGTTGCGCCGGATGATCGTGTACTCCAGCTCGGAGGTCATCTCCGGGGCGGTGTGGTGGCGGCGGGCGTCGACCTGCATCTCCATGTACCGCTGGTGCTCGGTCCGTACGTGGTACAGGTCGCGCGGGAGGGTGTGGATCGGCCGGGGGTCGCCGAGCATCTCGCAGTCCAGACCGATGACATGGGAGACCACATCGCGCACCGACCAGCCGGGGCATGGGGTCCGCCGGTTCCACTCACCCTCCACGAGCGGCGTCACCAGCTCGGATATCGCGTCCACGGAGTGGGTCCAGGCGTCGGCGTACGGCTGAAGAGTGGGATGCAGACTCACGGAACGGGACCCCTCGGGCGGTCGGTACCTGTCAGTACGGTCGGTGCGTATCGGTATGGGGAGACGGTTTTCAGTAGGGGCGTCGGCGTTGACGGCGGTGAGTGGGCGTCGGCGGCTGTCGGTGGGTGCTGTGGAACGTTAAGTTACGCTGCCGTGAGGCACCCCGGCAGTGCTTTCGTGTGACGATCGTAGGCCCGTATGGACGGCTCGAATGCCAGGACGGTGGTAGTGTGCGCGCCTCCCTCATCCAGATCGGTGTAGACGAGGACGAATCGGTCGATTCGCGTCGGCGGCGTGTGGCGTCGCTGGTTCGGGACCAGGCCGGTGCCGATCTTGTCGTCCTGCCGGAGCTCTGGACCACCGGCGCTTTCGCGTTCGAGTCCTTCGACGAGGCGGCGGAGCCGCTGGAGGGGCCGACGTACGAGGCGATGGCCGAGGCGGCGAGCGACGCGGGCGTCTGGCTGCACGCGGGCTCGATCCCCGAACGGGCCGAAGCCGGCGGTGGCTCCGCCTCGGGTGGCGGAATCCTCTACAACACCTCCCTCCTCTTCTCACCTTCCGGGGACCTCGCCGCGGCCTATCGCAAGATCCATCGCTTCGGCTTCGACAAGGGCGAGGCCGTGCTGATGGGCGCGGGCTCGGAACTGGTGACGCTCCGCCTGCCGGAGACGACCCTCGGCGTCGCCACCTGCTACGACCTCCGCTTCCCCGAACTCTTCCGCGGCCTCGTCGACGCCGGCGCCGAGACCTTCGTCGTCCCCGCAGGCTGGCCCGAACGCCGCCGCGCCCACTGGACGCTGCTGGCCCAGGCCCGTGCCGTGGAGAACCAGGCGTACGTCCTCGCCTGCGGAACGGCCGGTACGCACGCGGGAGTTCCCCAGGCCGGTCACTCGATCGTGGTCGACCCCTGGGGAGAGGTCCTGGCCGAGGCCGGCTCCGAGGAGGAGGTCCTCACCGTCGACCTCGACCCCGCGAAGGTCGCGACGACCCGCGAGCAGTTCCCGGCGCTGAAGGACCGGTCACTGGGACTGCAGCCCCCGCGCCGCTGACCCACCCGGCCGTCGGCGGCCGTGAGGCACCCGGGTCAGTCGTCCCCCCTCTCCTTCTCCGCCAGGTGGATCACGCACACCGTCACGGCGATCAGCAGGGCCGGGTCCGCGTCGTCGCGTACGACGTCGAGGCCGTAGGTCTCGCGGACCCGCAGCCATCTGCGGGAGATGTGCGCGAGGAGTTCGCCGTCGTACTCGACGACGAACTCACGGTCGAGGATCTTGCCGCTGACGTCGAGCTCGGTGCCGTCCGCCAAGGAGATCCGGTAGTGGTTGCGCAGGAGAGACAGGCGTTTGCGGCGGACGGTGGCGAGGGGCTGCCCGTCCCGTTCGACCACCATCGTGTCGCGCAGGGCGAACATCTTCTTGTGGATGTCGATCAGGACGTTCCCCTCGGGGTCCTTCAGCTCGAAGGTGTCCCGCAGTCGCATCGCCTTGCCGTCGACGAGGAAGGCCTTCGTGCCGTGCTCGTCCTCGATCCAGTAGTCGTCACCGAGGCCGAGGAGCCGGTCGCGTACGAGGAATCTCATGCATCCAGGCGTTCCCCGCGACCCGCTGCGAAACGTCGCCGGTAGGCCGAAGGGCTCAGTCCGGTTTCCGTCCGGTGGCCTGTCGCCGCAGGTGGAGGCCGTTCAGCGGAGTTTTCCACAGGCCGATGTCCGAGGTTTTCCACAGCCTCGCGAGCGGACCGCCGACAAGTGGCACTCTTGATCCATGAGCGATTCCACGACCGAGCGCCCGGCATCCCGCCGTGTCCGTGTCCGCGCCCCCGAGCTGATCGGGAAGGGCGGCTGGCTGAACACGGGAGGGAAGCAGTACACCCTCGCTGACCTGCGAGGCAGGATAGTGGTGCTGGACTTCTGGACGTTCTGCTGCATCAACTGTCTGCATGTCCTGGACGAGCTGCGCGAGCTGGAGGAGAAGCACCGGGACACCCTGGTGGTCATCGGTGTGCACTCGCCGAAGTTCGCGCACGAGGCCGAGCACGGGGCGGTGGTAGACGCCGTCGAGCGGTACGGGGTGGAGCACCCGGTGCTCGACGATCCGGAGCTCGCCACCTGGAAGCAGTACGCGGTACGGGCCTGGCCGACGCTCGTGGTGATCGACCCGGAGGGATACGTCGTCGCCCAGCACGCGGGTGAGGGGCACGCACACGCCATCGAGCGGCTGGTCGCCGAGCTGGAGGCCGAGCACGAGGGCAAGGGCACGCTACGGCGCGGCGACGGACCGTATGTGGCGCCCGAGCCCGAACCGACGGTGCTGCGCTTCCCCGGCAAGGCGCTGCTCCTGCCGGACGGTGACCTCCTCGTCAGCGACACCACCCGGCACCAGTTGGTCCGGCTGGCGGCGGACGGTGAGACCGTCGTACGGCGTTACGGCTCCGGCGCACGCGGGTTCGTCGACGGCGACGCGGAGCACGCCCGCTTCAGCGAGCCGCAGGGACTGGCGCTGCTGGACGGCGGCGCCGTGGTCGTCGCCGACACCGTGAACCACGCGCTGCGCCGGCTCGACCCGGCCACCGGCCGGGTCACGACACTCGCGGGCACGGGCCGCCAGTGGTGGCAGGGCGCGCCGACCTCCGGTCCCGCCCTGGAGATCGATCTGTCCTCGCCGTGGGACGTGGCCCTCTTCGGCGGCAAGGTGTGGATCGCGATGGCCGGTGTCCACCAGCTGTGGACGTACGACCCGGTCGACCACACGGTCGCCGTGGCGGCGGGCACGACGAACGAGGGGCTCGTGGACGGGCCGGGCGCCGAAGCCTGGTTCGCGCAGCCCTCCGGGCTCGCCGCCACCGCCGACCGGCTCTGGCTGGCCGACTCCGAGACGTCCGCACTGCGCTGGCTGGACCTGGACGGGACGGTCCGCACGGCCGTCGGGACCGGGCTCTTCGACTTCGGGCACCGGGACGGCGCCGCTGAACAGGCGCTGCTCCAGCACCCGTTGGGGGTCACGGCCCTGCCCGACGGGTCGGTGGCGGTCAGCGACACCTACAACCACGCGCTGCGCCGCTACGACCCGGCGACAGGTGAGGTCACCACGCTGGCCACGGACCTGAGAGAGCCGAGCGACGCGGTGCTCGTCGGTGCGGACATCGTGGTCGTCGAGTCCGCCCGTCATCGGCTGACCCGGTTGCGTCTGCCGGAGGAGACGGTGAGGGTCGATGCCGTCGCCCATCGCACCCGGCGCGCGGCGACCGAAGTGGCTCCCGGCAGCCTGCGGCTGGACGTCGTCTTCCAGGCCCCGGCGGGGCAGAAGCTCGACGAACGGTACGGGCCCTCGACCCGGCTGCTGGTCTCCGCCACTCCGCCCGAACTGCTGCTCGCGGGCGAGGGAACGGACACGGCCTTGTCCCGCGTGCTCGAACTGGACCCGTCCATATCCGAGGGCGTGCTCCATGTCTCGGCGATGGCGGCCTCCTGCGACGACGACCCGGCCAACGAGTACCCGGCCTGCCACGTCCACCAGCAGGACTGGGGCGTGCCGGTCCGGCTCACGGAGGGCGGGGCGGACCGGCTGCCGCTGGTGCTGGCGGGGATGGACGAGGGGCCGTAACTCGCCCTAGTACCCGCCCCGCCGGTGCGGGTCCTCGTCGAGGACCGGCGCCGTGGGCGGCACCACGACCCGCTTCCGCTTGGCGATGCTGCTGAACGTCGCGACCCCTATGAGTCCGACGATCATGAAGATGATGCCGACCAGGTCGAGGTTGACCCCCTGCATGTCCCAGTCGGTGGCGAAGGTGAGTATGGCTCCCACGGCGATCAGGATGATGCACCCGCCCAGGCCCATGAGTGTTCCCTCCAAGTCCGGTTGGGTCGGCCGGTCGTTCCGGTCGTTCGGTCCTACCGGTCGCTTCCGGGTACCCGGACAGGGCGGTCAGTAACGGGCCCTCGCGGACGGGGCGTGGGAGTCAGCCCTCCAGGAACGCCACCAGAGCGTTCGCCAGCAGATAGGGGTCCTTGGCGCCGCAGAGTTCGCGGGCGCTGTGCATGGAGAGGATGGCCACGCCGATGTCCACGGTGCGGATGCCGTGGCGGGCGGCGGTGATGGGACCGATGGTGGTGCCGCAGGGCATGGAGTTGTTGGAGACGAACGTCTGGTACGGCACCCCGGCCTTCTCACAGGCGGCGGCGAAGACGGCGCGCCCCGAACCGTCGGTGGCGTAGCGGTTGTTGACGTTCACTTTGAGGAGCGGGCCGGCGTCCGCGCGGGGGTGGTGGGTCGGGTCGTGGCGCTCCGCGTAGTTGGGGTGGACGGCGTGGCCGGTGTCGGAGGAGAGACAGATCGTGCCGGCGAAGGCCCGCGCCCGGTCCTCGTAGGAGCCGCCGCGGGCGAAGACCGAGCGCTCCAGCACGCCGCCGAGGAGCGGGCCGTCCGCGCCGGTGTCCGACTGGGAGCCGTTCTCCTCGTGGTCGAAGGCGGCGAGGACGGGGATGTACGGGAGTGCGTCGCCGGAGCCGGCGACCGAGGCGAGGGCGGCCGTGCCGGCGTGCACGGAGAGGAGGTTGTCCATGCGGGGGCCGGCGAGCAGTTCCTTGTCGCGGCCCAGGTACGCGGGGGGTTCGACGGAGTGGGTCATCAGGTCCCAGCCGGTGACCTCGCCTGCGGGCAGGCCCAGTTCGCCCTCCAGGAAGGCGATCAGGTCGCCGTCGTGGACGTCGTCGCCGAGGCCCCAGATGGGCTGGAGGTGACGCTGTTTGTCGAGTTTGAGGCCTTCGGAGGTGACGGACCGGTCGAGGTGGATGGCGAGTTGGGGGACGCGGAGGAGGGGTCTGTCGACGTTGACGAGGCGGCTGGTGCCGTCGCGCAGGGAGAGGCGGCCGGCAATGCCGAGGTCGCGGTCGAGCCAGGAGTTGAGCAGCGGTCCGCCGTAGATCTCGACGGCGACCTGGCGCCAGCCGTGCGCGCCGCTGTCGGGGCGGGGTTTCACCCGCAGATTGGGGGAGTCGGTGTGGGCACCGATGATGCGGAAGGGGGTGTGGGGCGTGGCGCCCTCCGGCACGTACCAGGCGATGATCGCGCCGCCGCGCAGCACGTACTTCCCGCCGAGCGAGCCGTCCCACGCGTCGGTCTCGGCGACCTGCCGGAAGCCTGCCTTCTCCAGCCGTTCCGCGGCGCTCGCCACCGCGTGGTACGGGGTCGGGCTGCTCGCCAGGAAGGTCATGAGGTCGTCGGTGTGGCCGCGATCGAAGCGTGGGGGTGTGCGCATGGGGTTCACCTTAACGACGTACGAGGGCCCGTTCCCGGGGGACGGGAACGGGCCCTCGTGGTGAGCGTGCGGACAAGAGGGCGCCGGACGGACGGGCAGGGTCCGTCCGGCGCCACGGCCGGGGTGCGGCCGAGGGACGGTTGTCCAAAGGGCCGCCTCGTCCGGTGCCTAGAAGGCCGCCTCGTCCAGCTCCATCAGGTCCAGGTCGACGCCCTCGGAGACCTTGCGGGCGAGGGTGACACCCGGGAGGACGTTGGCCGCGAAGAACTTCGCCGCCGCGATCTTGCCGGTGTAGAAGGCCACGTCCTTGGAGGAGGCCGTCGGCAGCTTGTCGGCGGCGACCGCGGCGCCCCTGAGGAGCAGGTAGCCGACGACCACGTCACCGGAGGCCATCAGCAGGCGGGTGGTGTTCAGGCCCACCTTGTAGATGTTCTTGACGTCCTGCTCGGTGGCGGCGAGGTCGGTGAGCATCAGGCCGACCAGGGACTCCAGCTCGACCGCGGCCTTGGCGAGGTGCTCACGGGCACCGGCCAGTTCCTCGCCGCCCTCGCCGAGCGCCAGGAACTTCTTGATCTCCTCGGCGAGGGAGTTCAGCGCGGCGCCCTGGTTGCGGACGATCTTCCGGAAGAAGAAGTCCTGGCCCTGGATCGCGGTGGTGCCCTCGTACAGGGTGTCGATCTTGGCGTCGCGGATGTACTGCTCGATCGGGTACTCCTGGAGGAACCCGGAGCCGCCGAAGGTCTGCAGGGACTGGGCGAGCTGCTCGTAGCCCTTCTCGGAGCCGTAGCCCTTGACGATGGGCAGGAGCAGGTCGTTCATGGCCTCCAGGGCGGAGACGTCCTCGCCCGCCGCCTCCTTGACCTGGATCTCGTCCTGGATGGAGGCGGTGTGCAGGACCAGCGCGCGCATGCCCTCCGCGTACGCCTTCTGCGTCATCAGCGAGCGGCGGACGTCGGGGTGGTGGGTGATGGTGACCTTGGGCGCGGTCTTGTCCATGAAGTTCGCCAGGTCGGGGCCCTGGACGCGCTCCTTGGCGTACTCCAGCGCGTTCAGGTAGCCCGTGGAGAGCGTGGAGATCGCCTTCGTGCCGACCATCATGCGGGCGAACTCGATGATGCGGAACATCTGGCGGATGCCGTCGTGCTTGTCGCCGATCAGCCAGCCCTTGGCCGGGTGGCGGTCGCCGAAGGTCATCTCGCAGGTGTTGGAGGCCTTCAGGCCCATCTTGTGCTCGACGTTGGTGGCGTAGACGCCGTTGCGCTCGCCCAGTTCGCCGGTCTCGAAGTCGAAGAGGTACTTCGGGACGAGGAAGAGGGACAGGCCCTTGGTGCCGGGGCCGTGGCCCTCGGGGCGGGCGAGGACGTAGTGGAGGATGTTCTCCTCCATGTCGTGCTCACCGGAGGTGATGAACCGCTTGACGCCCTCGATGTGCCAGGAGCCGTCCTCCTGCTGGATCGCCTTGGTGCGGCCGGCGCCGACGTCCGAGCCGGCGTCCGGCTCGGTGAGCACCATGGTGGAGCCCCAGGTCTTCTCGACGGCGATCTGCGCGATCTTCTTCTGTACGTCGTTGCCCTCGTCGTAGAGGATGCCGGCGAACGCCGGGCCGGAGGAGTACATCCACACGGCCGGGTTCGAGCCGAGCAGCAGCTCCGCGTACGCCCAGATCAGGGAGCGGGGGGAGGTGGTGCCGCCGATCTCCTCGGGCAGGCCCAGACGCCAGTACTCCGAGTCCATGAAGGCCTTGTAGCTCTTCCTGAAGGAGGCCGGGACCGGAGCGGTGTTCGTCTCCGGGTCGAAGACCGGCGGGTTGCGGTCGGCGTCCGTGAAGGACTCCGCCAGCTCGTTCTCCGCGAGACGGGTCATCTCCTCCAGGATGCTCTTGGCCGTGTCCGTGTCCATCTCCGCGAACGGGCCGGTGCCGTACACCCTGTCGCGCCCGAGGACCTCGAAGAGGTTGAACTCGATGTCGCGGAGATTCGACTTGTAGTGCCCCATGGCGACGGCTCCGTAAAGAGATCGGCGAGGCACTGGATCCTCGCGCTAGTTCATATACCAACAAGTAGCTTCTGTGTCGATGATGCTACCCATCAGTAATAAGAAGCAACCCCGATCGGGTCATCTGTGACTCGTTACGCTTTGCCGCATGTACGGCTACGACCAGAGCGCTGGCACTCAGCAGCAGTACGCCCCGCCACCGCAGCAGCAGATGCCCGGGCAGCAGATGCCCGGCGGCCCGATGGGCGGCGGTTACGGGCAGCAGCCGCCGCTGTACCCGGAGCCGTCCCCACCCTCCCTCGCCGACGCGGTGCGCGCCTTCACCACCGGGCAGATGGCGGCGGAGGACTTCCAGCAGGTCTTCGCGACGTCCAAGGTGTACTGCCCGCGCGGCGACAACCCCGGGTTCCTGGCGCTGCACAACACCCAGCAGCCCGTGATCCCGATGTTCACCTCGCTCAAGGAGCTGCGCCGGTACGCCGGCAAGGAGTCCAAGTATTTCGTGATCACCGGCGCGGAGGTGATCGATCTGCTGCCGACCGGCTATGGCTTCGTCCTCGACATGGAGGGGGAGCACCGGATGGTGTTCGACGCGAAGGCCGTGGAGCAGATGGTGGAGTTCGCGATGCGGCGGATGTACGGGTAGCTCCGCGAGTGGCTCCGCTCGTCGCGGGGGTTGCTCGCGCAGTTCCCCGCGCCCCTTCGCTTGGCTGTCTCGGGCCCTTCGTGGGTTTGCTGAACCGTTCATGTCGGAGGGTGGGACCTCGCCGCCGGCCAGTGTGGCCGGCGGCGTTCTGCTGTTCGGTCGAGGGAGGGAATGAGATGCGGTCTGTGTGCCGTTGAGTCTGGCGGAAAGTTCAACAATCAACTAAACTGAGCGCACAAGGAGGTACCGACATGCCCGCAGTGACCGTCGAGAACCCGCTGACCCTGCCCCGTGTCGCCGCGCCGACCGACGCGGTGGACCGTCCGGTGCTCGCCGTGACGACCGCGCCCAGTGGTTTCGAGGGCGAGGGCTTCCCGGTGCGCCGCGCGTTCGCCGGGATCGACTACCGCCACCTCGACCCGTTCATCATGATGGACCAGATGGGTGAGGTGGAGTATCAGCCTGGGGAACCGAAAGGGACCCCGTGGCATCCGCACCGCGGCTTCGAGACCGTCACCTACATCATCGACGGGATCTTCGACCACCAGGACAGCCACGGCGGTGGCGGCACCATCACCAACGGTGACACCCAGTGGATGACGGCCGGTTCGGGCCTTCTCCACATCGAGGCGCCGCCGGAGTCCCTCGTCGTGTCCGGCGGTCTCTTCCACGGCATCCAGCTCTGGGTGAACCTCCCCGCCCGGGACAAGATGATGGCCCCGAAGTACCAGGACATCCGCGGGGGTCAGGTCCAGTTGCTCACCACCCCCGACGGCGGCGCGCTCCTCCGCGTCATCGCCGGTGAGCTGGACGGCCACGAGGGTCCGGGCATCACCCACACCCCGATCACCCTGCTCCACGCGACCGTCGCGCCGGGCGCGGAGATCACCCTGCCGTGGCGTGAGGACTTCAACGCCCTCGCCTACGTGCTCGCCGGGCGCGGCAGCGTCGGTGTGGACCGGCGTCCGATCCACCTCGGCCAGACGGCCGTCTTCGGCGCGGGCTCCTCGCTCACCTTCCGGGCGGACGAGAAGCAGGACTCCCACGCGCCGGACCTGGAGATCGTGCTCCTCGGCGGCCGGCCGATCCGCGAGCCCATGGCCCACTACGGGCCGTTCGTCATGAACACCCGCGAGGAGCTGCAGCAGGCGTTCGACGACTTCCAGAAGGGCCGGCTCGGGACGATCCCGGCGGTGCACGGGATGACCGAGGGCGGACTCTGAGGAAGGCGGCGTCACCGGCCGCCGCGAAGGGTCGGCAGCCCGGGTCGGCTCCAGGTAGCGCGTGACCTGCGACGGTGCGCGAAGCGTCCCCCTGGTTGACGCTTCGCGCACGGCCGTCGGGCGGTGCCGGGTCAGAGCCTGCTGTTGCCGCCCTTGTTGACGATGGTCGCCTTCTTGCAGGTGTTCCAGGTGAGCTTGTCGGGGCCCGTCTTGCCGCCGCCCTTGCCGCCCCAGCGGATGAGAGGGAGGCGCTTGCCGTAGTAGCCGGGGCCGTACTTGTTGTTCTTGACGGTGTTGCCGGCTCCGCAGGCTTCCTTCTTCTTCGCGTCGCGCCACTCGCTGACGATGGCGTAGGTGCCGGACTTGGTGAACGTGTTGCCGCTGACGGTGGTGTTGCGGCTGCCGTCGCGGAGGCGTACGGGGTCCCCGGTGATGGAGGTGAACTTGTTGCCGGTGATGGTGCTGCCCGAGGTCCTGACGAGGTAGACGCCGTGCATGTGGCCCGCGTTGCGGAGATTGCTGAACGTGTTCTTCCTGATCACGATGCCGGAGGAGTTCTTCACATGGACGCCGGCGTAACCGGTCTTGCCACTGAGGTTCTTGAAGGTGTTTCCGGTGATCGTGACGTTCGAGACGTTGCGGAGCAGGATCGCGTTGTCGTGGCCGGAGAACGTCCGGCCCTTGATGGTGAAGCCGCCGGGACCACCGTTGATGCAGAGCTGGTAGTCGCCCGGCGGGCACTTGCCCTGTCCCGGGTACTTGGCGGCGGGCGCGGCTGTGGCGGACCAGCTCGGGTCGGCCAGACAGCCCAGCACCAGCGCACCGCCGGCCAGGGCGGTGACCGCGGCCTTCGGAGCGAGAGAGGTACGCGAGGAGTACGTACGCATGGGCGACTTCCTTTCGGTCGGTCGAGTGGGGACGCGCGGCCGGTCCACCCCCGTGGGGCCGGCCGTCGCGACAGCAACCGAGCCTGGGGCGCCGGATCCTGTCCGGCAACGGTTTCCCCTGTCCCGGACAGGCGTACGGCTGTCCGTGCTGGTCAGGGGCTTGTCCGGATGGTACGGGCGGGGCGCGCGACGTGGCCGGGACGGGGGTTGTCGGCCGTGGTCGGCGGGAACAGAATGACCCCATGGCGAACACGGGGGACAGAACCGGAGACGCGGTCGGGGGCACGGCGGAGTTAGGGGAGCTGGATCCCCACGGTGCGCGCGACCCCGCTGAGTACGTCGCCCTGCTGCGACTGCTCAAGGAGCGCAGTGGGCTGACGTACCGCCAGTTGGAGCGGAGGGCCGCCGAGCGCGGGGACGTCCTGGCCCGCAGCACCGTCGCGGACGTGCTGCGGCGTGATGCCCTGCCCCGTGCCGAACTCGTTGCCGCGCTGGTCCGCGCCTGCGGGGTGGAGAAGGGGGCGGGGAAAGGGGGCCCGGGGGTCGACGAGTCCGGGTGGCTGGCCGCCCGGGAGCGGCTCGCCTCGATGGCCGACGAGGGGTCCACTGGGACGCCTGGCTCCGATGCTGCCGCTGGTGGCGGTCGGGCCCGTGGCGCCTCCGTGGCCGTCGTCGCTTCTCTCGCCGCCGTCGCGGTGCTCGTCGTGGCTGCCGTGGTGTGGTGGCCACAGGGGGACGGGCCGTCGGGTGCCGAGCGGGCCGGGCCGGCGCATGGGCTCTCCCGTATTCGACCCGCGCGCGCCCCCGAGCTGTGTGTCACTGACGGGGACGCGCGGGCGGAGAGCGGCACGTCGAAGGTGGTGGCCATGCAGCGGCCGTGTGCCGAGGCCGTGCCGCCGAAGACGTATCTGCTGAAGGCGGACGACGGGCTGTATCGCATCCAGTGGGATCACCCTCAGCACGGCCCGGGGTGTCTGACCCTGCTGAAGCACGGGGAGTTCAAGGACAGGTTCGAACCATGGACCGACTGTCGTGCCGGGGGGAACTCACAGTTGTTCCGTATCGAGCCGGCCGGGTCGGTGGAGGGCGCGGAGGCCGCCGGCGCCGAGGGGTGGCGGTTGCGGCCGGTAGAGGGCGAGTCGGTGTGTGTGGGGATCCGCGGGGGTGCGGAGGAGGTCGAGTCGGTGGCCGTGGCGGAGCCGTGTGTGGAGGGGGCGGGCCGTGCCGGGGCGGACGCGGCTCGGCAGGTGTTCCTGATCGACCGGGGATGACGGGCTGGGGGCGAGGCGAAGATCCCTAGCTCGGCGGGCCACCGTTCGAGCTGTTCGGTGGGGCCGCTTCCTGTAGCTCGAACCAGATGCTCTTGCCTTCGCCGCGCGGGTCCACGCCCCAGGCGTCGGCGAGCACGTCCATGAGGACGAGGCCGCGTCCGGAGGAGGCGAGTTCGCCGGGGTGGCGCTTGTGGGGGAGATCGTCGCTGGCGTCGGTGACCTCGATGCGCATGCGGCGCTTGCCGCCGTCGCCGGTCATCTCGGCGACGAGGAGTGCGTCCGCGTCCGTGTGGACGAGAACGTTGGTGAGCATCTCGGAGACGAGGAGGACGGCCGAGTCGACCTGGTCGCCGCAGTTCCAGTCGTGAAGGAGTTCGCGCACCTGCTGGCGGGCGCCGGCTATGCGCTCCGGCTCCGCCTGGGCGACGGTCAGCGCGGTGCGGCGTACGGGAGGCCGTACGACGGTGCTGTCCCCGTGGTCGGGCCCCTCGCTCTCCCGGCACAGCAACAGCATCGCTATGTCGTCCTCGCGCCGGTCGGCGAGCGGTCCGGGGGTGTGGTGGGACGACGGCCCGTGCACTCCTTGGACCAGCGCGTCGGCCAGCGCCTCCAGACGGTCGGGGGCGAGGCCGGCCGCTTCCGGGCGGCTCGGTTCGACGCGAGCCTGATCGAGGGCTGGTGTGCGCCCGACCGCGTCCAGCCCGTCGGCGGTGAGGCCACCGCCGCGCGGATCACCGGCATGCGGCCCCTCAACCCTCAGCCGTCCGATCCTCTGCCTGTCGACGCCGACTCCTTCGACGCCGAGCGCTTCAACACCTAGTCCTTCGACACCGAGTCCTTCGACCTCCAGCGCTTCGACACCGAGTCCTTCGACCCCCAGCGCTTCGACGCCCGGTCCCCCGGCCGTCCCCTCCCCCTCGTGCGCGCTCGCGTCGACGGAGTCGAAGGACTCGAGGATCGTGCGGATGCGGCGCCAGCCCGTGTCGAGGTCGTGGCCGCCCGTTTCGATGAGGCCGTCGGTGCACAGGAGCATGGTCTCGCCCGGTTCGAGGACGAGCCGGGTGGTGGGGTAGTCGGCGTCGGGGTCGATGCCGAGGGGGAGACCGCCGGGGGTGGGGCGGACGAGGACCGTGCCGTCGGCCATGCGGATCACCGGGTCGGGGTGCCCGGCACGGGCGATGTCGAGGACGCCGGACACCGGGTCGACCTCGACGTAGAGGCAGGTCGCGAAGCGCAGGTCGGTGAAGTCGGCGGCGGAGTCGTTGGTGACGCCGTGCAGGAAGCGGGAGGCGCGGGAGAGGACGGCGTCCGGGCGATGGCCTTCGGAGGCGTAGGCGCGCAGCGCTATGCGGAGCTGGCCCATGAGGCCGGCGGCGCGTACGTCGTGGCCCTGGACGTCGCCGATCACCAGGGCGAAGCGGCCGTTCGGCAGGGCGATCATGTCGTACCAGTCGCCGCCGACCTGGAGTCCGCCGCCGGTGGGGACGTACCGCGCGACGACGCTCATGCCGGGTATCTCGGGGCCGAGCGTGGGGAGCATCGTGCGCTGGAGGCCGTCGGTCAGCTCGCGTTCGGTCTCGGCGGCGCCGGCGCGGGAGAGGGCCTGGGCGAGCATGCGGGCCACGGTGGTCAGGACGGAGCGTTCGTCCGGTGTGAAGGTGACGGGGTAGGTGAAGCCCGCCATCCACGCGCCCATCGTGCGGCCGGCGACGATCAGCGGCAGGAACGCCCAGGACTGGCGGCCGAACTGTTCGGCGAGCGGCCAGGCCGTGGGGTAGCGCGCCTTGTAGTCCTCGGGGGAGGAGAGGTAGACGGCGCGGCCGGTGCGGACCACCTCGGCGGCCGGGTAGTCCGTCTCCAGCGGCATATGGGTGAAGGGGCCCTCGTCACCCTGGCTTTGCCCGTGGTGTCCGATGACGGTGAGGCGGTCGGCCTCCACGCCGAAGACCGCGAGTCCGTCCGGGGAGAAGCCGGGCATCGCCAGGCCCGCCGCGACCCGCAGCACCTCCGCCGTGGACCGAGCCTCGGCCAGCGCCCGGCCCGCGTCCAGCAGGAACGCCTCGCGTGAGCGCCGCCAGTCGCCGGTGACGGCGGGGGCGCGGACGGCGCTCTCCGGTGAGGGCTCGGTGACCTCCTGGATGGTGCCGATCAGCTCGAAGGACTTGCGCACCGGTTCGAAGGCGGGCTTGGAGCGGCTGCGGACCGTGCGGATCACGCGGCCCCGGTCGTCCATGACCCTGACCCGTACTTCGGCGAGGGTGTCCTCGACGACGGCGAGCTGCACGACCGAGACGATCTCGTTCCAGTCGACGGGGTGCAGACGTGCCCGTGCCCCAGCCTGGGTGAGCGTCGTCGGCTCCGCGGGCAGACCCATGAGCCGGGCGGCTTCGGCGTCCAGGGTGACGGTTCCGGCAGCGCTGTCCCAGGTCCACAGTCCCGTCGCGAGGGCGGACAGGACGTCCCCCACGGTGGGCGGGGGCTCACCAGTGCGCATTGACCCACTCTAAGAACAGCTGATCGGACCGTGCCACCGAAGCTGTAGCGGGCACCGAGCGGTACCGGGGTCATGGCGAAGCCATGACGAGTGACCACGACCGGTGGCGACGGAGGTGACGACAATCGACGCTAGCGACAGTAACCGCTTGCGGTCCTGCCCATGGCTATGACCGTGCGTATCCGGTCAGGAGGACGGCTGAGTGCATGAGATGGCTTGCTCCTTGGGCAGCGGTGTACGAGCGGTGCCCTGGCGGTGCGGGGGCGGCGAGTCGTGAGGGCCGGGGCGCCTCGTGGTAAATGGTGGGGAGGCGATCTCGGGGTGGCCGGTACCCTGGGGGTTGTTTCACGTGAAACACCGGCCGTGACCGCCGACGGTGACGCGGACCGGCCGTGGTGAGACACCCGCCCAGATCCCCGATCAGCGAAGACTGGATGAACGACGATGCATCGGTACAGGTCCCACACCTGCGGCGAGCTCCGCGCCTCTGACGTCGGCACCGACGTCCGGCTGAGCGGCTGGCTGCACAATCGGCGCGACCTGGGCGGCATCCTCTTCATCGATCTCCGCGATCACTACGGCATCACGCAGCTCGTGGCCCGTCCGGGCACCCCGGCGTACGAGGCGCTGGACAAGATCTCCAAGGAGTCGACCGTCCGTGTCGACGGCAAGGTCGTCTCGCGCGGCGCCGAGAACGTGAACCCGGACCTCCCGACCGGTGAGATCGAGGTCGAGGTCGGCGAGGTCGAGCTGCTCGGCGCGGCCGCCCCGCTCCCCTTCACCATCAACACCGAGGACGGGGTCAACGAGGAGCGGCGCCTGGAGTACCGCTTCCTCGACCTGCGCCGCGAGCGCATGCACCGCAACATCATGCTGCGTACGGCCGTGATCAGCGCCATCCGTCACAAGATGACGGCTCTCGGCTTCAACGAGATGGCGACCCCGATCCTGTCCGCCACCTCCCCCGAGGGCGCCCGCGACTTCGTCGTGCCGTCGCGCCTGAACCCGGGCAAGTTCTACGCCCTCCCCCAGGCCCCGCAGCAGTTCAAGCAGCTGCTGATGATCTCGGGCTTCGACCGGTACTTCCAGATCGCGCCCTGCTTCCGTGACGAGGACGCGCGCGCGGACCGTTCGCCGGGCGAGTTCTACCAGCTCGACGTCGAGATGAGCTTCGTGGAGCAGGAGGACGTGTTCCAGCCCATCGAGAAGCTCATGACCGAGCTGTTCGAGGAGTTCGGGGGCGGGCGCCACGTCACCTCCCCGTTCCCGCGCATCCCGTTCCGCGAGGCGATGCTCAAGTACGGCTCCGACAAGCCGGACCTGCGCGCCCAGCTGGAGCTGGTGGACATCACCGATGTCTTCGAGGGCTCGGAGTTCAAGGCGTTCGCCGGCAAGCACGTGCGCGCGCTCGCCGTGCCGGACGTCTCCGCTCAGCCGCGCAAGTTCTTCGACCAGCTGGGCGAGTACGCGATCGAGCAGGGCGCGAAGGGTCTGGCCTGGGTGCGGGTCGCCGAGGACGGTTCGCTGTCCGGTCCGATCGCCAAGTTCCTCACCGAGGAGAACGTCGCCGAGCTGACCAAGCGCCTGTCGCTGGCCGCCGGCCATGCGGTGTTCTTCGGCGCGGGCGAGTTCGAAGAGGTCTCGAAGATCATGGGCGCGGTGCGGGTGGAAGCCGCCAAGCGTGCCGGGCACTTCGAGGAGGGCGTCTTCCGGTTCTGCTGGATCGTCGACTTCCCGATGTACGAGAAGGACGAGGAGACCGGCAAGATCGACTTCTCGCACAACCCGTTCTCCATGCCGCAGGGCGGTCTGGAGGCCCTGGAGACCCAGGACCCGCTGGACATCCTCGGCTGGCAGTACGACATCGTCTGCAACGGCGTCGAGCTGTCCTCCGGCGCGATCCGGAACCACGAGCCCGACATCATGCTCAAGGCCTTCGAGATCGCGGGCTACGACCGGGACACCGTCGAGGAGCAGTTCGCGGGCATGCTGCGCGCGTTCCGCTTCGGCGCCCCGCCGCACGGTGGCATCGCGCCCGGTGTCGACCGCATCGTCATGCTTCTCGCGGACGAGCCCAACATCCGCGAGACCATCGCCTTCCCGCTCAACGGCAACGCCCAGGACCTGATGATGGGCGCGCCGACGGAGCTGGAGGAGGCGCGGCTGCGTGAACTGCACCTGTCGGTGCGGAAGCCGCAGCCGAAGTAGGGCAAGCCCTCGTACGGGCCTCTTCGGCCCATCGGAAGGGGACCTGGAATCGTCCGTCGATTTCAGGTCCCTTTCGCATGCGCGGGAAAAGGCACCGGGCGGTGCGTGCCCTGGCCGCCGTGCTCGGGCCCTCCGGCTGCGGCAACCCGGAACTCCCATTCGAGGGCTTCCAAGCCTTCGCCGTGCTCTCATCCCTGGAATCGGGTACCCGTGTGGGTCGGTGTTGCTGTTGGGGCCGGGGTGGCTGTCGGGGTCGGGGTGGGGCAAGTCATCAGGGGACGCACAGGTTTCTCGACGGAGGGGCACAGCGGGAAGGGATGTCATGGGACGTACAGGGTGAGGAACCCCGTACGGGACGGAACGTAGCGGAACGCTGGAGGAGGACATGAAGCTGGCCGTGCTGGTGGCCGTGTTGTTGATCGTCGGGGCGGTGGTCGCGATCGTCGCGCAGCGGCGGTCCGTGGACGAGCCCGGACCGACGTCCGACCTGGACGCGGAGGCCGACGCCAACCGCTGGGTGGTGCGGCTCGGCGGCAGTCTGGCCGGCATCGACGTCCGGGCGCAGGCCGGAGCGGGTGGCAGCGCGGCCGAGTCCCTGACCGACGCCACCGAATGCCTGCGCACCGCTCGCGCCCAGCTCATCAGGGCTCGCACGTCCGACGAGTACGCGCAGGTCACCGGGACGGCGATCGAGGGACTGCGCCATGTGCACGCGGCGCGCACGGCGCTGGGCATGGAGCCGGTGGTTCAGGACGTCAGGGATACTCAGAACATCCAGGATGTTCGGGGCGTCCGGGTCGTGAGGAACTCCGAGCGCCCTCTCGTACGTTGCTCTGGCGGCTCAGGAACTACCGGGGCGCCGCCCGCGTCCTGCTGATCATGACCATGTCGTCCGACCCTTTCGGCGACGCTCTTCCCGGCGCCGCTCCCACCCCCATGACTCTCGGGGAGGAGATTCTCCTTCTCTCTCTGGACGACACCACGGGTGAGGCACGGCTCCCTCTGCGAACGCCTTACGCGATCGCGGCGGCGGCCCTGCTGGAGCGGTCCCTGGCCGGGGACGATGCGGTCCTCCCGGAGGACGCCGAGACCTGGATCCGTGCGAACAGCACGAGGGAGTACGAGACCGCTCTGCGGGGCCTGTTGAAGAAGGACTTGATCCGTGAGGAGAAGCGTCGCGTCCTCCTCGTCTTCCGCACCACCCGCTATCCGGAGGCCGACGGAACGGTGGAGTCCGCCCTGCGTGGCCGTCTGACGGAGGTCGTCCTGACGAACGCGGAACCGGATCCCCGTACCGCCGCCCTGATCTCGCTCCTCCACCACGCCGACCTCCACACCCTCGCCTTCCCGGACGCCGGCTCCGACGACTCCCCGGCCAAGCGCCGCATGACCGAGATCGCCGCACACCACTGGGCCGACCCCGCCCTCCGCCGTATGGCTGAAACGGCGACGGCCGCCGCGGCGGCCCTCACGGCGGCGACGATGATGACGACGGTGGTGGTGGTCGCGGCGGCGACGTGACCTAGGTCGGCGCGGCGGCTGCATGACGACGTCCGCCTACGCCTCAGAGCTCCCGACGAACAGGTCTTCCGCGCGGGTGACGGTGCCCGCACGGTCGAGCCAGTCGTTGAGGCGGTCGAGGTCGGTGCGACTGGCGACTCGGGCCGTTCGGGGAAGATGCGGTGCATGCCCTCGTGGGGGCCGACGGAGCGCCGCCTGGGCTGCGTCCGACCATGAACGTGCTTGAGCGGATCGAGCGTCGGAGCGCCTGGGCGACCGGGAGTCGTTCACCCTCTCGGGGAGTGGGGGATCGCTCCGGTCGTCATCGCTTCAGGGCTCGGTAGCGCTTCAGGAGGCGGGACAGCTTGTCGGGCTCCTTGCCGGCGTTCAGCTCGGTCAGGAGGTCGTCCGGGCAGAGTTCGTACAGGTCGCCCCACCAGCCCCGGGGGCGGTTGTCGTAGATGCGGTAGCCGCCGGGCACGCCTCGGGCGACGTAGCGTCTCCTGCTCACCCGGGGTCCTCCTCCGTCGGGGGTGCCAGGGCCTCCTCTTCCAGGAGGCGTTCGGCGATGTCGTCGGCCCAGGTCTGGGCCCATCGGCGGAGTTCCAGGATGGCCTCGGCGTCCAGGCCGTGGCGAGTGAATTCCCGGTCGTCGAGCCACTCGGTGCCCTCCAGGCGGGACTGGAGGTCGGTGAGGTCGAAGTCGGCGGACGTGGCGGTGGTGTGGCGGCGGGCCAGTTCCTCCAGTTCGGCGATGGTCCAGTGGGCGGTGGCCGCGTGGACGGCGATCAGGTCGCGGGCCGCGCCCCGGTCGGCCATCGCCCGGACCTTCGTGCCGACCACGTCTTCCAGGGAGAGGGTGAGGCCCAGGGGGGTCCGTACCGGTGGGTGCCAGAGTGTCTCCTTAAGGAGGTCGACGGTGCGTTCCTCCGCCGTCGTGGGATCGGTGACCAGGAGACGGGCGGAGAGCGGGGTCGTCTCCACCGCGTGCACCAGCCAGCCGCGTTCCGCCAGACCCACCCGGACCGTGGCGGCGATCTGTTCCATCGCCGCCGCGTGTTCCGTCGCCAGCTCCAGGTCCCGGGCGGGCGGTCTCGCCTCGACCAGTCCATGGGCCTGCGCCGCGTGGTCGCCGGTGAGGGCGAGGGCGTAGGGGCTGCCGAGGGACAGGACGTCGTCGAGGAGGTGGAGGAACTGGTCGGGGGGCGGGGCCATGGAGGGATTATCACGGCCCCCGGGCTCGTTCCCCGGTCAGTACGGCCGTCGGCCCGTCCCGTTCCCGGGCGGGTCGAAGTTGGCCACCACGTACGTCCAGCCGTTCGCGCACCTGGCCTTCGCCGCGCCCACCCGGGTCGAGGTGCGCCAGACCAACTGGGTGTAGTGGAGGCACTCGTGGCCGTCGACGCAGGAGTTGGAGGGGCGGTCGTAGTCGTACTTCTCGTCGCGCCACAGGCGGGCCGCCTCCGCGAGGGAGTAGCGGGGGTTGGACCCCTTGGCCAGGTTCTCGCCGTACCGGCTGTTCGAGTGGATGAGTTCGCAGTCGGTGACGCGCACCCTCGCCCACTGCCGGGCGTGTGCGGCGAGGGACTCGTCCCAGACCAGCGGGGGGACGCCGACCTCCGCGCGGACCTTGTTGACGATCGCCAGGAAGCCGTTGACCTCCGGTTTCCGCGCCGTCGGCACCGACGACCCGGCGATGCGGGTCGTTCCGGTCGCCGTCGCCGTCGCCGTCGCCGTCGCCGTCGCCGTCGCCGTCGCTGGGACCCTTTCCACGGCCGCGGGGCGGGGGCCGACCGCCTGTGCCGTCCCCGGAGCGAGCGCCAACGTCGCCGCCGCCGTTGCCGCGGCCATCGTTCGCGCCCTGTGCCGTCGCACCACTCACGCCTCCCTCTGCTCCAACTTCCCTGTCAGCGCTGCCAGTTGTAGGGAAGAACGGGAACCGCACGCGGGCGACCGGGGGCACCTGCCACCCCATCGGGGGAATCGGAGCGGGTCCAGGTTTCGGGCCGAGTTTCGGGTCGACGCGAGCCGCCCGCACACAAGGGAAGTGCGCGGGCGGCCCGGTCGGTGAGGGGGTGGTGTGGGGTGGCGGTTACGGAGTGACCGTCAGCGGGGTGTGTCCCACAGCCGTCGAGCCGTCGCCGAACTCGACGGCACCGACATACCGTTCGCCGCGGATCGCGTCCGGCCATGACACCGTGACCTTCGGCCGGTCGCCCTTGCGGACGGTCTGCTCGGCCGGGGTGACCGTGGGCGTCACCGCGGGGGTGCCCTGGCCGACCTTCCAGCTCCACAGGATGTACCGCTGGCTGGTGGTGCCGGCCGGCAGTTCGTATTGGAGGACGTAGACGTCGTAGTCGCCGGGTGGCAGGTCGACGTGTTCGTCGGAGCCGGCGTCGGGCCATGCGCCGACGTGGTTGCCTTCGCTGTCGAAGGCGTACAGGTCGAGGTCGCTGCCGGGGACGTGGTCCGCGGAGGTGAGGGCGAACCGGGTGAAGGGGGCTCCCTCGGGGACGTGGACGCGGTGCCTCACCACGGCGTCGTTGGTGTGCGGGCTCTGCTCGAAAGCGGACTCATCGGTGCCGGTGAGGGTGCCGGTGGTCTTCTCACCGGTGTAGAGCGAGGCCTTCGCGGTCAGCTCGCCGTCCCAGCCGACCCGCGGCGTGAGCGTCGCCGTGTCACCACCGGTGACCGTGACCTCGTCCGGGGTCGAGAACAGTTCCGCGCGCAGGGCGATCGGGCTGGTGACCTCGTGGCGGCTGTGCGCGTCGCTCAGCGTCAGGGAGCCGAACGACCAGCTGCCGTGGTCGGCGCTCGTACGCTCGAACGCCACCTTGTACGACGCCGACTCGCCCGGCGCGATCGTCAGCCGCTTCGGGGTGATCTCGGCGCGGAAGCCAGGCGGGGTCTGGAGCTCGGCCTTGTAGGTGGCGGTCGTCGACGAGACGTTGGTGACCGTGCGGGTCACCGTCTGCCTGCCCACCAGGTCGCCGACCGCGATCGACGGGTAGTTGAGGTCGCTGGGGTCGGTCTTCGCGGCCGTGGCGCAGGGGTCGGTGCCGTCGGCGGTCGTGGGGTGCTCGCCGAGGGCGCAGAGGTACGCCGTCCAGTCGGCGGACGTCGAGTCGTAGACCAGGCCGGGGTCGGCGGCGCGGGTCACCCGGGGTGAACCGGAGCCGTGATCGAACACGGTGGCGGGGGTGACCCCGGTGTTCTGCTCGGTCTGCCGGCCGATGGGCTCGCCCTTGTTGTCGGTCGTGGTGGCGGTGGTCATCAGCGCCGACTTGATTTCCATGGGGGACCAGTCGGGGTGCAGCTGCTTGAGCAGGGTGGCGAGGCCGGCGATGTGCGGGGCCGCCATCGACGTGCCGTCCATGAACCCGTACTCACCGGTGTATCCGGCGAAGCCGCCGGGGACGGTGCCCGCCGCGATCAGCTGGCCCGGTGCGGCGATGTCGGGCTTCAGCAGGTCACCGCCGGAGAACGGGTCGGGGCCAGAGGAGGAGAAGTCGGTGATGACGGGGGCCCGGACGCGCCCGCTCCTGGTGGGGGAGAGTTCCGCGGTGGCACCCGGACCGGCGGCGTAATCCTTGACCGTCTCCCGGTCCTCAGGGCTCACCGAGATCACGGGGAACTGCGGGTCCGCGACAACGTCCTGGAAGCTGGCCGGTGTGTTGGCCAGGACCATGCCGACCGCGCCGGACTTCTTCAGCTCGTCGAACCGGCCCTGGTAGTCGAAGCCCTCGCCGCCCCGGTCGCAGACGACGATCTTCCCCTTCGCCTTGTCCGGGTCGAGCGTGTCCGGCGCGCAGTGCACGATCTGTTCGGCGCCCTGCCTGCCGACCGCGACGGCGTTGACCAGCGGTGCGGAGGGGACCCCCTCGGTGAGCCCGGGGTTGGTGAAGGAGCGGCCGTCACCGAGCGTCAGGGTCGACGTGTAGCCGGTGTCGTGGGTCTCCGCCGCGACGGTCGTGATCCAGGGCGCGGTGTTCTCGACGGTGTTCGGGCCGCTGTTGCTCGCGGAGGCGGCGACGAACACGCCCGCCTTCGCCGCGTTGAACATCGCCTCGGTGGAAGCCGGGTCGGTCAGTGCGCCGCCGATGGAGTAGCTGATGACGTCCACCCCGTCGGCCACCGCGCGGTCGATCGCGGCAGTGTTGTCCGCACCGCCGCAACCGGTGCTCCAGCAGGTCTTGTAGAAGGCCAGCCGTGCGGCCGGGGCCAGTCCGCTGAGCTTGCCGGCGATGTTCGTACCGTCTATCGCGGCGGGGGTGGCGTGCTTGCCGGCGATCGTGGTGCCGATGTGGGTGCCATGGCTGTGCATGTCGAGCGGCGAGGGCACGTCGATCGGCTGGGGGTCCTGCAGTTCGGCCCGGAAGTACGCGGCCCCGATCACCTTGTTGTTGCAGGTGACCTTGTGGCCCGGGTTGCTGTCGTCGCCCTCGTCGCAGGTGCCGCGCCACTTCTTGGCGATGACGTCGGCGTCGGGGCGGGGCTCCGGCAGCGGGGCGAGCATCGGGTTCTTCGGATCGAAGGGGTCGATCACCCCGACGATCATGCCCTCGCTGGCCCGTTCGGGGCCGCCGACCTTCGCCCACAGGCCCTTTTTCCCGGTGAGGCCGAGAAAGCGGGGGACGTCGGGGAGGGCCGCCTTGGGGGTATGGCTCCTGCCTGCGGAGGCCGACGCCGGTGCGGGTGCGGGTGCGGGTGCCGGTGCCGGTGCGGGTGAAGGTGAGGGTTCACGTGCGGGTGAGCGCGGCGCGGTGCGCTCGCCACCAGCACCCCGCACGGTTCCCTCGTCCTGTCCCGCTGCCGTGTCCGGCGACTCGGGCGCGATCGGCCGCACGACCCGGGAGGGGGTCACCGACACCACCCCCGGTGTCACGGCCAGCTTGGCGGCCTGCCGACCGGTGAGCCGGGCGGCGAACCCGTTGAACGTGTACTCGTAGTCGTACAGCTTCCTCACGCCCGGGACCGCGTCCAGTACCTCGTCCCGGCGGGAGTCCAGATGGCGTACGTAGGTGCGGACAGCGGTGGCATCGGCGTCGAGCCGCTCACCGGGGTCGGGTGCCGTCCGCTTCAGTCGGGGCAGGCCGCCTTCGTACGCGGCGACGGGTGCGTCGGCGAGCTTCACGATGTAGGTGGCGTCGCGATAACTGCCGTCGATGTCGGTGGAGTTGGCATGAGTGGGAGCGGCGACCGCGGTCAGGGTCAGGGCTCCGGCCAGGAGGGGCGTCAGCAAGGCGACGGCCGCTCTCGGGCGTATGTGATGGTTCGTCAACTGTGGTCCATGTCGATCGATCCGGAAAGATCTCGATCCCCCGAGGGCCCCAATGTCACAGAGGACCCACCAGTAATAAATCTTGAAAGGTCATATACTGATGGGTCTCCACAGTCGTTTCACAAACAGCGGCCGAAGCGGGGCGGGTTCATCCGCCGTTGACCTTGGAACTTCTCAAGTTCCGTCAAGGGAAGGCAAAGCGCGCTCCAAGGTTGACCCCTGATGTCCGTCACCCTCGCCGCCGGAGACGACGGCATCCACGCCGAGGGCGACCTGGTCATCAGCGAGGGCACCCTGGTCCTCAACTCCCAGGGCGGCGGCTGCGACTCCAACGGCACCGCCGGGATCACGGGCGGCACGATTGTCGTGAACGGTCCCGAGACGGTGGCAACGGAGCGCTCGACGTCAACGGCGGCTTCACCGTCAGCGGTGGCACGCTTCTCGTCTCCTGCGGCGCGGGCATGAAGTCCTCCCCGTCGGGCGGGCCGGTGCGCAGCACAGTGTCCACGCGCCGCTCCATCGAGGAAACGTTCAGGCCCGCCTCGTCCGGGTGCTGGCTGGGCGGGCGGGCCGTCGTGTGGCTGGCGGTTATGCGGACGTGCCGAAGTTCTGGGTCCAGTAGTTGCCCGGCTGGGCCAGGCCGATGCCGATCTCCTTGAAGCCGCAGTTGAGGATGTTGGCCCTGTGGCCGGGGCTGTTCATCCAGCCGTCCATGACGCTCTCGGGAGTGCCGTACCCGGCGGCGACGTTCTCGCCCGCCGACCTGAACCGGTACCCGACACGGGCGAGCCGGTCACTCATGTCCGAGCCGTCGGAACCGGTGTGGGACATGTTCTGGTGGTCGGCCATGTCCTGGCTGTGGTTCTGGGCGGCCTTGGTGAGCTTGGCGTTCTCGGTCACCGGCGCACAGCCCGCCTTCTGGCGTTCGGCGTTGACCAGGGCCAGCACCCGGGCTGTGGGCCCGGAGTCCGCGTTGCTCGTGGAGGTGCGGGGAGCGCGGTCGGCCTCCGTGGCCTTCGGCGTGCTCGCGGGCGCGGCCTGCTTCTCGGGCGTGCGTGCGGGCGGCTTGGCCGCCGGGCTCTTGGTCTTCGCGGGCGACGCGCTCGGGGTGGGGCTCGTGCGGGAGGCACGTGGCTTACGGGACCGCGAGGGGGTCGCCGAGGGGTCCGCGTCGGAGGTGCTCGGGGACGCGGAGGGCGTCGAGGGGGTCTCCGGCGGGGCGGGGTCGGCGACCGGATCCGACGGGTCCCCTCCCCACCAGGAGGAGGCCACACTGCGCCAGCCGCCCAGTCCGCCGCCGCTCGCCTGCGCGATCGTGGGAATGCCCACGGCGCCCACGGTCACCACGGCGGCCGCGGCTATGGCTATCTTCTGGCGCCTTGTTCTCGGGCGCCTCGCTTTCTGGCGTTTTGTTGTCCGGCGATGGCTGCTCATACGTGGCCTCACTAAGTGGTCCGACTGGCGAGCCCGGTCATTATGGGGAGGCTCCAGCGCGCCGGGCAACGAACGCCTGTGCTGCCGTCGAGCGCCGCAGCGGGGGCCTTTCCGGGGTGCCCGGTTCCGGGAGTGCGGGTCTTCTGCCTGGTCCGGAAGGGGCTTTGACGGAACCGCCGATCCGGACGAGCAATGGAATTCGCCATTTCTGCGGCAAGTGCCCGATTGGATTTCGAAGGGCATGGTTTGTCGCACCGGGTAAAAAGGTTGATCGGTTCCATCGCTGCGCAATTCGGTCGTGACGCATGTCACGCCGATTCGAGGTGTGCCGGGGACGGGCGCAGACTGGAGGTGCGGGGTTCCCGAGAAAGTGAACCCCCATGGAGTTTCCCGAGGCCCCGCGGTGATCCGGTCGTGGAGGAATCATGACGGCAGTCACGCGGACAGAGGTCCCCGTCGAGATCGAGGGTGACGGCCTGGAGGTGCGCTTCCAGGAGATCGGCGGTGACATGACGGTCGCCTTCATCAAGCTGCCCCGGGGGACGGACATGGCGCCGGCCCTCAAGGGCCTGCCCGACGACCTGTGCCAGTGCCCCCACTGGGGATTCCTGATCAAGGGACGGGTGAGGATGCGGACGAAGGAGGGCGAGGAGTCCTACGAGGCCGGACAGGCCTACTACTGGGGTCCCGGCCACTCCCCCGAGGCTCTGGAGGACGTCGAGGTCATGGAGTTCTCGCCGACGAAGGAGTTCCAGGAGGTGATGGACCACATCAAGTAGCCGTACTCACATACCGGCTGACGGTCAGCCAGAAGGCGTCGGAAGAAATCGACTTCGGCGGCAACCTATCCCGGACCCGCGACCACACATGAGTCGGAACCCCCTTCCCAGGGGCTCCACACGAACCACGTGTTCTCCCGAACCACGTACGTTACGTAAGGACTCATCTGTGGCCTCTGCCTCCCTGCGCCCGTCCCACCGCCGGTCCCTCCGCAAGCGCCGGACGTTCGTGGTCTCCGCCGCCGCCGTGGCCGCCGCGGTCGGTGGCGGTGTCCTCGTGATGAACGCCAACGCCTCCCCCGTGGACCTGTACCACCAGGTGCTGCCCGCCAAGGACGGCTGGGCGGCGTCCGGTTCCGGTACGACCGGCGGTACGAAGGCCGACGCGGCGCACACCTTCACGGTGTCCACCCGCGCTCAGTTGGTGAAGGCGCTGGGCTCCCAGACCGACACGGCCCCCCGGATCATCAAGATCAAGGGCACGATCGACGCCAACACCAACGACTCCGGCAAGAAGCTGACCTGCGCGGACTACGCCTCCGGCACCGGCTACTCGCTCTCCGCCTACCTCAAGGCGTTCGACCCGGCGACGTACGGCAAGAAGGTCCCGTCCGGCAAGCAGGAGACCGCCCGCGGGGCCGCCGCGGCCAAGCAGAAGAAGAACATCGTGTTCCGGGTGCCGTCGAACACCACCATCGTGGGCGTCCCCGGCACCAAGGCCGGCATCCTCGGCGGCAGCCTGCAGATCCAGAACGTCAAGAACGTCATCGTCCGCAACCTGACCTTCGCGGACACCCAGGACTGCTTCCCGCAGTGGGACCCGACCGACGGCTCGTCCGGCGAGTGGAACTCCAACTACGACTCCGTGACCCTGCGCGGCGCGACCAACGTCTGGGCGGACCACAACACGTTCACCGACGCCCCGACCTTCGACAAGACCGAGGCGACGCACTTCGGCCGCAAGTACCAGGTCCACGACGGCGCCCTCGACATCACCAACGGCTCCGACCTGGTGACCGTCGAGCGCAACCGGTTCCTCAACCACGACAAGACGATGCTGATCGGCAGCAGTGACACCGACAGCACGGGCAAGCTGCGCGTGACGATCCACCACAACGTGTGGAAGGGGATCGTGCAGCGGGCGCCCCTGGCCCGCATCGGCCAGATCCACCTCTACAACAACGTCTACGACACCACCACGGTCAACGGCTACGCCCCCAAGTACAGCATCGACTCCCGCGCCAAGGCCCAGGTCGTCGCCGAGCGCAACGTCTGGAAGATCCCCGCCGGCGCGAAGGTCGCCAAGCTGCTGAGCGGCGACGGCACGGGCTCGGTCGCCGGCACGGGCAACCTGGTCAACGGCAAGGCCACGGACATCGTCGCCGCGTACAACACCGCGAACTCCAAGAAGCTGAAGACCAAGGTCAACTGGACCCCGGCTCTCACCGCCGGCCTGCAGACCACGGTGACGGGCCTGCTGACCGACCTGACCGGCACGGGGGCGTCGGCCGCGGGTGCCGGGTTGCTGTCCTAACCCCGCAACACTCCTGCCGGGGGCGCCACCCTGGGGCCGGGAAGTGTCCCGGACCGGAATCAGGAAGGGGTCCGGGACGGCACAGAGGGGCCCGGGAAGCGTGCGGCTTCCCGGGCCCCGGGTGCGCGTGCGGCTGCCTCATCGGGCCACGAACTGGGTGAGGATCGCCTGCACCTCGTAGATGTCCACGCCCTTGGTGAACGTCTTCTCGATCGGTTCGTGGGTGCCGGACAGCCAGATCTTCAGCTCGGCGTCGAGGTCGAAGTGGCCGGCCGTCTCGACCGCGAAGTGCGTGATGCTGCGGTACGGGACGGAGTGGTACTCCACCTTCTTGCCGGTGATCCCCTGCTTGTCGATCAGGATGAGACGGCGGTCGGTGAACAGGATGGTGTCACGGATCAGCAGGAACGCGGCGTGAACCTGCTCCCCGTGCCCCAGCAGACGCCCGTAGTCCTGCTGAGCCTTGCCGGGATCGACGGTGTGCGCGTTTCCGAACAGTGCCATGCCAGGGGAGACGCACACCCGGGCGCATAGGGTTGCTTTCCGGATACGCTGCGCCACTTCCTGTCGCCGCCCTCGGGTATCCGCTTCGGGGCAGGCTGCTCGGCGGTCATCCCGCGAGGCGCATGACGTTGTTCTCAGGCGACACTTCCATGACGACGCGGGGGCTCGGTGACGTCGTACGACGTCACCGAGCCCCTTTGTGATGCCTGCCTGGGCGTTACGCGGCCGGTTCGCCGCCGAAGCGCTCCTTGTACGTCTCCAGGTCGTCGTCCGTCAGCTTGGCGAAGAGGACCGGGGGGACGGTGAAGGGGGTGCCGGCCGGGACGGAGTCCAGGGACCTGGCTTCCTCCGGCGTGACCCAGGTGGCCGTGTCGTCCTTGAGGGTGAAGGCGGCGCGCATGGTGGCGGAGGAGACCGGGATGAAGGGCTCGGAGACCACCGAGTAGAGGTGGATGAGGTTCATGGCGGTGCGCAGGGTGAGGGCCGCGCCGTCCTGGTCGGTCTTGATCTCCAGCCAGGGGGCCTTCTCCTCCAGGTAGGAGTTGCCCGCCGACCACAGGGCGCGCAGGGCCGCTGCCGCCTTGCGGAACTGGAGGGCTTCCATCTGGGCCTCGTACTCGGCGAGCAGGCGGGCGATCTCCTCGCCCAGTTTCGCCTCCGCCTCGCCGGCCGCCGCGCCCGCGGGGACCTCGTCGCCGAAGCGCTTGCGGGAGAAGGACAGGACGCGGTTGACGAAGTTGCCGAGGGTGTCGGCGAGGTCCTTGTTGACCGTGGCGGTGAAGTGCTCCCAGGTGAAGGACGAGTCGTCCGATTCGGGGGCGTTGGCGATGAGGAAGTAGCGCCAGTAGTCCGCCGGGAGGATCTCCAGGGCCTGGTCGGTGAAGACTCCCCGCTTCTGCGAGGTCGAGAACTTGCCGCCGTAGTACGTCAGCCAGTTGAAGGCCTTGACGACGTCGACCTTCTTCCACGGCTCCCGGATGCCCAGCTCGGTGGCCGGGAACATGACGGTGTGGAAGGGGACGTTGTCCTTCGCCATGAACTCCGTGTAGCGGACGTCGGTGTCGACGTCGTACCACCAGGACTTCCAGTCCCGGTTCTCCGGGTCCTGGTCCGACCACTCCTTCGTCGCGCCGATGTACTCGATCGGGGCGTCGAACCAGACGTAGAAGACCTTGCCCTCGGCGGCCAGCTCCGGCCAGGTGTCGGCCGGTACCGGGACGCCCCAGTCCAGGTCGCGGGTGATCGCGCGGTCGTGCAGGCCCTCGGTCAGCCACTTGCGGGCGATGGAGGAGGCGAGCTGGGGCCACTGGTGCTCGTGTGCGGAGACCCAGGCCTCGACCTCGTGCTGCAGCTCGGACTGCAGGAGGAAGAGGTGCTTGGTCTCGCGGACCTCCAGGTCGGTGGAGCCGGAGATCGCCGAGCGCGGGTCGATCAGGTCGGTGGGGTCGAGAACCCGGGTGCAGTTCTCGCACTGGTCGCCGCGGGCCTTGTCGTAGCCGCAGTGGGGACAGGTGCCCTCGACATAGCGGTCCGGGAGGAAGCGGCCGTCGGCCGGTGAGTACACCTGGCGGATCGCCCGCTCCTCGATGAACCCGTTCTCCTTCAGCCGGCGGGCGAAGTGCTGGGTGATCTCGACGTTCTGCGGGCTGGAGCTGCGGCCGAAGTAGTCGAAGGCGAGGGCGAAGCCGTCGTAGACGGCCTTCTGGGCGTTGTGCGCCTGCGCGCAGAACTCGTCGACCGGGAGACCCTGCTCCTTCGCGGCCAGCTCGGCCGGGGTGCCGTGCTCGTCGGTCGCGCAGATGTACAGGACGTCGTGGCCGCGCTGGCGGAGGTACCGGGAGTACACGTCCGCCGGGAGCATGGACCCCACCATGTTGCCCAGGTGCTTGATCCCGTTGATGTACGGAAGGGCGCTGGTGATGAGGTGTCGAGCCATCGGGGGATGCTCCCAGGTCGGTCGATTTCGTGAGTCTTGAAATCCTAGCCGACATGGGTGTGCCGCCCGCCTCCCGTTTTGACGGGTGGGAAGCGGGCGGCACGCGGTGGTGCGGGTGGTGCGGTGGTACGGGTGCCTGTTGTCGCCGGGTGCGGTCGGCTACGGGCGCCAGGTGGCCAGGATGCCCTCGTAGACCTCGGCGTCGGTGAGCTCGCGCGGGGTCTCTCCGGCGAGGAAGTGGGATGTGTTGTCCGTCTTCAGCTTGCGGAGGTAGTCGAAGGCCTTGTTCTCCGGGTCGCCGAACGCGACGAACGCGAAGTGGACGGCGGGGTGGTTCTTCGCGGCATCCGCGAGGGCCTGGTTCGCGGGGGTTTTGGCGTCCGGGGCACCGTCGGTCTGGAAGACGACGAGGGCGGGGGTGCCGGGGGTCGCCTTGCGGTGCTGGGTGAGGACCTCCTCGACGGCCACGTGGTAGCTGGTACGGCCCATGCGGCCGAGGCCGGCGTGCAGGTCGTCGACCTTGTTGTCGTACGAGTCGAGGGTGAGCTCGCCGGTGCCGTCCAGCTCCGTGGAGAAGAAGATGACGGGGACGGAGGTGGGCTGCTCGGGGTCGAGGTGGGCGGCGAGGGCGACGGTCTGCTCGCCGAGGGCCTGGGCGGAGCCGTCCTTGTAGTAGGCGCGCATCGAGGCGGACCTGTCGAGGACGAGGTACACCTTGGCTCGGGCGGTGGTGAGGTCGCGCTTCTCGAGTACGGCCTGGGCGGCGTCGTAGGCGCTGCGGAGGCCTGCGGGCACGGGCTGGGCTCCGCCGGGCGGTACGGCCTCGGCTTCGCCGTCGGCCCACTCCGTCTTCCCACCCGCACCACCCGTGCGGCTTTCGTCGTCGGCTGCGGGTGCCTCCTGTGGGGCGGCCCCGCCGTCGGTGACCGCGGGCTCGGGGGTGGCTTCCTGGGCGACGGCGACGGCGACGGGGGCGGGGACCTCAGCCGGCTCGGGTGCGGACTCCGGCTCCGGTTCCGGTTCCGGTTCCGGGGCGGTCTCGGCCTCGGGCGTGGCTTCCGGCTTCTTGACGGCCTCCGGCTCGGGCTCCGGCGCAACGACAGCCTTCGGCTCCGGCTCCGGGGAGGGCTCGGGCTCGGCGGCGGGCTCCGGCGTTGCCGCAGTCGCGGGCTCGGTCGGCTCCGGCTCGGAGTCCTTCGCGGTGGCCGGCTCAGGCTCGGTCACCGGCTCGGTCTCGGCCACGACCTCAGCCTTCGGCTCCGCCTCGGCGTCCGGGACCTCTGTCTCAGAGTCTCCCTCCGCGTCGGGCTCCGCCTCGACCACCGGCTCTACGACCTCAGCCGCAGACTTCGGCTCCGTAGCGCTGTCACTCTCCGGCACCACCGGCTCCGCCTCGGCGGCAGGCTCGACCTCGGCCGTGGGCGCGACGTCGGCCTTCGGTTCGGCCTCCACCTGGGGCTCGGCTTCGGCGGCAGGCTCCGGTTCGGCCTCCACCCGGGGCTCGGCCTCGGCGGTCGGCGTGTCAGCCTCGGCCTTCGGTTCGGCCTCCACCTGGGGCTCGGCTTCGGCGGCAGGCTCCGGTTCGGCCTCCACTCGGGGCTCGGCCTCGGCGGTCGGCGTGTCAGCCTCGGCCTTCGGCTCGGCCTCCACCTGGGGCTCGGCCTCGGCGGCAGGCTCCGGTTCGGCCTCCACCCGGGGCTCGGCCTCGGCGGTCGGCGTGTCAGCCTCGGCCTTCGGCTCGGCCTCCACCTGGGGCTCGGCCTCGGCGGCTTCCTCGGCCCTCGGCTTCGGCACGGTCACGTTGTCGAAGGCCGCCGAGACCAGTTCGTCGGCGACGGAGGCGGACGGCTTGGCGTCGGCGGCGGTGGTCGTCGGCTCGGGCTCGGCCGACGGCGCCGGAACCGTCGGCTCAGCCTCCCGCAGGGAACCCCGCAGGGAACCTCGCGAGGAAGCCTCCTCGGCCTCCTGACCGGTGACCTCCGTCGAGGAAACCCGCTCCGCCTCCTGCGAAGGAACCGTGTCGCGCCCCTTGCGTGAGCGGCCGAACGCGTTCCGCAGGAGAGAGAGAATGCCCATGTGCGCAACCCTTCGCGTGAGTTGTAGCCCGTCAATCCCTGGCCAGGACGGACACGTAAGGTTAGCGGCCAGGATTGGTGATCTTGGGGTGGGGCGGGCGTCTTTCCCTATCTCCGTCACCCGGCGCTGTCAATACCGCCCCAACTGCCGCAGGTTCACCCCGTGTTCACCTTCCGGCTCCGTTCTCGAACACACGCCGCCCTAGCGTCGCGCTCACACCAAAGGCACATAAGAGGAGCGCACCGTGCGCAAGCTGCTGCCCATGATCGCCTCGCACCCCGGCGGCCGTTCCGCCCTGACGTGTCGGTTCCGCTGTGGAGACGCCTGCTTCCATGAGGTCCCGAACACTAGTACGAACGAATATGTGGGTGATGTCATCGCGAGCGCGCTGAGCCGCCGCTCGGTGATGAGGGCCGCCGCGGTCGTGACCGTGGCCACCGCCGCGGGGACGGCGGCCACCCTCGGCAGCGCCCTGCCTGCCGCCGCCGCCCCCGCCGCCGCCCCCGCGGAGACCGCCGCGTCCAAGAGCAAGGGCCGGGGCAGGGCCGCCCGCGGTCTCCGGTTCACCGCCGTCGCGCCCAACACCGCCGACGCCGTGACCGTCCCCGAGGGGTACCGGCAGAACGTCGTCATCCGGTGGGGCGAGCCCATTCTGCGCGGCGCCCCCGCCTTCGACCCGGAGAACCAGACCGGCAAGGCGCAGGCGGCCCAGTTCGGGTACAACTGCGACTTCCTCGCGCTGCTCCCGCTGCCCGGTGAGCGCGGTCGGCAGCTCCTCGTCGCGAACCACGAGTACACCGACGAGGTGCTCATGTTCCGCGGCTACGACGCCGCCAACCCGACCCGCGACCAGGTCGAGGTCGCGTGGGCGGCGCACGGGCTCTCCGCCGTCGTGGTCGAGGAGGACCGGCGCTCCGGCAGGCTCACGGCCGTGCCCCGCCACCACCTCAACCGGCGGGTCACCGCCACCACCGAGTTCCGGCTCACCGGCCCGGCCGCCGGCTCCGAGCTGCTCAAGACCTCCGCCGACCCGACCGGCCGCAAGGTCTTCGGCACGCTCAACAACTGCTCCGGCGGCACCACCCCCTGGGGCACCACGCTCCACGGCGAGGAGAACTTCAACCAGTACTTCGCCAACAGCGCCCGCGCCACCGACAAGCGCTACGGCATCGGCACAGGCGCCTCCGAGCGCAAGTGGGAGCGGTTCGACAAGCGGTTCGACGTCGCCCGGGAGCCGAACGAGGTGCACCGGTTCGGGTACGTGGTCGAGTTCGATCCGTACGACCCGTCGTCCACGCCCCGCAAGCACACCGCGCTCGGGCGGTTCAAGCACGAGGCGGCCACCATCCGGCTGACCTCGGACGGGCGTCCGGTCGTCTACTCCGGCGACGACGAGCGCTTCGACTACTTCTACAAGTTCGTGAGCAGCAAGCGGATGAGGAAGGGGTCGAGCCGCGCCGTGCGCGAGCACAACCTCTCGCTGCTGGACGAGGGCACGCTGTACGTCGCCAAGCTCACCGGTGACTCCCCGGCGATCGAGATCGACGGCACGGGCAAGCTGCCGGCCGACGGCGAGTTCGACGGCAGTGGTGAGTGGATCCCGCTGGCCACCGCGACCGCCGAGGGGGCCGTGTCGCACGTCGAGGGCATGACGGCCGACGAGGTCTTCGTCTTCACCCGGCTCGCCGGTGACAAGGTCGGCGCCACCAAGATGGACCGACCCGAGGACATCGAGCCCAACCCGGTCACCGGCAAGGTCTACGTCGCCCTCACCAACAACTCCAACCGTGGCGTCGGCGCCAACCCGAAGGCGGACGAGGCCAACCCGCGCCACGCCAACAAGCACGGCCAGGTCCTGGAGCTCACCGAGCGCTGGAACCGGCCGGAGAGCACCAGGTTCGCCTGGCTGCTCTTCCTCGTCGCGGGCGACCCCGAGGACCCGGCGACCTACTTCGCGGGCTTCCCCAAGGAGCACGTCAGCCCGATCTCCTGCCCGGACAACGTCGCCTTCGACCCGTACGGCAACCTGTGGATCTCCACCGACGGCGCCCAGCTCGGCTCGCACGACGGTCTGTTCGGTGTCGCGACCCGTGGGGAGCGGCGCGGTGAGCTGAAGCAGTTCCTCACGGTCCCGAGCGGCGCCGAGACCTGCGGCCCGATCATCCAGGACCGCCGTGTCCTGGTCGCCGTGCAGCACCCGGGCGAGATCGACGGCGCCACCGTCGAGAACCCGAAGAGCACCTGGCCCGACGGCCCCGGCAAGCACGTCCGCCCGGCGGTCGTCGCGGTGTGGCGCGCGGACGGCTGCGACATCGGCGTCTGAGCCGTATCGGAGGCACACACATGGGTGCGGGCCGCCCTCCTGTCGGGGAGGGCGGCCCGCATGTCCTTCGGCGAGGGTCGGGCTCAGGGGGCCAGGCAGCTGACGCCCGGTGCGGCGGTCGGGTCCAGCAGGGCGGCCGGGTCGAGGAGCGCGGCGGGGTCGGCGAGCTCAGTCACGGCGGCAGGGGTCTCGGCGAGGCAGGTGACGGTGGCTACCGGGTCCGGAACCGCGTGGGCGGCCGGGGCCATGACGCCGGCGAGGGCGAAGGTTCCGAGCAGGACGGTGGCGGTGCGCCGCATGGCGAACATCCCCTTGTCAGACAGGAAGTGAATCGTCCGGTTGGACAAGAAGGATCATTACGGCTTCCCTCCCGCGAACTCTCCCTCCGTCACCCGCCAGGGGATGAGGTAACGATTCGCCGCCCGGTGCCGGGTTGACCCGGAGATGTCCGGCGTCCGGTGCGGTGCTCAAGACGTTGTGCTCAAGGCGTTGTGCTCCAGACGTCCTGGTGACTCTTTGGCTCACTGGCGCCGGTGGAGGGTGAGGTCGACGGTGACGGCGTTGTGGTCGGTGCCGGGGAGTTCCTGGAAGCGGACCTCGCGGGCGGAGAAGTCCTTGGACGAGACGAGGACGTGGTCGATCTGCGTGCCGAGCCTCGGGGTCGTCCGGGAGGGCCAGGTAGGGGTGCGGTCCTCGCCGACCTGGCGGGCGGCGTCGCTCAGGCCCGTGTCGAGGAGGGCGCGGAAGGCCGCGTGGTCCTGGGAGGCGTTGAAGTCCCCGGCCAGGATGGTCGGCGTCCGGGTGTCCTCGGCCGCGTACGCCCGCAGCGCGCCGAGCTCCCGCCGCCAGGTGTCCAGCTGTCCGGGCAGCGGCGGCATGGGGTGCGCCAGCCGCAGCCGTACGGGGTGGCCGTCGACGTCGGCCACGGCGCCCGGCATGCCCATGGTGCCGGGGATCGGGTCGACCGGCTTGAGGGGGTGGCGGCTGAGGATGACGGAGCCGGTGGAGCCGTAGCCCTCGACGGCCTGGCGGTGGGGGTAGGCCGGGGTCTCGCCGCTGAGGTCGCCGAGGGTGTCGCGGAGCTTGGCCGAGCAGGTGAGCTCGCACTCCTCGACGAAGACGATGTCGGGGCGGTCCCGGCGCACGGCCTTGACGAGGGCGTCCGTGCCCCGGCCGAACTGCACGTTGGACGTCATCACCCGGACCTCGGCGAGCACCGGCCCGTCGGGCTCGCTCACCTTGCCGTACGGCTCGATGTACCAGGCGAGCGCGCCGAGCAGGACGACGCCCCAGGTCAGGCCGGTCCACCAGCGGGCGAACAGGGCGAGGAGGAGGGCGAGGGCGGTGGGGGCGAGGAGCCAGGGCAGGAACGCGAGGAGTTGGGTGAACGGGGTGAAGGCGTCGGTGTCGGCCGCGCGGGAGGCGACGACGACGGTGACGCCGAGGAGGAGCAGGGCGGCGAACCCGGTCTTGCCTCGGTGCCGACGGCGCCGGGGCGGGGGTGCGGGTGCGGGTTCCGGTGTCGGCTCCGGCCGTTCGATGGTCGCGCTCTCCACGGCCGTGCCTTTCGCTTCTGTCGCTGGGGTCCCTTTCAAGGACGGGTTGGGTCGGGGGAAGGTTGCGTGGGGGTATGGGGCGGGGATGCGTGGGTGGGGGTGTGGGGGTGTGGGGCGGGGATGCGTCCGCACTCGCCGACAGACACCCTCACTCGCCGACAGACACCCCCACTCGCCGACGGACACCCGCCCCCGAGCTCTCACGCCCCCTAATGCACGGCGTCGGGGGCCGTCGCCAGGGACCACATCACGAAGATCGCGATGGCGATGCAGATGAGGGACCAGACGGGGGCGTAGGGGAGGAACATGAAGTATTCGATGGCGAAGAGGGACGCGAAGGCGATGCCCAGCGCGCGGGCCCAGCCCCGGCCCTGGACGGCGCCCCAGCCGGTGGCCAGGACAGCCAGTCCGATGACCAGGTGGATCCAGCCCCAGGTGGTGAGGCTGAACTTGAAGACGTAGTCGCCGATGTTCGTGTAGACGTCGTCCGTGGCGATCCCCGCGATGCCGTTGATGATGCCCATGACGCCGATGACCATCATCAGGACACCGGCGAAGACCATCCCGCCGAGGGCCCACTCCGAGCGGGCGGTCCCCCTCCGGGTCGTCGGCGTCTCCTCCGAGGTGTGGTTCTGTCGCGGTGTGGTGCCGTGCTGGGCCATGAGGGCCTCCTCCATGCGGATGGACAGCTCATCCGCATGTTCACGCGGCGGGGGGAGCACCGCATGCGGTGTAGGCCGAACGGGTGATGCGCGAGGCGTCCTGTCCTGCCCCGGTCAGTCCAGCCGCGCCAGGAAGTCCCCCAGGGCCTTGTTGAACTCCTCGGGGCGCTCCAGGTTCGGCAGGTGGGCGGCGCCGTCGACGACGTGGAGGGCGGAGTCGGGGAGGGCGGCGTGCATGGCCTCGGCGTCGGCGACGGGGGTGTACTCGTCGTCGGCGCCGACGACGACCAGCGCGGGCACGGTGACGCGGGTGAGCAGGTCGCGGTAGTCGGGGCGCTCGGCACGGCCGCGCAGCGCCGCCGCGGCGCCCTCGGGGTCGGTGGCCGTCATCATGCGGCGCACATGGGCCGCGACCCCGGCGTCCGCGTGCGGCGCGACCATCTTGTACAGCACCTCGTCGGCATACCCCGCCATGCCCTCGCGCAGCAGCCGGTCGGCCATGGCGTTCCGGGAGCGCCTGCCCTCCGTCGTCTCGGCGGCCGGGAAGGTGTCGGCGAGGACCAGCCCCCGGACGCGGTGCGGGAACCGCCGGTAGCACTCCATCGCGATCTGGCCGCCCATGGAGAGACCCGCGAGGACGAACTCGGTGACGCCGAGGTCGTCCAGGAGCGCCGCGATGTCCTCGGCGAAGGTCGAGAGCGGGGTGCTGCCCGGGACCACGGGGGACTCGCCGTAGCCGCGCAGGTCGGGGGCGACGACCCGGCGGGCGGGGGCGAACTCGGTGATCTGGGGGTGCCACATCGTGCGGTCGAAGGGGTGGCCGTGGATGAGGACGAGGGGGAGAGCGGCGCTCGTTTCCCCTTTGTCCTCATATGCGAGGAAGGTGGTCATGTATGTGACCCTAGAGTTCCTCAACTGCTCGGTGCAATAAAATCTTTGCCCTCGGTGCAATGTGCCGGAGGCGCGGGTGCCGGCCGCGGGTGCGGGTGCGGTGCGCGTATGGGTGTGGGTGCGCGTGTGGGTGTGGGTAGGGGGCGGGGGGCGAGGGGAATGGTCGTGGCGGACTACCGACGTATCGCGGACCGTGTCGCGGACGACATCGCGACCGGGCGGCTGAAGCCCGGTGACCGACTGCCGCCGCAGCGGGTGTTCGCCCGGCGGCGGGGGATCGCCGGGTCGACCGCCGGGCGGGTGTACGCGGAACTGGTGCGGCGCGGGCTGGTGGTGGGGGAGGTCGGGCGCGGGACGTTCGTACGGGCGGCGCCGCCGGTGTCGGCGGGGCACGCGCTGACCGAGCCGGCCGGCTCGGCTCCCGTGAACCTGGAGCTCAACTACCCGTCCGTGCCCGGTCAGGCGGAGCTGCTGGCGAGTGGGCTCGGGCCGCTGCTGCGGCCGGACGTGCTGACGGACGCCCTGCGTACGGCGCCCGCGACCGGGACGGTCGCCGCGCGCGAGGCGGCGGCCGGGCTGCTCGCCACACACGGCTGGCGCCCGGGTCCGGACCGGTTCCTGTTCGCCGGGAACACCCGCCAGGCCATCGCCGCGGCCCTCGCCCATCTCGTACGGCCCGGGGGGCGTGTCGGTGTCGAGGCCCTCACGTATCCGCTGGTCAAGGAGATCGCCGAGCGGCTGGGGGTGACCCTGGTGCCGCTCGCGACGGACGGGGAGGGAATGCGGCCGGAGGCCGTGGCGGCGGCGCATCGGGCGGCGCCGTTGTCGGCCGTGTATGTGCAGCCGACGTTGCACAATCCGACGTCCGTGACGATGGGGGCGCAGCGGCGGGCCGAACTGGCGGATGTCGTGCGTGAGTTGGACCTCCCGGTGGTCGAGGACCGGATCTGGTCGTTCCTGGTGGACGGGGACGGGGACGGGGACGGGGGTGTCGGGGGGCGGGTTCCGCCGCCGTTGGCCGCGTACGCGCCGGAGCGGGTGTTCGTCGTCGACGGGTTGTCCAAGCGGGTGGCGCCCGGACTGACGGTCGGGTTCCTGGTGGTGCCGCAGGGGCGGGTCGACGGGGTGGTCGCCGCGTTGCGTTCCGGGGGGTGGGTGGCGGGGCGGTTCGCTCTGGAGGCCGGGGTGCGGTGGATCGGGGACGGGACGGTCGGGCGGCTGGTCGCGGCGAAGCGGGCGGACGCGGCGGCGCGGCAGCGGTTGGTCGCCGAGCGTCTCGCGGGGTTCGCGCTGCGCGGGGACGCGCGGGCGTACTACGTGTGGTGGGAGTTGCCGGAGCCGTGGCGTGCGGACACGTTCTGCGCGGCGGCTGCGCGGAGGGGGGTGGCGGTGACTCCGGGGGCCGCGTTCGGGGTGACGGCGGTGGTGGGTGGGCGTGGTCCGGGGGCCGCCGCGGCAGGGCGGGGCTCGGTCATGGGTGGCCCGGCGGCCGGTGCCGGGCACGATCGCCCGGGGTGGGGCAGGACGGAGGGGCAGCCGGGGGTGCCGGCGCGGGGTGGGGCCGCGGTGGCCGACTGCGTCAGGCTTGGGCTCGGGTCGGTTTCTCCGCCGGTGCTGGAGCAGGCGTTGGGGACGCTCGCCGATGTCGCACGAGGCGCTCCGTGAGCCAGGCGACGGTGGCGACGGTCGTGCCGAGGGTCAAAAGCCCCCAGGTGACGGTCCACAGAGTGGCGGTGAGGGCGTCGTAGACGGCGCCGGCGGCCGCCGGAGAGACGTCCGGCGGCAGGTCCGCGAGGGTGAGGTGGCGGCCCAGGGCGACGGCGACGCCGAGGAGCGCGCCGCCGAGAGCCGTACCGAGTCCCGTCGCGCAGACGGCCCTCCGGCGTTGTGTCGCGACGAGGATGCCACCGGCGGCCAGCGCGAGCGCGCCGACCGGGAGCCAGAACGCGGCCACTTCGAGCACGCGATACCCCTTCCGTAGGTGAACCAGTTCGGTGGCCGACAGCACCTCGACCTCGGTGTGCGCGACCGGGATGCGATGGGCGAACGGCACGTGGTCACGGACGAGTTGACGCTTGACGCGTTCGCCGACGGGCCCGAGGTCGAGCGTCACCGACCGCCCCTCGTCGACACCGGCACCGGCACCGTTACGGGCACCGGCACCGGCACCGGCACCGGCATCGGCTTCGGCGCGGGCATCGGCACCGCCGTGGCCGCCCGCCCCTGCCGTGTCCGCACCGCCCGTGCCCGCCACCGCCGTTCCCTCTCCGCCCGTGTCCTCCTCGCGCAGCGCCTCCAGCACCGCGTCGTGCGCCGCCAGGTTCGCCGTGTGCCATGCCGTGCGGAACGCCTCCGTCTGAGTGAAGGAGCGCGCCGCCTCGCGTGTGAACTCCCGTACGGGCTCCCGCAACGACGGCCCCACCCGGACCTCGCGCAGGACCCCGGAGGCGACCGCGTCCGCGAGCGCCTCCCGTACGTCCGGGTCGGTGGCCAGCGGTGCCATGACCGCCTCGTAGCGCGTCCGGTCCGCGAGTTCGTACGTCGCCCACGCGGCCAGCGCACCCACCGGCACGAGCAGGCAGGCGAGCGTGGTCAGTACGGCCGACAGGGCGCCGCGGGCACGGGGGGACACCCCCTCAGGCAAGCCCTCGGCCCACTCCCCCGCGAGCGCTCCCACCCCGCATGCCTGCGAATGGCCCCCAAGGACAAGCCGAACGGGGAGACCGGGGCGACCTCACCCCCGTCGGTGGCCCTGCGCGTCCTCGTGCGTGTAGTAGCGGTAGAACGCCGTCGCGAACACCGCCGCCGCGATAACGAGGGACATGACCGCCGAGCGCAGCACGCTGTGCTGGGTCGCCTGGCTGTAGAGGAAGCCGAAGGCGCAACCCGCGAAGGCCGCCCACAGGAGGGCGTGCGCTTCTCGGCGGAGCCGGGGCGCGACGGCCTGTACGGCCAGGTACAGCGCCGCGAACGCGAACGCGGTCACGAAGCCGAAGAGGACGTTCCAGCCGGTGATGGGGCCGGCGTCGCGGTTCATCGCCGCCGCCCAGTAGCCGTAGACCAGGCCGAGGACCACGGGCAGGACCCGCTTTGTGAGCGTGTGGGCGCGCTCGCCGAAGACGTCGGGCGGGGTCGGAGCGGGGCGCTCGCCCGGAGCCGTCGGCCTGCCGGGAACGGCGGGCCTCGCGGGATTCCCCGACCGGCCTGGAGTGGGTGCCGCTTGTGCCATGGGAGCACTCCTCTCTTCCGCCCCCGTGACTCTCCGTTCTTCCTCCCCGCGACTCTCCGCCCCGTTTACCAGACCACACCTGCGCCGCACCGCTGGCAAGTCGGGTGCGGGGGTGTGGTGCGGGGTGTGGTGCGTGGGTGTGGTGCCGGGTGTAGCGCGGCGGTGTGGCGTGGGGCGGTCCGGCCCGGTCGGCCGGTCGGCCCGGTCGGGATGCGTGGGGCGGTCGGGATGCGTGGGGCGGGGCGGCGTGCTTCGCTGAGGGGATGCGGGTGCCGATGCCGCGTGCGCGCCGGGAGGCGGACCCTGTGGAGCGGCAGCATCCGCTGCGGGTCCGCGGGCACGACATCGCCTGGCTCCCGCCGCTGGTCGTGCTGCTCGCCGTACCGGCGCTCGACTGGTTCACCAGCGGAAACTTCCGGGTCATCTCGTGGCTGGTGCTCGTGCCGGGCATCGCCGCCGCCGTCTGCCGGGTCTGGACGACCGCGCTGTTCGCGGCGCTCGCCATGCTGATGTACGTCCTCGGGGACAACTCCTGGCCGCACCAGTACCGCACCGGCCTGCCCGACTTCGTCCTCGTCGCCCTCGGCGGTGTGCTCTCCGTGCTGGCCTGCGCGGTACGGCTGCGCGCGCAGGAGCGGATGCTGCACATGCGGGCCGTCGTCGACACCACCCGCCGTATCCTGCTGCGCCAGCTCCCCCCGGACGTCGGCGGCCTCGACCACGCCGAGATCTACCTCGCCGCCGACAGCGAGGCCCGCGTCGGCGGCGACTTCTACGACATCCAGCCCAGTCCCCACGGCACCCGCGTCGTCATCGGTGACGTCCAGGGCAAGGGGCTCGCGGCGGTGGAGGCGGCGTCCGTGCTGCTCGGCACGTTCCGGGAGGCCGCGTACTACGAGTCCGAGGCCACCACGGTGGCCGAACGGCTGGAGACCCGGATGGTGCGGCACGTCCGCTACTGCGCCCACATCGGCCGCGACGACGCCGAGCGCTTCGCGACCGCGGTGCTGCTCGACTTCCCCCAGTTGCGCAGCGAGCGCACCGACTGGGGCCCCGACCTCACCGGCTTCGGCGCGGTCACCATGGACATCGTCAACTTCGGCCACGAACCCCCGCTCCTGGTCTCTCCCGACGGCGTGCGCGACCTGCCGCTGCGGGACGGGCTGCCGCTGGGAATGGGAGAGTTGGTGCCGCGTGCGCCGGGGACGGCCACCGTGCGGCTGGCCCTCGACGAGACGCTGCTCCTGGTCACCGACGGGGTGACCGAGGCCCGTGACGGCCGTGGTGTCTTCTTCCCCCTCCGCGACCATCTCGTCCGCGCCCTCGCCGACGGCAGGCCCGCGACCGATCCCCAGTCCCTGGTACGCCTCGTCCGTGACGGCGTCCTCGCCCACACCGGCGGCATCCTCGACGACGACACCACGATCTTCGCCGTACGGCGGGCGCCCGAGCCGGTGCGGCGGGGGCCGGGTGCCCCGATGCGGCGGGGGCCGGGTGCCGTACGGCGGTCCGGCCACCCGTGGTGAGGGTCGCTCGGTGAGCGCTCCTTTCCCCCTTCGCACGCGCAGCGGTTACCGTGCTGGCTGGTGTACGTGATCGATGGGGAGGGAACGATGCCCGGAACAGTGTTGCTGCTCGCGGCCTCGCCCATGGGCAAGGGGTGCCTCGTGGACGCGGCATCCGTGCTTCCCGTCCTGGCGGCGGTCACGCCCGAGGTGCTGTCCGGCACGGGTACGGCGAACGTTGTCGAGCTGGCCGATCCGCTGGAGCCGCAGGCCGTCCTCACCCGGCTGCGCGCCGCGGCCACCGCGCCGGGACCGCTCACCGTCTACCTCGCCGGGCAGCTCCAACTCGACCGCAAGCAGCGGCTGGTGCATCTGGCGCTGGCGCGCACGACACCGGCGACCGTGCGGTACACGGCCTTTCCCTGGCACTGGATCGTGGAGGAGCTGCGGCTGCGCACGCCCGGGTCCACGACCCTGTTCGTCGATCTGCACGCCGACGCGGAGGTGTGGCACCAGTTGGCCGGGCGACCGCTCACGGTGGGGCCGGGGGTGAGTGTGTACGGGCGGATCGCGCCGCCGGCCGCCGGGGTGCGGCGCGGGGTGGCCGTGCCGTCGTACATGAGGGCGCTGGCGACGATACTGCGGAGCGGGCATCGGCCGGGGGCGGGGATGCTGCACGAGCAGGTGCTCGCGCGGACGGGCGGGCACGGCGATCTGGTGCTGGCCCTCGACGCGACGGCGCCCGGTGCGCGTGGGCCCCTGGCAGCCGAAGCCGCCGGGCCCGGGCCCGGGCCCGTACCCGGATCCGTACCCCTCCCCGCACCCGGATCCGTACCCCTCCCCGCACCCGTACCCGGATCCGTACCCCTCCCCGCACCCGTACCCGGATCCGTACCCCTCCCCCTCCCCGTACCGGCGCCCGCATCCGTACCTGCGCCTGTGTCAGTGCCCGGACCCTTGGCTGATCCCCACACCGCCATCACCGCCGCTGTGGAAGCCGGGCGGCATGCCGAGGCGGCCGAGCTCGCCGCCCGGCGGGAGGAAGGGGCGCTGCGGGAGTTCGGGGAAGGGTCGCAGGAGGTGTTGCACTGGCGGGAGGTGCGGGCCGATCTGGCGATGTTCGCGGGGGACGCGGCGCGCAGCTGTGAGGCCTGGATGGGGGTGGCGGTCGCGCGGCTCGCGGCGGGGCAGCTTGCCGGGGACCCGGCGGTCGAGGCGGCCGTCGACCGGGCGCACCATCAGTGGGGGCTGGTCGGGGACGTGACGCGGGCCGGTGAACTCGGCGTCGGACTCGTGGAGTTGCGGGAGCGTGTGCCGGGACGAAAGGCCGGCGCGGTGGAGCACGCACGGCAGCGCCTGACCGAACTGCGGCGGCTGGCCGCGGAGTTGAGGTCGGCCCAGCACGTACCCGGTTAGCCGAGCCGGTCGATGAGCCGTCGTTCCGTTTCGGTAGATCGATGAGCCGTCGATCAGAGCGAATACCGGGCCGACCTCGGAGGGGGAGTTCGTACGAGGTCACACCGTCCATACGGAGATACGGACGGTGAACACCGCACGTTGATCACTTAAGCGGTCGCAGCTCCGGAACAGATCGGAGTTTGATCAGAGACTGATCAGAAACCCCCCAACGGTTGGCAAAGTCCACCCTCCGTCACAACCTGTGGGCTATGACGAGGGTCAGGACGCGGCCGGGATGCGTACCCGGAACCAGGCGCCCCGGTCGGGCGGCTGGGACGGTTCCAGGGTGACCGTGCCGCCGTGGGCCGTCGCGATCGCCGAGACGATGCTGAGGCCGAGCCCGCTGCCGGCGGCCCGTGGCTCCTCGCCCCGCACGAAGGGGTCGAAGAGATGGGCGCGGAGTTCGCCCGGGATTCCGGGGCCGTCGTCCAGGACCTCGATGACGCGGTAGCCGTCCTCCGTGCCGAGGCCCAGCGTGGTCGTGGTGCCCGGCGGGGTGTGGACGCGGGCGTTGGTGAGCAGGTTGGCGACCAGTTGGTGCAGCCGTACCCGGTCTCCGGTGACCGTGTGGTCGCCGGGGGCCAGCAGCAGCCGTACGGGGTGCTCGGGGTGGCAGTCACGGGCGGCGGAGGCCGCGTCGCGGCAGAGCTGGGCCAGGTCCACGCAGGCGAGTTGCAGGGGCTGGCCGAGGTCGAGGCGGGTCAGCAGGACGAGTTCGTCGATGAGCGTGTTCATCCGGCCGACCTCGGTGCCGATCCGGCCGAGCGCCTCCTGCCGCATCGGCTCGTACGAGGCCTCGCCCACCCGGGCGAGTTCGGCGTAACCGGAGATCGTCGTCAGCGGGTTACGCAGTTCGTGCCCGGCGGCCGCCATGAACTCGCGTAACCGGCGCTCGGTGTCCTGCCGCTCCCTGACCTCACGGCGACCGAGAACGCGGGCGCCGATCAGGACGGCGCCGAGGAGGGGGAGCGCGGCGGCCGTCTCGACCCGCAGCAGGCGTTCGACGGCCCGGCGATCGTCGGACGTGGAGCGGGCCGTGACGAGGTAGCTCCCCCGGTGGTTCCGGCCCGACCGAGGGGCGCGCACCACCTTCGCCCGGTAACTCTCCCCGAACGCCGAGGGGTTGGCGCGGGCCGCGTACGCCTCGAGGTCGGCGGACGTGAGCTGCGGGAAGGCGGGGAGGCGATCGGAACCCGCGTGGCGCTCCACGACCTTGCCGTGGGCGTCGAGGACGAGGATCAGGCAGTTCTTGTCGAGGTGAGGGGGCCATGCGGGTGCCGGTGCGATGGAGGATGTCGGGGTGCGGGCCGACGTCCGTCCCGGTGCCGGTGCCGGTGCCGGGGCCGGTGCCGACGTCCGTGCCGGTGCCGGGGCCGGTGGGGAGGCGGGGAGCGGGGTGAGGCCGAGGCCGGGACCCAGGTCGCTGAGTGTCGCTATCTCCTGGTCGGTGCGGGCGACCAGGTGATGGGCGAGGGTGTGGGCGGAGAGCGCGGCGACCGCGCCCAGGGTGGTGAGGGTGGCGATCAGCCAGAAGCCGACGGTGCGCTGACCGTTGCGGTGGGGGCGGACCGGTTGCTCGACGGGCGGGCGGGGACGACCGGGGCGCGGCCGTGGGCACATGCCACTCGGTGCGAGCAGCCCGGCCGCCCTGATGCTCCCGCCCAGCCCGGTGAACCCGCTCATTCGCCCGACCCGTCTGTCAGCTCGTGCACAGTTGGTAGCCCACTCCCCTGACCGTCCGTATGAGGGATTGGCCCGGTTCACCCAGTTTGCGGCGCAGATAGTAGATGTACGTGTCGACGACGCCGGAACCCTCGTCGCGGTGGTTCCAGACGCGTTCCTGGATCTGGCCCCGGGAGAGGACGCGGCCGGGGTTCTCCATGAGGTAGCGGAGGAGGGCGAACTCGGTGGTGGTGAGGTCGACGGGGCGGCCTGCGGCCCAGACCTGGTGGGCGTCGGCGTCGAGCTGTACGGCGCCGGCGCGGAGACGGTTGCGGTCGGGCGCGTGCCGGCCACCGCCGGCCCGGCGGAGCAGGGCGCGGACGCGGGCGGCGACCTCCTTCAGCTCGAAGGGCTTCGTGACGAAGTCGTCGCCGCCCATGTCCAGGCCCCGCACCCGGTCGTCGACACCGCCGAGGCCGGTGAGGAACAGCACGGGGACGTCGTTGCCCCGGTCGCGCAGGGTCCGGCAGACCTCGAAGCCGCTCAGGTCGGGGAGGTTGACGTCGAGGAGGATCAGCTCGGGGTCGTGCCGCGTGACGGCCTGCAGCGCCTGCCGTCCGGTCGCCGCGGCGCTCACCTGATAGCCGAGGAACTCCAGCGCCATGGTCAACATGGACCGGACACCCTCCTCGTCATCCACGACGAGCAACCGCCCGGCACCTCCGGCGGAGGGGGTGTGCGTGCCCGGCGTCGCGGAAACGGCTGGTGGAACTGAAGCAGAGGCGGAGGGTACAGGGGTGGTCATGTCCTGTTCCTTTGCGACCGGGACCTCAAATTGAGATCTCAAGTTTGAACAGGTTCGATCGTCACACGTACCGGCAGGTAAGGGAGAACGCTTTCAACATCATTCGGAACGGCTCGTTCCCTGCCTCGCTCCCCGCAGCACGATGGCCCGCAGCACGGTGGCCCGCGACGCGGAACGTCGCGGGCCACCGGAGGTCGGGGCGGTCAGGGCGTCGCCCCTCGGGTCACTTGGTGAAGATGAAGTACTTCCAGGCGCCGTACGTCGTCGTGTTGACGTTGTCGCCGGAGCCCGTGTCACGGTACTCGGAGCGGAAGCGGAGGCGGACGTCCGTGGTCGGGGTTCCCGTGAGGGTGACGTCGGACTTGCCGGCGGTGCCGAGGGGGAAGTACTCGGAGCCCCCGTCGTGCCAGGCGCCGTTGTAGTGGAACTGGAGCTGGAGGCGCTGCTTGCGGTCCGGGTGGTACGTCATCGTGGTCTTCAGGACGGGGTCCTTGGACTTGCGGACGTAGTGGTACTTCTGGCCCCAGGCCGTCCTGGTCTTGTAGTGGCCCGAGATCGAGGAGGAGATGGCGACCTTGGTGTAGACGGTGTTCGTGACCGTCCTCGCCTTGTAGCGCGCGTCGCCCGCGAACTTCACCGACAGCTTGGTGTCACGCCTGAGGTCGACGGTGACCGACAGGTTGCCGCTGGAGTTCACCGTCCCCGACTTCACCAGCCTGTTCGGCTTGTCGGCGCCGTACGGGTCGGCCCAGATCTCGACCTTGCGGTTCTTGTACGTCTTGCCGAGGTGCGCCGTGAACTCCACGTCCGCGCCGTACGCGTAGGTCTTGCGGTTCTTGTCCAGCGACAGCGTGGGCGTGGCGCGCGAGACCTCGACACTGTCCGAGGCGGACGCGGCGGTGTGGTCCGCGTCGCCCGCGTACGCCACCTTGTACGTGACCTTGCCACCGGCCGGCGGCGTGTCCTTGAAGGAGAACTTGCCGCCCGTGCCCAGGGTCTTGGTGCCGAGCGACTTGCCCTTCGGCGACTCCAGGTCGGTACGGGTCACGGTGACCGGGGTGCCGGCGGGCAGCGGCAGGGTGGCGGTCAGGCTGCCGGAGACGGTGAGCGACTTGCCACGCGTGGCGGTCGCGGGGGCGTTGACCGTCAGGGACGACTTGGACTTGGTGGGGTCGGTGAAGACGCGGAGGGTGTATTCGCCGTCGTAGTTGTGCGTCACCCCGAACAGCCGGCCCGCGCCCGGCCCCGGCTCCCAGGCGAGGTTCTCGTCGCCCAACGTGTCGTTGCCGCTGCTGCTGCCGGTGCTGGGGAACTCGTAGGAGCGCACCGCCGTCGACGCGCCGGGCCGGAACACGAACAGCCCCGGGTCGTACGTGCCGCTGGAGCCCGCCGCGACCGTGCCGTCCCCGGCGATCGCGACCGCCTCCGGGTGGTACTCGGTCTTGTACGCGCCGACCTCGGTGAGGTCGGAGGTCTGCCAGACGGTGTGCTTCTCGCCCGGGTTGGCGGTGACGAGCCGGCTGCCGTCCGGGGTGAACGCCAGGTCGCTGGTCGAGCCGAGGCCGGAGCTGGAGCCGCCGTGGGCCGCGGTGCGGGTGGCCGCGCCGCTCGACACGTCGTACACCGTCAGCCAGGAGCCGTAGTACTCCGGTGAGGCGGCGGCCAGCAGGTTCGGCGCACCCGGAGTGGCGGCGAGCCGCGGGGCGCCCTGGTGGTCGGTCGCGGTGTCCTGGGCGAGCGTCACCACGGGTTCGGCGCCGGAGAGGTCCAGCGAGCCGATGTCGCCGTGGTCGGCGTTGCCGTAGCCGAACCAGACCTTGCCGCCCGCCAGGGCCAGGTGCGTCGGGTCGGTGCCCTCGCCGGTCGCGTACCGGGTGGACTCCGTCACCGACGCGGTGTCGATCGCCGCGATCGTGTCCGCGCCCGGCACGGCGGCGTACAGCGTGGCCGAGTCCGCCGACAACTGCAGGCCCTCGACGCCCGGCAGCGACGCGACCGTTCCGACGACGGCACCGCTGTAGTCCGTGGCGACGACCTTGCCGTCGTACGGGCTGCTGATGAACACGCGCTGGTGGGCACCGTCCACGACGATGTCGCCCGCCGACTTGACCGGCAGCATCCTGCCGCTGTCGGCGGAGGCCGCCGGCGCGACCGCGAGCGCGGCCGAGCTGAAGAGGACTGCCAGCGCGGTGGCAGCCGGAAGTGTGCGTATACGCACGATTTCGAACCCCCCGGAACGAAAGAAATGGGTGCGTCCTCGCGCGGGGCCGGTGTGTTCGACCTGTGCGGCACGTGTGACGCGTGAGCGAAGACTAGGTCATGGCTCCGACAAGAGGGTCACAGGGGGTGGGCGAGAACTCGAGGGGAATGCGCGCGGCGGCCCACCGAGGAAGGGGTAGTGGCGGGCCGCCGCCTGTTCGGCCCGTCTGTCAGGCGTTCGGGTTGAACGGGATGGCGGACGGCTTGGCCCTGCTGAGTTCGAGGTTGAAGCGGTCGTCCTTCAGCGGGAGGTCGGCGTCGCCCCAGGTGGCGGTGTTCATACGGCTCTGGAGGCTCGACGTCCACTTGCTGTCGCCGCCCTGGAAGCTGTTCCCGCAGCTGATCAGGCCCGGGAAGTCCCAGCCGCCGTCGCCCCAGGCATCCGCCCGCTCACCCGCCTTGGCGAAGCGGAAGGAGTGGGTGTCCACACGTTGCCGCCCTTGTGGTGGACGACCTTGAGGCGGACGCCGTCCTTCCGCGCTCGCAGTGTCTGAAGTGGGTGAGCCGTGGGGCGTCCCGAACGACCGCTGGACCCGTCGGCCGGTCCCGTGCAACGCCTCGCCCACGAACTGCGGGAGGTACGTACCGGACGCCCCCTGTCAAAAGGTGTGCGGCTGGGGCCCTGACGGCTGGACCAGTGGCCGACTCCTCCCCCTCCTCCTCCCGAAGTGGACGCGGAATCTCGCTCGGCGAGGGATAGCCGGGGGCGGCTCATCGCGTCGTGAGAGTTGTCTTGAAGGGGGAGGGTCGATGAAGGCGTCGAGTCACGACGAGTTCCGGGAGTTCGTAGCGATGCGCTCCACCGCGCTGCTGCGGCTCGCGGTGCTGCTCACCGGCGGGGACCGGCACGGCGCGGAGGATCTGCTGCAGATCGCGTTGATGAACGCGTACGGGCGCTGGTCGAGCATCGAACAGCCCGAGGCGTACGTCCGCCAGGTCATGTACCGCCAGCAGGTCAACCGCTGGCGGCTGCGCAGACACAGCGCCGAGACCACGGTGCCCGTACTGCCCGAGTCGGGCACCGACGCCGACGCCGGGGCGGAGTCCGAGCTGCGGATCGCGCTGTGGGCGGCGCTGCGCCGGCTGACCAAGCGCCAGCGGACCGTGGTCGTGCTGCGCTACTTCGAGGACCTGCCGGAGGCCGAGGTCGCGGCCCTGCTGGGGTGCCCGGTCGGCACCGTGCGCAGTACGGCCTACCGGTCGCTCGCCAAACTGCGGGCGCTGATACCGGAGTTGGGGCCGGAAGGGCTCGCGGGAGAACAGGCGCGGCAGCTCAGCCTTACGCCGAAGGGGGTTCGGGGATGACGACGGAGCAGGTGGAGCAGAGGGTGGAGGCGAAGGTCCGGGAGACGCTGCGCGCGGTCGACCTGGACCGGGTACGGGCGCCCGGTGACCTCGCCGAGAAGGTGGTGCGGCGGCGCGCCCGGCGCCGTTTCTCGCAGGCGGCGGGGACGGCGGCGGCCGTGGCCGCGATCACGGCGGGGGCGGTGTTCGGCTTCGGGGGCGGCGGGGTGAGCGACCAGGACCGGCCGGTGCGGCCGGCGGCGACGCCGGAGGGCTGGAAGCCCTGGCAGAGCGACACCCGGGGCGCCGGTGAGCGGGGCTGCCTGGTGGACGGTTCCGCGCTGTACTGCGCCGGATCGACGTACGACGCCGCGAAGTTCGACGCCAACACCGGCGAGCGGCTGTGGACGGTCGAGGTCAACGGCGAGGGCGACGGACCCGACCACCCGTTCGCCGTGCGTGACGGCGTGCTCTACGGCTACCGCAACCACACCGCCGACAAGCAGCCGAACGAGGACTACGCGGGCGGCACCGACCTGATGGCGGTGAACACCGACACCGGCAGGGTGCTGTGGTCGGTGAAGATGGCGCACGACAACCGCGACGCCAACTCCGCCCTGCTCATCGACGGTGCCGTCCTGGCCAACACGCCGACGGATCGCACGGTGTCCGCCCTCGATCCGCTGACCGGCGAGGAGAAATGGCGCCACGCCTGGGACAAGGGCATCTGGTGCGACCGGACGGTGCTGAGCGATGTTCCCTACCTGCTGTGCACGCCGGAGAACAAGAAGGAGGCCGACACCGACGTCCTCCGGCTCGACCCCGCCACCGGACGCGCCGAGGAGGTCACGACCCTCCCCGGCCGGCACCAACTCGTGGGGGCATCGGGGGATCGGATGGCCCTGTTCGCGTCGAAGGGCATGGGCAAGAAGAACCTGGAGTTGACCGTTGTCGACGGCTCGGGGAAGCAGACCTCGTACTCCTATCGGATCGAGGGATCGCCGGCCGCCTTTGAGCTCATCGGTGACCATCTGATCTCCGTGTCCTGGGAGGGCGAGGCCTCGGCCTACTCGCTCACGACCGGGAAGACCCTGTGGGCCGCCCCGGTCGGCGTCGAGATGCCCGACAGGGAGACGATGGCGGAAGGCATCGCTGCTCCCGTGGTGTCGGCCGGTCAGAACGCCGTGTACTTCTTCAGCCCGACCGGGGATCTGTCCGCCCTCGATCTGCGCACGGGCGAACGGCTCTGGAGCGGCCATGCCGACACCGGCAAGTACGGGCCCATCAGGGGCAGCTCGCCCCAGGTCCTGCTCTACGAGGGCGTACTGATCGCCCGGAACGGCGGCAGGATGGTCTCCCTCCTGCCGAGCGTGGGCGACTGACTCGAAACCACCCCCGGCCGGGGCGGCACCTACCGCCCCGGCCGAGTCATACGGCCCCGTAGTCCGCGAGCCGGACGACGCGCGCGGGTGCCGTGGACGCGCGTCCAGGTGCTGCCCCACGGGGCGGGTGAACACACCGGCTTCGATGGGGCATTCACCTTGTTCCGCTTCGACGGGGACCAGGACGTCATCCACACCATCTACACCATCTACACCGAGGATCTGGTCTCCGGCCACATGACGGCCAACCCGGACACCATCCGCGAGGCCGCCCTTCGCTACGCCGGCTTGCGGGCAGCCACGCTCTCCGTGGAGGATTCGGCGGAGCTGATCAAGCGGGTACCGGAGGGGCGTTATGGGGAGCGCACTGGGTACGCACGGGGCCTGGCGAACACCCTGTGGTGTAAGGGCAGTTGAAGCGGCAACACCGGCGGCGAATGTGTCGCACTCGCCCCCCTCGCCCCCACATCGCCCTCCGCGACTCCAAGGACCCCGAAGCCGGCGTCTTCACGGTCGCCCGGAGGCGTTCGCGGTGTTCATCCGCTCGCTCTGAGCGGCAAACGTATCGATTGAGTCGGAGCACACGCATGCGCGAAGCCGTGGTCACGGACGCCGGGGACCGGATCCGTTGGGTCGAACTGCCGGGGGAGGAACCCAGCCGGGTCTATGTGCACGGGCTCGGTGCCACGTCGGCCGCGTACTTCACGGAGGTGGCGGTCCACCCCCTGCTCGCGGGACGCCGTTCGCTGCTGGTCGACATGCTCGGGCACGGCATCAGCGATCGTCCGACCGACTTCGACTACACGCTGGAGGACCACGCCGACGCGCTCGCGCGGGCCCTCACGGCGGCGGGCGTGACCGGCGCGGACCTGGTCGCGCACAGCATGGGCGGCGCGGTGGGGATCGTGCTGGCGTCGCGGCACCCGCACCTGGTGCGGAAGTTGGTGATGATCGACTCCAACCTCGACCCGCTCACGCCCACACACGGTGTCGTCGGGAGCAACGGCATCGCGGCGTACTCCGAGGAGGAGTTCCTGAGCGGAGGCCGGGAGGACTTCGCCGCGCTGGCCGGGGCCCAGTGGTGGGCGACCATGCGGCTGGCCGGTCGCGAGGCCCTGTACCGCAGCGCCGTCCAGTTGGCGCGTGGCACCCGCCCCACCATGCGCGAACTCCTGCTGGACCTGAAGATCCCCCGCACCTACCTCCACCCCGAGGCCGACGGCCCCCTCCCCGGCGCGGACGCCCTCAGGGAGGCGGGCGTGTCCGTCGTCCCGATCCCGGACTGCGGCCACAACGTCATGCTCGACAACCCGGAGGCGTTCGTGCATGCCACGGCGACGGCCCTGGCGGACTGACCACTACCTCTGGCCCGACCCGCACAGAAACGTAACAGCACACTCGTTCGAGTGAACGGCTCCGGATTCCTTGGGCGGGCTGCCGGTTTAGGCTGAGATGGTCGCGTCTGAGCGAACGGAGTCTGTCATGGCGACGGCGGAGCCGATCATCATGCCGGGGTACCAGGGCGAGTACATGCACGGTCCCTCCGACGATCCTGACGGCGAGTACGAGGAGCCCTTGGCTATGGGCGGCGTAAGCGTGGAGCAGGCCTTCGAGTTGTTCAGTGCCGCGGCCCCCGAGGGCTGGCGCGTGGAGCTGATCGAAGGGGAGATCTGCGTGACACCTCCGGCCGATGGGGAACACGAGGAGATCGTGTCCGAGGTCAACCATCAGGTCGGCCGGAAAGTCCGCGATTACTCCCTGCGGAATTTCACCGGCATCGGTCTGACAGTCCCCGGCTCCTCCGCGACAGGCCACGTCGTCCCCGACCTGGTCATCGCCCCCAAGGGAAGCTTCAGCGACCAGGAAGAGTGGCACGACCCTTCCCCCGTCCTGCTCGTCGCCGAGGTCACCTCCGGCAGCACGGCCGATCGTGACCGTGAGAAGAAGATCCTCGGCTACGCCCGCGCCACCATCCCTGTCTACCTCCTCATCGACCGGGAGAAGGGGCAGGTGACCGTGTACTCGGAGCCGTCCGGCGACGAGTATGCCAAGAGTGCCCAGCACAAGATGGGGCTGACCGTGCCCCTGCCCGCCCCCCCTCGGCTTCGAGCTGGACACCGCCGAGTTCTGAGCGGAGCGAAACGGACCGCGTCAGCGGGGGAAGGCGTTGGCCACGGTCATCAGGGCGGCCACCGCGGCGAGCGCGGCGACGCAGGGGCGGGCGTGGCGGGTGAGCAGGTCTCGGATCACGGGGACCTCCCACGTGTGGAACGTGCTGACAGGCTCGACGGGTTCGACGGGTTCAGAGAGCTCAACGTGTCGCTCAACGTAAGGCTTTGGTCTACCAACGGCAAGAGCGCATTGAGGAGTCGGGGAGAAGGGGCCGACGTAAGCGGGCTTACTGGCATGCTTACGTCATGGCAGGTATGGCCGAGCGTGACGACCCCGAGGTCATCGGGCGCAGGGTGCAGCGAATGCGGACACAACGGGGCTACACCCAGCGGCAGTTGGCGGAACCGGCGTACACCCCGGCGTACATCTCGACCCTGGAGGCGGGCCGCGTACGCGCCTCCGAACCCGCCCTGCGGCATATCGCCGAACGGCTCGGCGTCGGCTACGAGGAACTGGCCACCGGCCGCCCCGCCGGCTTCGCCACCGAGCTGCGGCTGCGGCTGACCGGCGCCCAGCGCACCCTCGCCGGCGGCGCCACGGAGGCCGCCGCCGAGGGGTTCACGGTCGTCCTCGCCGAGGCGGAGGAGTACGGGCTGGTCGCCGAGCAGGCCGACGCTCTGCTCGGGCTCGGCGAATGCGCTCTGGAGACCGGGGACCTGGAGACCGCCCGGCTACGGTTCGAGCAGGCCGAGCAGCGCCTCGCGGACGCCCCGCTGTCGGCCCGGGTACCCGCCCTGCGCGGACGCGCGCTCGCCCACTACCTCGCCGGTGAACTCCGTTACTCCTGCTACCTCTACGAATCCACGCTCGACGAGCTGAACCGCAACGGCCTGCACGACCCGGACGCGTTGCTCCTCCTCTACACCGGCGTGATCGCCCCCTACATGGACATGGGCGCGCACGCCCGCGCCGCGCAGGCCGCCGAGCTGGCCCTCGCGCTCGCCCCGCAGTCCGGCGACCCGGCGCTCGTCGCCCGTATGCACCGGTCCGTCGCCCGGACGATGATCGCCGAGGGGCGGATCGCCGAGGCCGACGCGTCGCTCGCCAAGGCCTCCGAGCTCTACCGCCAGCTCCGGATCCGCACCGAGCTGGCCAACTGCCACTGGATGCGCGGCTACCTCCACGCCCAGAACGGCGACTACGCGCGCGCCGAGGACGAACTGCGCGAGGCCCGCCGCATGCTCTGCGCCAAGCGCGCCGCCCTCTACACCAGCCAGGTCGCCGTCGAACTCGCCGATGTGCTGCACCGCCGCGGCAAGTCCGAGGAGGCCGCCGAACTGCTCCGTGAGGTCCTCAGCGACCTCAGCTCCGAACGCGGCGCACTGCACTCCGCCGCCGCCCACCGCCTCCTCGGCATCATCGCCGAGGACGCACGGGACGCGGACGCCGCCGAGGAGCACTACGTACGGGCGCTGAGCCTGCTGGAGCGGGCGGGCGCCGCCGGTGACCTCGCCGACCTGTGCCGGCTGCTCGGGGACCTGTACCGGCGCGGGGGCCGCGTGGAAGCCGCGCTCGACGCCTACCGCACCGGCCTCGGACACCGCACCGCCCCCGGCACGACCACCCTCGGCCCGGCCCCCGCCCAGCCCCCTCTCTGACGACTCCCGTCCTGGCGCGGGAGCCACCGCCCCCGGGGTCGGCGGAGGGGGTCACCTGCTGAAGTCCGTCTCCGCGATCATCTTGTCGGTGGCGTCGTAGACCGTGACCTTCAGCACGGGGCTCTCGAATTCGAGGGAGCGCGCCAGCTCTTCCGCTACCTTCACACGGGTGTAGTAGACACCCCAGCTCGTGTTGCCCTTCAGGCGCAGGACCGTGCCGTTGAGGACCTTGCCGTCGTGGGCCGTCACCTCCACCCGGGTCGCGGCGGAGTGGACGCCGTAGAACAGCCCGTGGACGAGGTAGCCGCCACCGGCGGAGCCCGAGCCCTGGAGGGAGACGCCCGGCCGGCTCGTGTCGAGGTTCCCGTCGGTCACGCTGCGGAACTGAGCGAGGTCGGGCATGTCCGGCTCCACCCAGTGCTTGCCCTCCGCCGTGAGCCACAGCTCCGTACCGTCCTCGGCGGTCACCCGCTCGTCGGGCGTGAGGATCCGCACCTTCCCGGCGGGCGGTGCGGGAGTGGGGGAGACCGACGGCGAGGGCGTCGCGTCACCGCTTCGCGTCGGCGGTGCCATGGGCCGCACGGACGAGGAGGGACCGTCCGGGCGCAGGGACAGCACCACGAGTGGAACCAGCAGCATTCCGCAGCCGGCGCTCAGCACGACGGCCCGGCGGCGCAGTTTCCGCCTGCGGCCGTCACGCCGGATCGCCTCCAGCGGTACGGGCGGCGGAGTGAAGTCCTGCGCGGCCTCGGCGAACGCCTCGCGCAGCCGCTGCCCGGTGTCGTCGGCGGCGTCCTCGCCGTCCGCTCCCGCGCGGACCGGGTCGGTCCCGGAGATCGGGTGGTTCATGGGCGGGCTCCGGGGACGGGCGAGGGGGGCGCCGGGGTGAACGGACGGGAGGCGGGGGAGGTGGAACCGTGGGCGCCGTCCGCGGGCGGGGCGGCGGTGAACACCGGGTGGGCGCGCAGGGCCTGGAGCCCGCGTCGTGCGTGGGTCTTGACGGTGCCGAGCGAGCAGCCGAGCAACTGGGCGATCTCGTTCTCGCTGAGGTCCTCCCAGTAGCGGAGCACCAGCACGGACCGTTGCCGGGCCGTCAGCGCGGCCAACGCCTCGGTGACGGCAGCCCGTTGGGCGACCGAGTCGGCGTGCCCGGCCTGCCGCTCGTGCACCCGCTCCGGGAGGAACGGCGTCAGCAGGTGGGCCACGCGTCTCTTCCGTACGCGGCTGATGTTGTTGTTGACCAGGGAGCGCCGTACGTAGAAGTCGACGTCGTCGCGCGGTATGCGCGGCCAGCGGGCGTACACCTTCGCCAGCGTGGTCTGCACGAGATCCTCGGCCTCGTGGAAGTCGCCGGTCAGCATGTGTGCGGTCCGCAGCAGGCCGGGCCAGGCCGCGGTGGCGTACGCGGCGAAGTCGTCGCCGTCGGGTGGTCCGGGTTTCTCGTGCGGCACGGACGACGGTCCTCGGTGTCGGGAGTGGAGGAGGGGTGCCGTACGGGCGGGGGAATGGTCAGGTCCCCCGCCCGCACCGGCACGTCGAGCAGGTGAGCGCTCTGCCCTGCGCGTCAGCCCAGCGTCAGCCGGGAGTAGACGCGGCCCTTGGTGTCGTAGACGGTGACCCCGCGCAGGAAGTCCTCCCCGTTGTCCTGCGGGGGCAGGTCGGCGACGGCGTACCAGACGCCCCAGCCCGGCTTCCCGGCCAGCTCCATCAGCTTGCCGTGGACCTTGCCCGTGCTGGTCGAGACCTCGACACGGGAGGCGGTGCCCTTGCCGCCGTAGTACAGGCCGGAGAGGTAGTAGCGCCCCTCGAACCCGCTGGCGTAGATGCCCACGCCGGGCCGGGTCGGGTCGATGTTGCCGTCGACGACGCTGCGGAACTGCGGGAAGTCGGGCATGTCCGGGTCCACCCAGTGCTTGCCCTCCGGCGTCAGCCACAGCTCGAAGCCGGGTGCGGCGACGACGTGCTCACCGGGCCTGACGATCTGCGGGGTGGGAGCCTTCTTGGCCGCCGGGACCGCTGTCACGGCAGCCGCCGTCCCCGTCCCCGTCGCCACCGTCCGGTCCGTGCCGTGCGCCGTCTCCCCCCGCGAGACGGCGTACGACAGCGTCGGCGCCCCTGCCAGCAGCGTGGTCAGCGCTGCGACGGCGACGTATTTGTGCATCCGTGCCATGGTCATGAACGGACAACCCCCATAGGTGTGTTGGTCTGACACCCCTGTAAACCCCGCAGACGCACAGGGCGGATGACACGAGCGGGCGACTTTTTTCCGGCGGTCAGTGAGCGACCGTGGAGCGGCGGCTGAGATCCGCGCCGACCCGGGCGGTGGCCCGCGTGCCGGGCTCGACCCAGCTCCAGGTCCCTTCGGCCCCCATGTCCAGGGTGGCCTGCAAATCCCGTTCCACCTGCGGGCGTTCGGCTGCGGGCACCGCGCGGCGGAAGGTGACGGACACCGTCGGCACGACGCCACCCGGCGCCGCGTCCACGACCACGTCCATGGTCTCGACGTCGACCGCCGCGTCCACCTCGGCCACGTCCCGTGGGATCGCGCTCGACCCCTCGATCCGTACCCCCTCCCCGCTCCCCGCACAGCCCGAGAGCCCCAGGACGACCGCGCACACGGCCGCCGCGCCGAGCACCCGAACGGGGCGCCGGGCCCGCCTCGTCCCCGTGGTCCTGTTCCTCGTGGTCATGGTTTCCCCCAGCGGCGTGTTCGAACGATGTGTTTCGATGTGCGACGTGTGTACGGGACCTGTACGCACGACGGGGGTGACCGGGTTGCACGGCGGTGCACGGGACTTCGGACAACGGCGGGGGCATGACCGAGGAAGAGTTCGACGCGTTCTACGCCACCGCGTTCCCCCGGCTCACCGGCCAGCTCTACGCCTTCACCGGGGACCACGGCGAGGCACAGGACGTCGTGCAGGAGGCCTTCGTACGGGCCTGGGACCGGCGGCGGGACTTCCTCGCGGACGGCGCCCCCGAGGCGTGGCTGCGGACCGTGGCGATGCGGCTCGCGGTGAGCCGCTGGCGGCGGGCGCGGCGTTGGCTGGAGCTGGTGCGCCGCGATCCGCCCCCGGGCCACGCGCCGGGGCCCGATCCGGAGCGCGCGGTGCTGGTCCAGGCGTTGCGCACGCTTCCGGAGGCACAGCGCAGGGCGGTGGTTCTGCACCATCTGTGCGACTTGAGTGTCGAGGAGGTAGCCTCCGAGACCGGCGCCCCCGTGGGCACCGTCAAGGCCCGGTTGTCCCGTGGCCGGGCGGCGCTGGCGCGCGAGCTGGCTCCCGGCGACGGTGAGAAGGAGGACGGCCGTGTCCGATGAACTCGCCATCCGACTGCGGGAGTTGGCAGAGATCGCCGAGGTGCCCGCGCCCGCGTTCGGCGCCGAGGTCCGGGCCACCGCGGGCCGGCGCCGGCGCCGGCGCCGTACGGCCGCCGTGGTCGCCGGAGGCTGCGCGGCCGCCGCCCTGGCCTCCTTCGTCACGCTGAGCGTCACCTCCCACGGCACGGAACAGAGCCGGTCCCCGGCCGCGACCGCCGTCCCCGAGGCCACCTTGGCCGCCCCCGATGCCACCGTGGACCTCTCCCGCCGGGTCCTCACCGTCGGCGGCCGTGTGCTGCCCGTCTCCTTCGTCACCGCCGAAACCCCGACGCCGACCGGCCTGATGACCGTCACCGCCAAGAGGAGTGCCGAACGCGTCACCGGCGAGACGGCCGGCCCGGGCGACACGTACGAGGCGAAGGTGCGGTGGCTGTTGGAGCTGTCCCCGGTCGAGCCGAGCGCCGCGGGTGGCGGCGCCGACGTGGGCGACCGGAACGAGGGGAGCGAGGTGAGCGACGGACGCGACGCCGCGGCCGATACCGGCGCCACGACCGCCCCGAGCGAGCCCGGGACCGCCCCGAGCGACCCCGGAACACAGCCCGCGCTGCCCGGCGCGCTCTTCATCGCCGCCCTCCCTACCGACGAGGAGGATCCCGGCGCCTCCGACGTGATCCCCGGCTGGATCGGCCTCCGCCCCGCCGACGCCCAGTGGCTGTACGACCGCCTGGCGGAGGGCGCGACCGTCGAGATCCGTACGGCGGCAGCGACCCCGGAACCCACCTTCAGCCAGGCCCCGGTCGCCACCCCGCCGGGATAGCCGACCGGCGCCTGGAGGAGGGCATGCGCCCGGCCGGGGGAGGACCCTCACCCATACGCCCGCGTGCGCTGGCGCGCGCTCCCGAGTGGTGCTGGCGTAGGAGCGGAAACGTCGTGCTCTCGGGAGGCTCCGCCATGCGTCGTCCGTACCGTGTACTCACCCGGGCCCTGTGTGTCGGGATGCTCGCGGGCGCGGCGGCCTGCGGGGTGGACGAGCCGGGGTACCCACGCGGTTTCCCCGAGGCCGCCGACGGCGACGAGACCACGGCCTCCGCGTCACCCACCGGCGCCGCCGCCGCTCCCGCCCTCACGGCCGAACGAGCCCGCGGCGCGCTGATCCGCCAGGACGACCTCGGCGGCGCCTGGTCCGGCACGGAGGGCGCGGCGACCTGGCGGGACGGCCTCCTCAAGGGCCGCACCGACCGCCCCGAGTGCCAGGAACTCCTCGACGCGGTGTACGCCGAGGACCTCCTCGGTGAGCCCAAGGGCGGTTCGGCCGTCACCGGCTTCGACGACGCCGACAACGGCTCCCAATTGCGCTACCAGGTCGGCGCCTACGACAGGGCACACATCGACGCCCGGTTCGGCCACTTCCGCCAACTGGTCGACAAGTGCGCGGAGTTCACCATCAGCGGCCTTCAGGGGAGGGAGTACGGCGCCGAGGTCACCCCCATCGGGATTCCCGACAGCATCGGCGACGCCCGGCAGGGGCTGCGGCTCGTCATCAACGGCGACGTCGACGGCGAGGACGGCGCCCTCACCCTCGCCCTCGTCTCCGTACGCATCGGCGACATCGCCGCACTCCTCACCCACGGCGGCCTGTACGGCATCGACGACACGACCACCGAAGAGGCCACCGAGGCGGGAGCCGCACGCCTCCAGGACCTGCTGAAGAAGCAGGAGAAGAAGCAGGAGAAGCAGGAGAAGCAGGAGAAGAAGCGGAGCGGGGACGCTACTCCTCCTCCTTCACCTTCTCCTTCAGCAACGGCGTGACCGCGTCCCGCACATCGCTCTCCGACACCTTGCTCTGCACAGCCCCGGCGATCCGGCCCTCGCGGTCGACGAACAGGGTGAAGGGCAGGATGCGCGGGTTCACCAGCCCGTTCGGCAGCTTCAGGAACTGCTTGCCGCCCGGGTCGTGGAGGCTGGGGTAGGTGAGGCCGAGGTCCTGCTGGAAGGCGAGGGCGTTCTGCCGGGCGGCGTCCGTGCTGACCCCCAGGACCCGTACGCCCCGCGACTTCAACGTCCGCTGGGCACGGTCGAGATCGGGTGACTCGGTGCGGCAGGGGCCGCAGGTGGAGGCCCACGCGTTCACGACGACGACCCGGCCCCGGTAGTCGGAGAGCCGGACCGGTTCGCCGTCGACGGTGGTGCCCGCGAAGTCGGGCGCGGCGGGTCGCTCGGCCGCCGGGATGCTCCGGAACAGCGCCGCCTCGCCCGCCCGCGCCCGTTCCGCCTGTTCCACGTCGGTCGGCAAGTCCTTAGGGGTGGCGCAACCGGCCATCGCGAGCCCGGCGACCACCCCGCACAGGATCGCGCGTGGGTTCGTCTTCATCGCCGTACAGCTTAGGCAACCGCCTGATCGTCGGGCGGCCGGTCAGCGCGGAGCGGCCACGCACTCGTCGTCGGGCGACCGCTCGATCGGTCGCACCACATCGCTGAGGCCCACCAGGACGCCGTCGACCGCCGTGATCCGGTCGTCGATGAAGGCCTGTACGGCGGGGTCGCGGCCGTAGGTGATGAGGACGCGGTAGCCGGTGCCGGCGGAGCGGTCCTCCCTGAACACCCAGTCGACGCCGTCGACCTCGACGCACGGGTCGGCGGTCTCGCCCGGTGGTTCGAGGCCGCAGCGCAGCACCACACCGCCGTTGCCCCAGGACGCCGTGCCGGTCACCGCGACGGGATCGCGGGACTCGCCGACGAGCCGGGCGGGGTAGCGGTCGGCCATCCGGGTGCAGGCGGGGTCGTCGGCCCGCACGGCCGGCCGTACGTCGAGGGCGGGGGAGGATACCTCCCGGGCCATGAGCACCCCGGCGACCACGGCGGCGCTCACCCCCGCCGCGAGGGCGACCTGCCCCCGCCTCGAAGGGCGTCTCATCCTCAACTCCCGTGACTGGTTCCTTGTACGGCGGAGGAGGGGCCCGTCGCCGGGCCCCTCCTCTCACCCTCGTGCCGTGGTCGATGTGCGGTCGATGTGTCGCCGACGAGCGGGTGTGCCCGATCTTCGGCGAATGGTCAAGATTTCCACAAGTGAACGTCGCATTCTCTGTTGCGAAGAGCCCTTCGCAGGGCTCCCCGCGGCACGGCGGTCAGTGTGCGGACGCTCCGACGAGCCGGGACGTGCTCATGGCGGAACCGCAGGCGCAGTGTGGATCGGCGCACAGCAGTTCATGGGCGAGGACGGAGAGCACCGCGACCTGCAGCCGCGTCTGCTGCTCCAGCTTCTCCACTATGCGGGCTACATGCGCCTTCACCGTCCGCTCGGCTATGCCGAGTTCACGGGCCAGTTGCCTGTTCCCCAGGCCCGTGCCGAGCAGCAGCAGGACTTCCTTCTCGCGGTCGGTGAGTGTCTTGAGCCTGCTGATGTCCCTGATCGGATCGGCCCCCGTGCGCCGGTAGGCGCAAGCCGTTTCTCCTGCGTCAGACCTCTTGGTCATTGGTCGGCCCTTCCCGATGCCGCTTTCCCGACAGAGCCCCGTGCCCCGGGTGCGGCGGCGATCTACCCCCCAACTTAGCGTCCGCTACTGACAAGAAGAACCCAGTAATGACACGGCCACGTCACAGAGGGAACTTCTTGCACCTTCCCTCCCTCGGAGACTCTTCCGGCAACGGGCGCATCGAACGCCACGTCCACGATCCCGCCGGCCGCACGAGAGGCGGGCCGCTCACAGGTGTCACCGGTGGGCGGCCCGCCTCGTCACGGCCTCGGGTCAGGGCGTCAGCACTTCTTGCCCTTGCACCGCTCTCCTCTCTGGTTGGAGAGCTTCACCAGCAGTCCGACGCCGTCGGAGGCGTTCCTCGGGGTGAGGGCGTACGGTCCGCTGATCGGCTGTTCCGGCTTGAGGTAGCCCTTGGGGGCGTCCGTCTCCACCAGGAGGTAGGGGCCGGGCAGGAGCGAGCCGAAGGAGCAGCGCCCGGTGCGGGAGGTGGCGCAGTCGTTGACGAACCTGTCCTTCTTCATGCCGTACCGCTGCAGGCCCCGGACGCCGTTGTCGTCCTGCCACACCTCGACGACCGCGCCGGCCAGTGGTCTGCCGCTCTTCCTGTCGAGCATCTCGAGGGTCAGCCGCACCGGCTCGGTGAGGCCGGCGCCGGCCGAGTGGTTCACCGAACCGGCGTCGCCGACGTGGACCGTGGTCCGGCCGTGCCTGTCGACGTCGGAGTCGATCGCGCGGTCCGCACCGGCGCCCCGCACCGTCCACTTGAGGGCGGTGTGCGGGGCGCGGGCGGGCAGCGTGCTCGTGCTGACGCCGCTGTGGTCGAAGGAGACCTCGTAGGTGGTGTTCGGCCTCAGGCCCTGTGCGCTGCCGACGCGGTACTCGCCGTCGGCGTTCGTGTAGGTGGTGATCCGGTTGCCGGCCGACAACGGGTCGAGCGTCACCTTCACCCGCGGGAGGGGCGGCTCGGACGGGTCCTGGACACCGTCGCCGTCGGCGTCGTACCAGACGCGGTTGCCGAGCTGGACGGGCGCCTGGTCGCAGACCATCTCCAGGTCGGCGAGCCCGTTGGCCTTGCCGAAGAGCATGGCGCGGGCCGCGGCGCCGCCGCTCCAGGTCTGCTGGATGAGGAGGTTGCCCTCCGTCGTGCCGTTGTCGGCGTTCCAACGGCGTACGCCCTGCTCCCAGGGGTGGAGGTCGAAGGGGGCGTAGACCGTGCTCCACAGCTTGTTCCGGTACGGCTGGAGGACCGTGCCGCCCTGCGTGACCTGGTCGTGGTAGGCGTCCGACAGCCTGGTCGAGTGGGCGTAGAACTGGCCGTGGCCCGGGCCCTGGTCGTTGTTCGGCCGCGCGCCGTAGAGCGCGTCGCAGCGGGAGTTGTTCTCCAGCGTGTACGTCGCATGCGACCCGCACACGCGCAGGACGTCACCGGCGGCGACGGCGCTGACCAGGGGGCGGGAACGGCGGTGGGGGTAGGTCGCCGTGCCCTGCATGTCGCCGAAGCGGTCGCGGAAGTCGAGGATCAGGTCACCGTTGTCGGCGATCTCGATGTTGGACAGGATCGGCTGCGGCGCGGAGACGTAGGAACGCTCCTCGTGCTGGGGGACGCGCTCGTTCCACGCCTCCCACATGGCACTCATCGGCTCGCCGACGGTCGAGGGCTTGGCGCAGCGGTAGTCGGAGGCCGGCAGCCCCCGGAACCGGTACGCGCAGCCGCGCGGGTAGTTCATCGCCGTGCGGAACACGGGGTGGAACTTGCCGCGCGAGAACTCGTAGACGTGCGAGGTGACCTGCGACGGGTCGCCCCACGGGGCGTTTGTGGTGACCGTGTTCTCCGCGCCGCACACCCCGCCGACGAGCACCCGCCCGCCGCGCACCCCGATGCCGTACGGGTGCCAGGCGCCGACGCAGGTGTCGGGCTCGGGGATGGCGAACGACCGGAACATGCCCGGGTAGACCTCGTCGCCGGTGCCGTGGATCGGCACGCTGTACAGCTTGGAGTCGTTGAGGTTGACCGCGTACAGGGTCTTTCCGTCGCCGGAGACGTCGACGTCGCCGATGCCCTCGCGGCCGACCTTGGCGTAGACGGCGTCGTCGCGCAGCCAGCGGTCGCTCGGGTCGTGCGGGGTCAGCTCGCCGGGCAGGGTGACGAAGGTGCTCACCCCGGAGGCGCTGTGGCGGCGGTAGACCGTGTTGGTCGCGCCCGCCGGGCCGTACGCCGCGTGCCGCTTGACCAGCGTGCCCATGTACGTGTTGCCGGTGCGGTCGGTGCCGATGCCGAACACGGCACCCTGCTGGGTGTTGTTGGTCAGCCGGGTGACCGTGCCGCCGGGGTGTCCGTCGGTGAAGGTCCCCGGGAACCGGACCAGGCCCTTGTGGGTGTCGGGCGCGTCGCCCTTGGTCAGGTTGCAGGTGACCAGGTGCGGGTTCTCCTGGCAGTACTCCCCGGACTCCCAGAAGCCGGTGGTGTACGTCGTGTTCCGGTCGTGGGAGACGTTCACGAAGCCGACGGTGCCGCGGATGACGTCCGCGCCGGTGCCCTGGCCCGCGACCGCAGGCTGGAGGGTGCCGGGTGCGGGGTTGTGGGCCTGGACGCGGTACCTCCCGCCCCGCAGCCCTGACGTGGCCGTGTGGAACCGGGCGATGCCGTACGAGTCCGTCGTGCGGGTCATCAAGGTGCCGCTGTCGTCGGTCAGCGTGACCCGGACGCCTTCACGGCCCGTCTCCAGCGGATGGTCGTACGTTCCGTCGGCGTCCACCTCGTTGACGACCTGCACGGTCACGGTGCCGTCGCCGGGTGCTTTGCCGTCCGTGGCGCTCTGGGCGCCGGGGGCGGCCGGGACCGCCTCACCGGCCAGTCCGACCACGAGCGCCGCCGAGACGGCCAGGGTCAGACCCACACCCCCCGGTGTTCTTCGCTTCACCACATCCCTCTTCTCCTGGTGTCCTGCCGAGGCGACGGAGCCCGGTGCCCGAAGCCGACCCTGCATTCATATGAAGTGCCCGGTGCGACTAATCAGGCCGAACGGGGCACGGGGAGCCGCGCAGGGGCGCGTGACGCCGGAAACCCGGAGATCCCAGGGAGGGGGGAGGGGGGGGTGAACCGCGAACGTGTTCATCCGGTCGGGTCAGCGGGCGTGTGCTCGCGCGGAGTACGAGCACACGCCCGACTGACGGCGACTCAGATCGACGGGTCCGCCGGGGACTGCTCCGCCAGCGACTGCTCCGCCCAGATCACCTTGCCCTCGGGGAGGAAGCGGGTGCCCCAGCGCTGGGTGAACTGGGAGATGAGGAAGAGACCCCGGCCGCCCTCGTCGGTGGTGCGCGGGTGGCGCAGATGGGGCGCGGTGGCGCCGCCGTCGAACACCTCGCAGATCAGGGTGCGTTCGAGGATGAGCCGGAGCCGGATGGGCCCGGCGGCGTGCCGGATCGCGTTGGTGACCAGTTCGCTGACGACCAGTTCGGTGGTGAACGCCAGCTCGTCCAGCCCCCACAGGCCGAGCTGCCGGGCGGTGGTCCTCCGGGCCTCGGCGACCAGCGCCGGGTCGGCCGGCAGCTCCCAGGAGGCGACCCGGTCGGCGGGCAGCCGCCGGGTGCGGGCGAGGAGGAGCGCCACGTCGTCGGTGGGGCGGGCCGGGGAGAGCGAGTCGAGGACGCGCTGGGCGTGCCGGTCCAGGGATTCCTCGGACCGGGCCAGGGCGCGGCACAGGGACTCCTGGGAGGCCTCGGCGAGCAGTCCGTCGGTGTGCAGGGCGATGACGGTGCCCTCGGGCAGCTCCACCTCCGCCGCCTCGAAGGGCTGCCCGTCGACACCGAGGGCCGGACCCGCGGGCAGCTCGGGGAAGGAGATCGTGCCGTCGGGGGCGACCAGGGCCGGGGCGAACGGGCCGGCGGCGGCCATCGCGCAGGTGCCGGACACCGGGTCGTGGACGACGTACAGACAGCGGGCCCCGACCGTGTGGACGCTGCCCCCGCCCGGTTCCGCCCCTTCCTGCCGCGCCGACTTGGCGACCATGTCGTCGAGGTGGGCGAGCACCTCGTCCGGCGGCAGATCGAGGTCGGCGAGGGTGCGGACCGCCGTACGGAGCCGGCCCATCGCGGCGGCGCCGTCGATGCCGTGGCCCGCGACCTCGCCGATGACCAGGGCGAGACGGGCGCCGGAGAGCGGGATGACGTCGTACCAGTCGCCGCCGAGCCCGGTCAGCTCATCGGCGGGCCGGTAGCGGACGGCGACCTCGGCCGCGTCCTGTTCGGGCAGGCGGCGCGGCAGGAGGCTGCGCTGGAGGACGAGGGCGGCGTCGCGCTCGCGCGTGTACCGGCGGGCGTTGTCGACGCAGACGGCGGCCCGGCCGACCAACTCCTCGGCGAGGCCCAGGTCGACCGCGTCGAAGGGGTCCAGTCGGTCGCGCCGGAAGAACGTGGTGATGCCGAGCGTGATCCCGCGCGCCCGCACCGGCACGATCATCACACTGTGCAGGCCGAGGGCGTCCGCGTGCACCGGCCGGCCGCCCGGGATCGCCCTCGCCCACTCCGCCGACAGCGGGTCCAACTCCGGTTCCGACCACGAACGCCCGCTGACCAGCGCCCGCACCGGGGGCGATCCGGCCGCGTACGAGGCGACCGCGCCGACCTCCAGGACGGCCTCCGGCACGCCGGGGCGTACGGACTGCTGGGCGGTCCGCCGCAGCGGTACGGAACCGTCGCCGAGGGGGCCGGGCTCGGCGCCGCGCAGCACCGAGTCCAGCAGGTCCACGGTGACGAAGTCGGCGAGCGCCGGCACCACCAGGTCCGCCAGCTCCTGCGCGGTCCGCCGTACGTCGAGGGTGCGGCCGATGTGCTCACCGGCCCGGTCCAGCAGGGCCAGCCGGGTGCGGGCGCGGTGCCGTTCCGACACGTCCACCACCGTGTAGTACACGCCGATGGGGCGGCCGTGGTCGTCCTCCAGACGGGTGAACGACATGGCGTGCGCGGTCTCGCGGTGCGGCGCCGACCGGATCCGGCCCACGTGTTCGTAGTCGAGCACCGGCACGCCGGTCTCCAGGACCTGTCGCATCTGCGCCTCGATGCGTTCGGCGTCCAGGCCCGGCTGCACCTCCGCGAGCCGGAGCCCCACCCGCTCGTGGGCCCGGCCGCCCCCGAACCGCTCCAACGCCGCGTTGGACCACACGAACCGCAGCTCCGTGTCCACGATCGCTATCCCGACGGGCGACCGCGAGGTCATCCGCTCCAGCACACTGCGGCTCATGTCCCACCCGGCCGCTTCGGTGGCGTCGGAGACGAGGGCCACCCAGTGGGCGGGCCGGCGAGAGGCGGAGGGCGGGGCGGGAGAGGAAGCGGAGGCGGAGGAGGCGGAGGAGGCGGCGGTGGAGGTGGAGGGGGCCGAGGGAGAGGCGGAGGCGGAGGGTGGCGGCGAGGGATGGGGCCGGGGCTCGGGTCGTGGCGGCGGGGACGGGGTCCGCCGGGCCGCCGCCGGACCGCCGCCGTACCGGACGTCCGAGGGGGAGCCCGGCTGCCGGCCGGCCCCGCGCCCGGCCTCGGGCGCGAACCGTCCCGGGGTGCCCGGTGACGCCGGCGGAGGGGTGGGCACGGGGGCGTGCGCGGTCGGCCCGGGCCGTGGGCCCGCGGGGGGCCCGGCGGCCGGCCAGGTGCCCGGGTGCCGGGCCGAGGTGCGCTCGGCCTGGGGCGGGGCTGGAGTCGCCGAGGCGCGATCGGCCCTGAGGGCCGGCGTCGCGGAAGGGGGTGGCGGTACGTCCGTCCGGAGCGCGTCGGGGTGGCCGGGGCGCGGGGCGGGCCGGGGCGGGGCCGGGTCGGCCGGGGGCGTCGGTGCTGCCGCCTCACGGGTCGGGATGACGCGGACCATCACCTTGATGGTGTGACCGTCGCGGTGGCGGGCGGTGAGGATGCCCGACCAGCCGCCGAGCGCGCGACGGGATTCGGCCAGCCTGCCGATGCGCTCGCCGTCCTCGTGGACCAGGAGCGTACGGACGCTGCGGCCCAGGATCTCGGCCGCCCGATACCCGAAGAGCCGCTCCGCGTCCCGGGTCCAGCTCGTCACGAACCCGTCCGCGTCGATCAACAACGGCGCGGCGTCGGCCACGTCGAAGCGCTGACGGGTGACGGCACTGTCCCTGTCGGTCCCCACGGCGACCCTCTCTGTCGCTGAGACGCCCTCTGGCCCCATTATTCACCTTGTGTGATCGCAGAGAGGCCAACTCGTGACGGCGCACATCGCACGGCCGCACGCCCTGGCGCGTGGCCCGGCAGGCATTCGCCACGTAAAAGCCACGGAGAGACACGGAACCCCCACACGTGAGCCCCCTCGGGCGGGGCGGGATCGGGCGCGATCGGGACGAAGTCGCCCGTACGAACACCCCGAAGCCGCACACATGGCCGCCTCCACCCCCGGTCGGCCACACGGCCGTACGCCGGTAATGCGCCCCCGTACGCCCCCTGAGCTCCGGCGTGTCGAACAGGCCGCCCCCTCCGCGAGGGGGTGCGGAGGGGGTGCGGAGGGGGTCGTCGATGGCCGAATCGGGCCGGTGGGAGCCGAGCAGGGGTCGGCCGCCGCACGGGTGTCAGCAGTCGCGGAACTCCGGGGACTGGTTGAGGATCTGCGAGCGCAGCGAGGTGAACCGGTTGTACGTCCGGCTGCCGCGCGCCTCGGCCGGGAAGACCGCCACCCGGTGGCAGTTCTGGAAGGCGAGCGCCACCCCGAAGTGCCGCTCCAGGCTTCCCCGGATCGCGTCGCTGGACAGCGCCCGCAGTAGCTGCCCGCGCTCCTTCTCCGACGGCGGCGGGGTCTGGTTGTCCGCGAACTCTCCGGTGCCCGCGCGCAGTTCACCGACGAGGGAGGCGATCAGGTCGTACGCGTACGGCAGCGACGTACGCACCGTTTCCACGAACTCCTCCTCCCGCACCTCGTCCTTCTCGGCGTCGGCGAGCAGCTTCGGGGAGACGTCCAGCGACATGGGTGTTCCTGTTCTGTTCAGAGGGAGACTGCGGAGGGGGAAGGGGACTCGGTGGCGCAGGACCCGGTGGCGGTCAGCGCCTCCGGGCCGTGACGGAACCCGGGATCGACCTGGGTCGCGAGATCGTGCCCGGTGGCGTCGTTGGCCCAGGCGGCGGCGTTGCGGAGGTGGAACTCGACGGCGTGGCGCTGGAAAGCGGCCCAGTCCTTCGTGCGGGCGTCGACGGCGGCCTTCAGCAGTCCCAGCGCGTGCCGGTTGTGGGACTCCAGCTCGCCCTGCTCACGGCCCTGTTCCTGGGCGCGGACGTACGACGACTGCTCGCAGTGCGTCAGCAGGTCGTCGCCGATGTGCTCCTTGAGGAAGAGCAGGTCGTCCTCGCCGGTGACCTTGTTGCCGACGACCGCGATCGGGATGCCGAACTCGGCGGCGTGCTCCCGGTACTGCCGGTACACGGACACGCTCTTGCGGGTCGGCTCCACGACCAGGAAGGTCATGTCGAACCGGGTGAAGAGCCCGGACGCGAAGGCGTCCGCCCCGGCGGTCATGTCGACGACGACGTACTCGCCGGGCCCGTCGACGAGGTGGTTGAGGTACAGCTCCACCGCGCCGAGCTTGGAGTGGTAGCAGGCGACGCCGAGGTCGCTCTCGTCGAAGGCGCCGGTGACCATCAGCGGCACCCCGGCGACACGCTCGACGTGCCGGGTGTGGATGTCGTCGTCGCCCAGGAGCCGCAGCAGACGCGAGCCCCGGCCGGGCGGCGTCGTCTTGACCATGGCCTCGCGGGAGGCGATCCGCGGGTTCGTGCCGCGCAGATGGTCCTTGATCTCAGCGGTGCGCGAACTCAGCGGGGGCGCTGTGAAGGTGTCGTCCTCGTCGAGGCCGAGCGCGTGCGCCAGATGCTGGTTGATGTCCCCGTCGATCGCCACGAGCGGTGCGCCCGACCGCGCGAGGTGGCGGGCGAAGAGCGCGGAGAGGGTCGTCTTGCCGCTGCCGCCCTTGCCTACGAAGGCCACACGCATGGGCACTCACCCCGCTCGTCGTCGGCGGCACCCTTGACGCCGAAAATGAAAATGGATGTCATGAACGTAGGTTCGGGAGCGGGTGAGGGGCTTGTCAAATCCGTCCCATTTCAACTGCCACGGCAAAGTGGTGGGTTGGTGAACCCTTTGCCGTTCGGCGGTCCGGCGATGGGATGCGCGTAAGGTGCCGGAGGGTCTGATTCCCTCTCTGTCCCCTTATGTTCGCCTTGTGTTCCCCCTGTGTGCCGCGCGGAGGGCGCAGGCGGTCCGGAGGCCGCCGGTCCGGCCGCCGGAGAGGACGTTTCCCGAGGTTGACAGCCCCTACCCCTTGGTTAACGATGTGCGGACCGTGTGGCTCAAGTGACCCATGAGCCCGGTGTTTTCCTAGACAACTCACCCCCGGCGCGGCCCGGCGCGGCCTCGTGCTGCCGTCCTGCCGCCGCGCCCCGGGTCTCGTACGTTCCGAGTTCGAGAATGGATCCGCATGTCCATAGCGAGACGTGTCATCGTGAGCCGCCTGGTGGGGACGGGCATCGCCGCCCTCGCGCTGAGCGCGGCGGTGTCCGGTCCGGCCTTCGCCACCGGCACGCCCGGCGGCGACGGCTGGGGCCGGAAGAGCTACGCCCCCGGCCAGGGCGCGGGCACGGCCACCGAGACCGACCGCTGCGAGTTCTCCCTGGACGGCGTGCAGTTCGCCGACTGGGTCAAGCTCGACGACCAGAACCTCAAGCCCACCGACGACGGCAAGGTCCACATCAAGGTCCGCGCCGCCTCCGACGCCACGACCTGCACGGTCTCCCTGGCGTCGTACCTGGCCCACGGCCCGACCTTCGCCACCTCCGGCGAGCAGGTCTTCGTCGACTTCGACACGGTCACCGTCAAGCCGGGCGCGACCGACTCGCTCGACATCGCGGTGCCCGACGCGGGCTGCTACGCCCAGATCGACCTGTACCGGGGGAAGGTGAAGTTCGACGGCAAGCTCGACGCGGCCGACGGCTTCGAACACGGCGACGTCCCCAAGGGCCCCGACCGCCCCGTCATCAAGGACAAGCTGATCGCGGCTTGGAACGGCGGCACGAAGGACTGCACGACGACCGAGCAGCCGCCGGCGGAGGAGAACCCCCCGGCAGAGGAGCAGCCTCCGGCCGAGGAGAACCCCCCGGCGGAGGAGCAGCCGCCGGCCGAGGAGCAGCCGCCGTCCGACGAGAAGCCCCCGGCCGAGCAGCCGCCCTCCGACGAGAACCCCCCGTCGGAGACCGACTCCCCCTCGCCCTCCACACCGGCAGCCCCGACCCCGAACGGCGGCGGCGGCGACCTGGCCGAGACGGGCGGCGGCAACGCCATCCCGATCGCCATCGGAGCGGCCGGCCTCGTCGCGGCGGGCGGCGCGATCTTCGTGGTGACGCGACGCCGGGGGGCACGCGGGTAGCCGAGCCGGTGCGGGCGAGCGCGGCCCGCGCTCGCCCCTGTCCCGGCGGCGGCGGGCCGAGCGGGAGTCGGCCCGGGTGCCGTACGCGGTCAGCGCGCCGGACGAGCCACCTCGCGGAAGCGGGCCAGGAGGGCCTGGGCCTGCGGGGCGGCCGCGTCGAAGAACTGTGTGGTCAGTGCGGGTGGCACAGCCGTTCCCCGCATCCGGACCTCATGGCACGTGAAGCAGAAGGCAGCCTCGAACAAGTCCAGTTCGAGGCTGTCCTCGTACGCCCGGATGCTCCAGCCCGGCGAGAACCCGCAGCGGTGCTGTGCGCTGCCGGGCAGGGTCTCGACCAGGGCCAGGGCGTCGGTCACTTCGTCCCCGGCCCAGTGGCCGACCACCTCGCCGGGGTACGGGGCGTCCGGCGTGGCCGGAAGAGCGGAGACCCTGACGACTTCGATCAGGGCGGTGACGGCGACGGCCCGCGCGGGAAGCAGCATGCCCGCAGTCTGCCCGCCGGGCCGACGGCCGACTGAGTACTCCGCGGCTTTCGTCCGTACTCCATGTCGAGTGCGCGCAGTACGAGGACCCGAGTGCCTGGAAGGCGAACGGAGGACGGGACGTGGTGAGGAAGCTGTCGCGTGGGGTCGCGCTGGCCGCGGGCCTCGCTGTTCTGCCCTTGGTGGCGGCGTGCAGTGGTGGTGGCGGTGGGGACAGGGCCGCGGACAGGGCGACGGACGGGTCCAGCCCGGTCGCCGCGGTGGTCGCGCCCGCCAAGGTCGAGGTGATCGCCGAACTCACCGGGTGCGAGGTGAGGATCCGGACCGAGGCGGAGGAACTGCGCGAGGGCGTGTGCCAGACCGATGTGGGGGATTACCTCATCACCACCTTCCCCAAGGACGAGTTGAAGGAAGTCTGGCTGGAGTCCGCCGCCATGTACGGCGGCAAGTACCTGGTCGGTCCACGCTGGGCCATCTCGGCCAAGCCCGAGGTGCTGAAACCGTTGAAGGCCAAGGTCGGCGGCACGATCCGGGATCTGAGTCAGCCGAGCGCCTCGTAGCCGCTGAGGGTGTACGCCTCCTCGTCGTCGATCGCGTTCTCCTCCCAGTCGATGGAGATGCCGGTCGGACGGCCGTCCCGCGCGTACTCGACGTCCACGGCGTCGGCGCCCTCCTTCCGCGCCGCCTCCACCTGCTGCAACAGGGCCGCGATGGTGGGCACTTCTCCCAGATCGCGCTCCACCACCCGCCGCCCGCTCTCGTCGACCCCGACGGCCGCCACGACCTTCCCGCCCCGGACCGTCACCTCGAAGGCCCCGATCAGCGAGCGCTCACCCTCACTCGACTCCAGCGTGTACCGGTAGGCGGCGGGCTCCTCCCACGCGGACGCCGGCCCTGTCGTCGCGTTCGCGCCCGCCGTCCCCGACCCCTCCGCGCATCCGGAGAGCGCCCACAGCGCCGTCCCGGCCGACACGACGGCGGACACCGCGCGGCGGCGTACTTGTACGGCGGTGGTCATCGGCATGGTGGTCCCCTTCGAAGACGGTCACCACTGAGACGCGAGACAGGGCGGCGACGTTCGACGGCGAGGCCGCGTCGTGGCCTCGAACCTGCCTCTGCCGAGGCCGGCCCGTACAACGCGTGAACCCCGCCTCGTGTGTCACGAAGCGGGGTTCACGGAGTGGAGCGCCGGGCAGGCCTTGCACCTGCATTTCCCCGCAGGAAGCGGGGCGTCTTTCCTTGGACCACCAACGCATCGAGTGCTACCGGTATTTCGCTTTTCCGGTGAGCGGCTCGTGATCAACTATAGCGGATCTCATGGGTGCTTGCACCCCGCGTCACTGCAAGTACGCCTGGGGGGCGTGCGTGACGCGGAGGTACGTGGCGTTCGCCTCGCCGTAGGCCTTCCGGAGGATCGGCTCGGCCGTGACGGGGTCGTCGACGCCGATGTGGACGTGACCGGTGCCGTCGAGGCCGACTTGCCGCATGTCGAACGTGCCGTCCCAGCGGCCCATGTCGTCGGCGATGCGGTCGGAGAGCGCGGTGAGGTCCGCCTCGTTGATGTCCCTGTCGTGGAGCCGCAGGGTCACGCCCTTCTCGGCGGCCCGGCAGACGTCGGAGTCGAAGGCCACCGAGGGAATGCGGTAGATGTCCGCGGTCCCCGCGTCCTCGTCGACCACCAACCCGGTGAAGACCTCGGCGTGACGGCCGTACGCCACCTTGTCCACGTACCCCAGTGTCCGGTCCAGCGGGGTGTCCTCCGGGGCGCCGTGGCCGGCGAGGCTGCCCTCCGGCCGCTCGCCGACGCAGACCTCGGCGGAGGCCGACACGTCCTCGGCCGTCCGGGTTCCGGCGCTGGCGCCCTGCAGCCCGCCGAGCGCCAGCACCGTCCCCATCGCGACCGCGGCCGCACCGGCCCTGGCCCGTGTCCGCCTGTCCGTCCGCCTGTCCATGCGTGCCCCCTTCGAGTCAGCGACGGTACTGGGACGCCGGAGGGGGCCGATGGGTTCGGTGCCGGGCCCGGGAACGTGCGGAACCGGCCCGGAGCCGATGCTCCGGGCCGGTTCGGTGTCCGGGTCAGTAGCCCACCCGGAACGTCGCGTCCGCGCGTTCCGTCGCGGTCGAGATCGGGTCGATCCGCAGGGCGTAGCTGGAGTGGCGGATGTAGCGGGTGGGGTTGTTGTAGGAGCGGAAGGAGGACCAGGACGAGTCGGCGAGTCCGGCGACGCGGGTGAACGTGGCGTCCGCGGCGAACGTGGACGTGCCGTCGTTCGGGTCCAGACGGAGGTTGTAGTTGTAGTGGCGGAGGTAGCGGGTCGGGTAGTTGACCGACTGGAAGGAGACGGCGGAGGAGTCGGCCAGACCCGGGACCAGCTTCCACTGGGAGTCCGGGTACGGGTCGAAGGGGTACTCGTCGATACGGCCCGCGAAACCGGCGTGGCGGACGTAACGGGCCGGGAAGTTGTAGGACTTGAGGCGGTTCCAGGTGGGGGCGCCCCACTTGGTGACGAGGTTGTTGTACTCGGTCGAGGTGATCGGGTGGATGCCGCAGTGCTTGGAGTTCAGCGGCTGGGTGTAGAGCTTCTGGTCCAGGGCCGTCCAGGTGCCGGACGCCAGGTCGTTCGTCTGCCAGACGTAGAAGACGCCGTTGGGGGTGTAGGTGTCGCCCCAGAGGTACCAGGTGTTCGACGTGAGGGACTTCACCACCGTGGGGGCCTCGGTGCCGCCGTGGTTCACCGCCGTGCTGAACGCGGTGAAGCTGCCGGGGTTGAGGGTCGTCGAGCGGGCGCCGACGAGGGTGCCGTTCCTCTTGAAGTAGAGGTAGTTGACGCCGTTCACACCGATGGTGAGGTTGCCGTCGATGACGTCGTAGCCGGGGTCGAAGAAGACCTGCGGGCTGGTGGTCGTACGGAAGTCGGTGGTGTAGCTGACCATGATGACGTTGTGGCCGCTGCTGTTCACCGAGGAGTAGAGGATGCCGTACTGACCGCGCCCGGCGTCCCAGTAGGCCTCGGGGGCCCAACTGTGGGTGTTGGTCATGTTGTGCAGCTTCAGCAGGCGGTAGCCGGTGAAGGTGCGCAGGTCGGTGGAGTCCCAGACGTGGATGTTGACGCTGGTGCGGGTCCAGTCGGTGCCGTTCAGGTCGGTCGCGAGGACCACGAAGGTGCCGTCCTGCTTGCGCATGACGAAGGGGTCGCGGATGCCGCCGGCGCCGAGGGTCGTGTTGACCACGGGGGCGTTCTGGTTGAGCGGGGTCCAGTTGAGCCCGTCCTGGCTGACGGCCAGGTGGAGGTTGTAGTCGGCCTCCAGCATGGTGTTGGACTCGGTGAAGTAGACCATCGCGTACGCCGAGTCGGCGGCGTGGGCGGTGCCGGCTCCGAGCGTCAGGACGCCGGTCGCGGCGAGGGGGGTGGCGGCCGCCGCGCCCAGGAAGAGGCGGCGGGAGAGGCCGCCCTCGTGCGGCTGTCCGTTCACGGGGGTCATGTCAGACTCCACTTCTGGTTGCTCTGGCCGTTGCACGCCCACAGCACGAGCTTGGTGCCGTTGGCCGTGGCCGCGCCGAAGGCGTCCAGGCAGAGGCCGGCGTTGACGTTGGTGAGCGTGCCGTCACTGTTGACGTTCCACTGCTGGTTGGTGCCGCCGGTGCAGTCCCAGATGACGACACGGGTGCCGTTGGTGGTGCCGCGGTTGTACGCGTCCAGGCACTTGTTGCCGTAGACCACCAGCTCCTTGCGGGCGCTGTTGTACTGCCAGACCTGGTTCTGGCCGCCGTTGCAGTCCCACAGTTGGGCGTCGGTGCCGTTGGTGATCGTGTTGTTGTTGATGTCGACGCAGCGGCCGGACTGGGTGCCGGTGACGAGCGTGCCGTTCTTGCCGGGCAGGGGCCGTACGACGATGCCTTCGAGGGCGGGGGCGCCGGAGAAGGCGATCGTGTTGGCGCTGCCCTGCTTCAGGGACACGGCGACGGAGATGTTGCCGGGGGACGAGCCGGTCGGCGGGAAGGAGACCTTCGTCGACGTCTGGCCGTTGACCGTGAGGGTGGCCTTCACGGGGGCGGACGTGTTGTTGGTGTACGAGACGTCGACCGTCTTCAGACCGGCGCTGCCGGCGGCCACGCCGGAGAAGCTCGCCGTGCCGTTGTAGGTGCTCGCCGACTGCTCGGTGCCGCCCTTGACGGTGAGCATGACGGAGCTGTTCGCCGGGACGCTGGTGGTGTAGCTGGTGCCGGTGGTGGCCACGTTCGTACGCGTCCACAGGTTCCGGACCGTCGCCGTCGCGTTCGTCAGGCCCAGGTCGGACCAGCGGACGGTCATGTTCTGCGTGGTCGAGGTGCGGTTGAGCAGGACGACCGCGCGGTTGCCGGTGCCGGAGAGGACCTTGCCGTAGACCTGGAGGCCGCGCGTGTCCTCGGCGACCTCGACGCCCTGGAGGCCGCGCGGGTCCTGGTCGACGGCGATGACCTCGGGGTTGGTGAGGATGCTCGTGGTCTCGGGGGTCAGCGTGGTGAGGTCGAGTCCGGCGAGGAGGGGGGCGCCGGAGATCGCCCACAGGTTCATGTGGCTACGGCTCTGGGCGGCGGTCAGGCCGTTCATCCCGACGACCATCATGTCGGGGTCGTTGACGTAACCGGTGTGCTGGGCCGTGGGGTGGATGTTGCGGTCGAAGGCGGTCAGGACGTTGTTGTACGACGGGGTGCCGCCGTGGAAGAAGATGTCCGTGTTGGTGCGCCACATCGGGCCCATGCCCGGCGCCCAGTTCCAGGGGTTGGAGAAGCCCCAGTTGCACAGGGAGAGGGCGAGCGGGCGGCCGGTGGTGGCCGACGCCTTGGTCACGGCGTCGCTGATCGCCTGGTAGGTCGTCTTCGGGTCGAGGCCCTCGGCGTCGCCGCCGCACCAGTCGACCTTCACGAAGTCGAAGCCCCAGCGGGAGAACTGGGTCATGTCCTGCTCGTAGTGGCCCTCGCTGCCACTGCCGGGCGCGGCCGGGCGGCCGGTGGGGAAGTAGTAGCCGCAGCCGTCCTTGCCGGCGTCGGTGTAGATGCCCGCCTTCAGGCCCTTGCTGTGGATGTAGTCGGCGATGGCCTTCATACCGCCGGGCCACTCGGCCTCGTCGATGGTGATGTTGCCCGCGCTGTCGCGGGTGCCCTGCCACCAGCCCTCGTCGATGTTGATGTACTCGTAGCCGGCCTCGGGCAGCCCGGCCGCGACGAACGCGTCGACCTGCCGCTTGATCACGTTGTAGTCGACCTTCGCCGCGAAGGCGTTCCAGGAGGCCCAGCCCATGGGGGCCTCGGGTACGGGTATCTGGCGGTCGGTGACCGCCACCGGGGCGGCGTCGAGGCGAGTTTCGGGCGCCGGCGTCGCCTGGTACGGCTGGGCGAAGAGAAGCGCGGCCGTCGCGGTGGTCGCCAGGGCGAGGGCGCGCACGGCGGCGGATCTGCAACGGCTCTTGAATTCGGAGGACTTGGCGCGGGGAGGGGGAAACATGCGGCTCCTTCGATGGATATCGGAGGTCGATATCTCGAACAAGGATCGACTTGCCGAACGTATCGGCTGGCCGAAAATAGAGCCGGGAGAGATCGAAGTCAACGGGTGTGGCAGAGGTGGTTTCGGGAGCGGGCCGACAGGTTGACGGCAGCCGGACCGTATCCGCCGTGTGAACGGCGCCGTCCGGGGAGGCGTCGGCGTGACGCCTCCCCGGACGTGCCGGCCGCGGCTCGGAGGTCACCGGTCGAGCAGGGCCTCCGCCGGTACGGCTACTTCGTGGCCGTCGGCCTCCTCGACGCCCTCATCGCGTCGTCCACGTCCCCCAGCGGCCGCAGCCGGTACGTGTACGAGTAGTCGCGGTTGGCGAAGAGTTTGAACTCGTCGTGGGTGTGGGCGCCCCAACTGTTGTCGCCGCCGACACCCATCTGCCGGTGGTTGACGCGCAGGACGACGGCGTCGCGGGGGATGAGGTGGTAGTCGTGGCGGAGGCCGATGGAGAGGTCCTCCGGGGTGAAGAACGAGGCGTTGACCTCGATCAGCGAGTCACCCGACACGAGGAGGCCGGCCCCGTCGCGGTCGGTCAGGGCGGCCCAGCGGACGTCGGTCTTGTTGCCGTTCTCCTGGGGGCGGATGTAGCCGGACCACTGCTCGGCGACCGTGCCGGAGTAGAGGCCCACGTCGGTGCCGTTGTTGCGGTCCCAGTGGTTCTCCTCGGGGCCGCGGCCGAAGTAGCGCAGGCGGTCGAGGCGGCGGGGGAGGTGGAGCAGGGTGCCGACCTCCGGGATGTAGGGGAGGGAGGCCGCGCCCGGGTGCAGGGTGTTGTCGACCTTGATCTCGCCGTTGCCGAACACCGTGTAGGTGGTGGTGTACGTCGACTCGACGGTCGTCGGCAGTGTGCCGCTGACCTTGATCTCCACCGCCCGGTCGGCGATGCCCCGCACGGTCACGTCCGTCACCTTGCGGTTCGTGCCCGCGTCCCGCCAGGTCTGGTTGCGGGTGTGCTGGCCGTTGCCGTGGTCGTTGTCGGTGGGGGCCCGCCAGAAGTTCGGCACGGGGCCCGAGTCGATCAGTCGGACGCCGCCCGCCTTGTACGAGGTGATGGTGCCGCTCGCCCTGTCGACCGTGACGGAGAAGCCGCGGCCCTTCGACGAGGCCCTGCCGGTGACCGTGATTCTGTCCGCCCCGTCCGTGTACGTCAGCTTCGGAACGTCCGCCAGCGGCACGGGCCGCACCGCCGGGCTCCCCGCGTCGACGGCGAGCTGCTGCTTGGCCACCTCGAAGCCGGCCCTGGCCCACGGGGTGCGCTCCTTGGTGGTGAAGGAGAGCTGGAGGAAGTACTCGGTGCCGGGCGCGGGGGAGGACGGGAGGCGGAAGGGGACGGTGACGTCCTTGGTGGAGAGGGGGCCGACGTCCAGTTGGGACCGGGTGAGACGGCCGCGCTGGATCTCCCTGCCGTCGGCGACCAGGGCCCACCTCCCGTCGAACTCGCGGAGGTTGGTGAAGAGGTACTCGTTGGTGAGGGTGACCGTCCGCGAGGTCAGGGTGCCGGCGCCGGCGGCCGGTGCCGCGTGGATCGCCTGGTAGATCTGCTTGACCTCGGTCGCTTTGCCGGTGTGGCCCCGGTCGGCCTTGACGATGCCGTCCGCGACGAAGGCCCCGTCGTTGGGGTTGTCGCCCCAGTCGCCGCCGTACGCGAAAAACGAACGTTCCTTCGCGAAGCCCTCCCGCTTCCGCTCCCCCACCTTCACCGTCGCCGCGTCGAACCAGAACCGCACGCCCTCGTCCCCGGGCCCACGCCCTCCGGACGCCAGCTCGGTGCCGCTCAGGGCGCGCGCGTACACACCGGCCCGCCGGATCGTGCCGCTGAACTCCCGCGTCGGGTTGTCCGTGTCGGTGCCGAGGGAGAGGGGCGCCGTGTTGACGCTGGGCCGCCGGGTCGTGGTGCGGGTCGCCTTCACCTCGCCGTCGACGTAGAGGGTGAGGGACCCGGCCTCGGCGTCGAAGACCCCGGCGACATGGTGTTCGCGGCCGGTCCAGCCGTCGGCCGGGACGCCCCAGCTGACGCTGACCCACTGGCCGCCGCCGTAGATGAAGAACTCGACGCTGTTGTCGGTCTGCTTCAGCGCGTAGTGCGTGTCGCCCTTGGCGACGAGCGGCTGGTGGCCGCCGGTGACGTGCGGGGTGACCCACGCCTCCAGGGTCAGCGAGCCGGTGAGGTCGAGGGCGGGGTCGCGGGTGAAGCCCGTGGCGCCGGACAGGCCCTTGCTGCGGCTGAACGTTCCTGCGGCGGTGAGGAGTTGACCCTTCAGCGCGCTCGGACCGGCATCCGTGAAGACCCTCAGCTTCGGGACCGGCCAGGTCAGCGACTGGTCGACGAAGTCCCAGATCCAGCCGCCCTGGAGGACGGGGTAGCGGCGGATGATGTCCCAGTACTTCTTGAAGTTGCCGGTCGAGTTCCCCATGGAGTGCGAGTACTCGATCATCACGTACGGCCGGGTGTCCGAGGTGTCCTTCGCCCGCTGCTCGACCCGCTGCGGGCTGTCGTACATCTCCGAGCGGATCTGGCTGATGGTCGGCCGGTCGTCGCCCTCGTACTGGATGACGCGCGTCTTGTCGTACGACTCGATCCAGTCGCGCATGGCGACGAAGGTGGAGCCGCCGCCCGCCTCGTTGCCGAGCGACCAGATGACGACGGAGGCGTGGTTCTTGTCGCGGTGGACCATGTTCTTGGCGCGGGCCACGCAGGCGGCGGTCCAGTCGGCGTTGTTGCCGGGGAAGCGGTCCCGGATGCCGTGCGTCTCCAGGTTCGTCTCGTCGACGAGGTAGAGGCCGTACTCGTCCGCCAGCTCGTACCAGAGCGGGTTGTTGGGGTAGTGGGAGGTGCGCACGGTGTTGATGTTGAGGCGCTTGATGATCCCCATGTCCTCGACCATGTCGGCACGGGTGAGCGCCATGCCCCGGTCGGGGTGCATCTCGTGGCGGTTGGTGCCCCGGAAGGAGACCGGCTTGCCGTTGATCCGCATCAGCCCGTCCTTGAGCGCGAACTCGCGCAGGCCGACCCGGTGGGAGAGGGTCTCGACGACCCTGCCGCGCGGGTCGCGCAGACGGAGCACGGCCGTGTAGAGGGTGGGGTGCTCGGCGGACCACAGCTCGGGGGAGGGGACGGACCTGGCGGCCTGGACGGTCACGTCCTCGCCGACGGCCGAGGCGCCCCCGCCCACGGCGACGGACTGCACGAGGGGCCGCGACCAGACGGCGTGCCCCCGGGCGTCGTAGAGCTGGGTCTCGACGGAGTACGCCCCCTCGTGCCCGGCCGCGTAGGCGCGCACGCTCGCGGTGACGGACAGCTCGGCGGCCGTGTAGCCGTCGCTGAGCGGGGTGTCCAGTCTGAAGTCGCGCAGGTGCACGGCCGGGGTGTTGTAGAGGTAGACCGAGCGGAAGATCCCGCTCAGCCGGATCATGTCCTGGTCCTCCAGCCAGTCGCCGTCCGAGTACCGGTACACCTCGACCGCGATCTGGTTCTTCCCCGGCTTGAGGTGCTTCGTGATGTCGTACTCGGCCGGGTCGTACGAGTCCTCGTGGTAGCCGACGAGTTCGCCGTTGATCCACACGTAGTGCGCGGACTTGACGCCCTCGAAGTGCAGGAAGGTGCGGCGGTCGCCGGCCGTCCAGTCCTTGGGGAGGTGGAAGGTGCGCCGGTACTGCCCGACGGGGTTGTAACGGGTGGGCGCGGTCGGCGGCTGGGCCTCCTCGCCGAGGCCGTTCGGGCCCCACCACGGGTAGGTGATGTTGATGTAGATCGGGAAGTCGTAGCCGTGCAACTGCCAGTTGGACGGCACCGGGATGGTGTCCCAGCCGCTGTCGTCGACGTCCGTCCGGTAGAAGTCCTCGTTCCGGTCGTCCGGGCGGTCGACGTAGGCGAACCGCCACCTCCCGTCGAGGCTCAGCCGGTACGGGGAGCGGGTGCGGTCGCCGGCGAGTGCCTGTCTGACGTCCGCGTACGGCATGAGGGTGGTGTGGGGCGGTTCCGCGCCGACCTGGAAGAGCGCGATGTTCCCGGACCACTCGGGGGTGCCGTCGGCCGCGGTCGCCGTCTCCGTGCGGGGGATCGCGTGAGCGGTGCCGCCGGACACCGCCAGGGCGCCTAGAAGGGCGGCGCCGCCTTCCAGGAGCCTGCGGCGGCTGACGGGGTGCGGGTGGGGGCGCGGGTGGGGCTGCGGCTGTGGCTGCGGGTGCGGGTGCGGATGGGACATTGCCGGGGCCTTCCTCGTGACGACATGTGGTGGCGCGCGTACCTGAGGGAGCGTCGGATGCTGTCCGATGATGTTGAGAAATCCCGGACACCCTAGGACTTCGAACAGAAGTGAAGCAATGAATCTGTCGGACTCTGTGCGGTCATGGGTGCGGGAGGGGAGGGGGAGGGGAGGGGGGAGGGCAGCGAGGGGAGGGGCGGGGGCCCGTCGTTACGGTGCCCGCATGGCGGCGGGTGTGGTGCTGGCGCTGTGCGCGGCGGTGTGCATGAGCATCGCCTTTGGGGCGGCTGGTCCGGTGCCGTTGGATGACGGGAAGTGCTTGCAGGGCACGCTGTTTGCCCAGCGTCCCCGGCTTAGGCCTTGAGCCAGGTGGACCAGGTCGGCATGGCCTTGCGCATCATGGCCATCGCCCCCACCGACTCCCTGAGTGTCTGAGCGAAGCCGGCCTGGTACTCCGGACTCCCGCCCCGGTGGCCGCAGGCCATCCACAGCTGCCAACCCGCCGCTCCCACGCGCCCGGCGAACATACCGGTGAACGCCGACTCGTCGACCGCCCCGACTGCCCCTCCCGCAGCGACATACCCGGAGAGGCACGCTTCGACGATACGGCGGTCGGGCACTCCCTGGCCGCGGTCGAAGCCGGCGAGATGGAAAGCGGTGAAGACCAGCTCCCACCACGGGTCCTGCGCCCCGGCGGCATCGAAGTCCAACAGGACCGGTCCACCGGATCTGGTCAGAATGTTCTGGTGCCGGATGTCGCGATGCATGACCAACTTGGATCGCCACAACTCCTGCTGGTCTTCGACCATGGCCTCGGCCTGCTTCACCGACAGCTTGAGGATGCGGACATGCTCGGAACTGAGGACCTCGAGGCGTTCGGCCTGAGCGAACCACTCCTCCCACTCCTCCTGGGGGTGCGACCGGTAGTCGCCATCGACGGTCGGGTCGGCTGGAATGGCGCACCGTGCAAGGTCAGCGACGAGCCTGCCGGCCCAGGCGGCCAACGGTTCCGACGTCGGCGCGGTCGGATGCGCGCCCTCGACAAAGCGCACCGCACGGGCGTAGAAACCGTCCCCGATCGGTCGCCACAGACCCGCTTCCTCCAGAGTCGTCGACTGTGGCTCGGGCATCGCGACACCGGTCTCCCATGCGGCGGCTTCAAGCGCCCCTGCCTGGGCAGCCATGGGCAGCCAGAAGTCACCCCAGGGCTGGGCGATCTTCACCACCCATGAGCCGGAGTCAGTAACGGCCTTCCACACCGGGCTCTGCTCGTCATCCTTGAGCAGCAGCGGGGCATCCAGCAACTGCCCCAACCCGAGCCGCTCGGCCGCCTGTGCCAGGTTCATAGCCGGTCAGTCAATCCGCCCGCCACCCCAGCGGCAAGTAAATTAGTCGCCCCACCCAACGATCTCGGACCTCCGGCATCACGGCCATCACCAGGTGGTACTGGGCGACGTGTCGCATGCACGCACCCCAGCCCCGCTGGGGGCCGACAAGAAACAGCCACGAGCCTGTGCTCGTTGCCGCCGCCCGAGGTCTGGCTGAGCTCGCGGCGCGCCACGCGCACCGCTGATCACGCAGGCGCACCGGCAAACTCCGAGATCCCCGACAGAGTCAAGCTGACGTTCTGACACCTCCCCTCATCACCGCTGTTCGCGGGGCCCTGCGACTCACCGCTGTCGCGACGGATGTCATGACAGATGTCATGGCCCCGCCGTGAAGGTGCTCATCCACGGGAACGATGTAAGGCACATCGATCTGCCGTGACAATTCCCTTGCAGCGCCCAGGAGTTGACCGTCCGGGGCCATCGGGAGCGTCATGGAACGAGGGAAACAGCACATGCGAATCAAGCGTCTCGTCGGAACCGCGTTGGGTACCACACTTCTGCTCGCCACGGCGGCGCCCACGGTGTCGGCCGCGCCCGGATCCGGGACCACGGCCCCGGCGCCCACCGGGTTGGACCGGACCGAGCTGCGCGGCACGCTCGACGCGATCCACGCGGCCGGCATGTACGGGACGTTCTCGTCGGTGCGGGACGGACGCGACCGCTGGGCCGGCGCCTCCGGCCTGGCCGACGTGGACACCGGCCGCAAGGTGACCCCGAACATGCGGCAGCGCGTCGGCAGCATCAGCAAGACGTTCACGGCCGTGGCGATCATGCAGCAGGTGGAGCGGGGCCGGATCAGCCTCGACGCGCCGGTCACGGACTACGTTCCGGAGCTGTTCGGCGGGACGGGCGCAGACGGGACGGCCGCAGACGGGGCGGGCTCCGGCGGGGCGGGCTCGGGCGGGGCGGGCTCGGGCGGGGACGCCCGGGAGCGCGGTGACGCCATCACCGTACGCATGCTCCTCAACCACACCAGCCACATCAGCGACTACATCCTCGGCGCCTTCCCCTCCCTCGCCCGGAACTCCACCGCCAGCCTCGACGAGGAGCGCTTCCGCTCGATCCGTCCCGAGGAGCTGGTACGGCTGGGCCTCGCGGCCCCCGCCACCGGCAGCCCCGGCGCGCAGCCGGGCAGGTACTCCAACACCAACTACGTCATCGCCGGGCTCATCCTGGAGAAGGTGACCGGCCAGAAGGCGTCGACGTACATCACCCGTCACGTCATCGACCGCGCCGGCCTGAAGCACACCTCGTACCCGCGCAGCCCGTACATCAAGGGCCCGCACCCCAAGATGTACGAGTCGTTCTACGGCCTCATCGACCCGCCCCGCGACTACAGCGTCTACGACATGTCGTGGGCCTACACGGCGGGCGCGATCGTCTCCACCACGGACGACCTCAACCGCTTCTACCGCAAGCTGCTCACCGGCGACCTCGTCGGCCCGGCGTCGCTCGCCGAGATGCGGCACACGGTCCCGGTGGAGGTCGCCCCGGGCGCGGCCATCGACTACGGCCTCGGTATCTACACCCTGGAACTCCCCGGCTGCGGGCGTTTCTGGGGCCACGACGGCGGAGTCTTCGGCGCCGGCACCCTCAGCCTCACCAGCGAGGACGGCGACCGTCAGCTCTCCATGGGCTGGAACCTCATGAAGTACCAGCGCCTCAACGCGGACGGCACGGCCCTGGAGCCCAGCCCGATCGACGCGGCGATCAACGGGCACATCGCGGAGGCGCTGTGCCCGACGCCCGAGACGGAGACGGAGACGGGGTCTGTCTCCGGTTCGGGGGCGGAGTTGAAGTCCGGGATGTCGGTGAGGGACGCGGCGCGGATCCTCCCGGACGGCCTGGTGGGCGTGGACCTTTCCACCGGAATCCAGGCGGTTGCCCCGAACTGACGACCGTACCGACCCGACGGCCGCCGGTGGGTAGAACGCTTCCGTACTCGTCCTCGTACTCGTACTCGTACTCGTACCGCAGGGAGCGCAGCGCTTTGCCCACCTTCGTCATTTTCGACCTGGAGTTCACGACCTGGCCGGGCGCCATGGAACAGGACTGGTCGGCACCCGGTCAGCTCCGGGAGATCGTGCAGATCGGCGCCCTGCGGATGAGCGAGGAGTACTCGGTCGTCGAGGAGTACGAGGCGTTGGTCCGGCCGGTGGTGAACCCGCGACTCTCGCCGTTCCTCACCACCCTCACCGGCATCGACCAGCGCACGGTCGACCGGGAGGGCCTCCCACCGGCCCAGGCCCTGAGCGACTTCCTCGCCTTCTGCCGGGGCCGGTCCGTCCTCTCCTACGGCAACGACATGCTCGTCCTCGGCGAGAACATCGGCTGGGCCCGCGTCCGGGGCGAGAAGATCGAGCACAACGCCCTCACCCCCGGCTTCGTCAACATCCGCCCCTGGCTCAACGCGGTCGCCCCGGCCACGGCGTCCGTCAACTCGGGCCGCCTCTGGCAGACCCTGGGGCTCCCCCGCCCCGCCCCCGGTGACGAGCACTCCGCCCTCTTCGACTGCCACTCCATCGCGGCGACGCTGCGGCACCTGGCCGGGAAGGGGGTCAGCTTGCCCAAGGGGCTTGTGTAGGGGTGCCGTGCCGGCCGTACCGACCCGCACCCCCTGGAACTTCCTGAGCCCGACGGTGGAGACGAATCGCCTTTGCATGATCATGCATTGGCATGCATAATATTTCTATGTCCAAGGTCCTCACCTCTCTTCCGGCCGGCGAGCGCGTCGGCATCGCCTTCTCGGGCGGACTCGACACCTCGGTCGCGGTCGCGTGGATGCGCGACAAGGGTGCCGTCCCGTGCACCTACACCGCCGACATCGGCCAGTACGACGAGCCCGACATCGCCTCGGTGCCCGGCCGCGCGAAGACCTATGGTGCGGAGATCGCGCGCCTGGTCGACTGCCGGGCCGCGCTGGTCGAGGAGGGCCTGGCCGCGCTGACCTGCGGCGCGTTCCACATCCGTTCCGGCGGGCGGGCGTACTTCAACACGACCCCCCTCGGCCGTGCCGTCACCGGCACGCTGCTGGTCCGGGCGATGCTGGAGGACGACGTCCAGATCTGGGGCGACGGCTCGACCTTCAAGGGCAACGACATCGAGCGGTTCTACCGCTACGGCCTGCTCGCCAACCCCCACCTGCGCATCTACAAGCCCTGGCTGGACGCCGACTTCGTCACCGAGCTCGGCGGCCGCAAGGAGATGTCGGAGTGGCTGGTCGCCCACGGCCTCCCCTACCGGGACTCCACGGAGAAGGCGTACTCCACCGACGCCAACATCTGGGGCGCCACCCATGAGGCCAAGACCCTGGAGCACCTGGACACCGGTGTCGAGACCGTCGAGCCGATCATGGGCGTCCGGTTCTGGGACCCGGCCGTCGAGATCGCCACCGAGGACGTGACGGTCGGCTTCGACCAGGGGCGCCCGGTCACCATCAACGGCAAGGAGTTCGCCTCCGCCGTGGACCTGGTGATGGAGGCCAACGCGATCGGTGGCCGCCACGGCCTCGGCATGTCCGACCAGATCGAGAACCGCATCATCGAGGCCAAGAGCCGCGGCATCTACGAGGCCCCCGGCATGGCCCTCCTGCACGCCGCGTACGAGCGCCTCGTCAACGCCATCCACAACGAGGACACCCTCGCCCAGTACCACAACGAGGGCCGCCGCCTCGGCCGCCTGATGTACGAGGGCCGCTGGCTGGACCCGCAGGCCCTGATGATCCGGGAGTCCCTGCAGCGGTGGGTCGGCGCGGCCGTCACCGGGGAGGTCACCCTCCGGCTGCGGCGTGGTGAGGACTACTCGATCCTCGACACCACGGGCCCGGCGTTCTCGTACCACCCGGACAAGCTGTCCATGGAGCGCACCGAGGACTCGGCCTTCGGCCCGGTGGACCGGATCGGCCAGCTCACCATGCGCAACCTCGACATCGCCGACTCGCGCGCCAAGTTGGAGCAGTACGCCGGCCTCGGCCTGATCGGCACCGGCAGCCCCACCATCGGCGCCTCCCAGGCCGCCGCGACCGGCCTCATCGGCACCATGCCGGAACTGCCCCAGGGCGGCGCCGAGGCCATCGCCTCCCGGGGCGCGGTCTCCGAGGAGGACGCGCTGCTGGACCGCGCGGCGATGGAGTCCGGCACGGACTGACACCGGCCGCACCGACGGACACCGAGGGAAGGCCGGCTCGACGCCCACCGCGTCGAGCCGGCCTTCCGCCGTCTCCCGGAGAAGTGGTCCCCATCCAACCTGCCCCGCATGGGCCGGGTCGAGGAGGAGATCCGCCCGTCCCGCGCCTGGAGAGGTTGACCGAGGCGCTCGGCGAGGCTGTGGATCACCGAGGGCCGGGCCATGGGCGGATGCCGCGGCAGTCGAACTGAGGGACGTGAGAGGGGCAGATACCTGCACGTCCGTGCGGAAAGCGCGGTCGGCGGCCCGCCCGCTTCGCAAATCCAGGTCCCATACGTGTCGCAAACGCTGGGGAAAGTGGGCGAGACGCTATTTTCTGCCCAGTCATGGCCGTAAGGGACATGGCGCACGAAGGAATCGGAGACGTGATGAACAAGCTCATGAAGGCCGCCGCGGTAGCGGTCGCCGGCGCAGCGGTCATGATCGGTGGCACCGCTGTCGGCGGCACCGTCGCGCACGCCGAGGACACGCCCGCGGTCGGCAGCTTCTGCACCGTGATCAACACCGCGGCCGACGCCGGCGAGGGCGACGGTACGTCCGGCCTCATCACCGGTAACCAGGGCACCGTGGAGTGCGAGCAGGACTTCGACGGCGGCGTCGTGACGTCCGATTCCGGCGCGGGCGTGTAGTTCAGAAGCAAGTGGAGGTCGGGGTCGTCGCCCCGGAGGGTCCGACGGGGGCAGGGGCCGGCGGGCCGGATGTGCTCTGGGGTGACGGCCGAGGCGCGGGTTTCGCGTGCCTGTTCCGCCTTCGTCGCACGAGGCGTCTGTCGGGTGGGTCCGGGGCGGCCTCCACCGCTCGCGAGGAACGTGCCCGGACCCAACCCATGTCTCCGACCGGTGACATCTCGAAGTCGGGCGAACGCGTGCGCTTGTGCCAGGACTCGGCGCCGCATAAAGAGATGGAGGCCGGAGACCGGCTCGCGGAAGCGTTCGCGACGGCGGCCGACGGCTACCGGCTCACGGCCTTTGCCTCACCCTCCCCGCAAACTCCGCCAGTGTGCGTGCAGGGGCCCGCCGGTCCCCCCGAACGCCCCCGCGCACGCCGCCGTCGCCGACCGCCCGCCCCGCGAGATCCCGGTAAGCGGCCCGCCCGCCGGAATCCCAGGCAGCGTAGGCCAACGCACTGGCACGCCCTAGTCGCCCCCGCCGTTGCCGGAACGGGTCCTGCTGTTCGCCCGGAGCACCACGTTGCTCGCGACGTCGGTCGCCTTGGCCACGCCGCGTGCCCAGCGCGGGGCGTCGCCCCGGGCCGTCCAGTAGACGCAGACGCAGCCACCGAGGGCGAGCAGGATGACGACGGACAGGATGAGTATGAGCACGGTGGTCAGTCGCTCTCTGTGGTGGTGGCCGACGCCGGGGGGTTCTGGGCGACGAAGGAGCCGAGGCCGGGTTCGGTGTAGATGAGGCCTTCCTTGCGAAGGTTCTGGAGCACCTTTTGCGCGGTTGCGTTGGCGATGCCGAACTCGGCGGTGAGTTGAAGAACTGACGGTACGCGCGTGCGCGGAGTGTAGGTGCCGTCGTCGATACGGCTGCGGATGATCTTGGCGACTTGGCGCCAGCGCGGGATGTCGGGAGCGAACTGCATCACCACACCACCATGCGCACACTCAGGACACCAGTGCGAGGGATAGCTACCCTAGTACGCCTGGCTCGCTACCTGTACTGTGCTGCATGCGAAAACCCCCGCGACGGGAGCAAGCCGTCCGGGGGCGCGGCCACCAGCGGAACCTGATCGGAGCTGATGACAGTGACCGACCTTATCGGTCGTCTCCTCGCGTGGGTGGGCCTCGTGCTCAACCCCACCGGCGTACATCGCCGTGTCGCGCGCCCCTGTGCGCCACTACCCGCCCCTCCCGTCCTCGCCCCTCCTCCCCGGTGCACACTCCCGGTCCACCGCAGTCCCTACGGCCTCCACGGCTTCCTCGACGGTGCCGCCACCGTTGCGGTACGCCCGTACGTCACCGCCGTACCCGGGCCGTACTGGAATCACGGGACGGAGGTGGCGGCCTGATGGCGGCGGCGGGAGAGGACGAGGTGCGGCTGTTGCCGTGGACCGGGGCCGGAGGGAAGCCCCTGTTATCTCGTCACCGACGAGGAGGGCGGAGCGGTGTCCCGGCTGGCCGATGCCACCGAAGCCGTTCAGCTCGGCATGGGGACGGAACTCCTTGACCACGCACGGGAGTTGCTGCCCGACGCCCCACGCGGCGAACTCCGTTTCCTGGCCGAGCGATTGACCGAGGCGCTCAGCGAGGCGCTGCGGATCGCCGAGAGCCGTGGGCGGAGGCTGCGGCAGCTGAACTGAGGGACGCGGGGGCCACTCGGCCGAGGACTGGCCGACTCACCGGGGGATGATGGCGAGGGCCTCTACCTCCAGCAGGAGCTCCGGGCGGTACAGGGCGGCCACCTGCACCGCGGTACTCGCAGGCGGACGCGCGGTGTCGATGTGCGCGTCGCGGGCGGCCCGGACCTCCGGCAGTATGGCGACGTCGGTGACGTAGAAGGTGAGCTTGGCGACCTCGGCGAACGTCGCGCCGCCCGCCGCCAGGCAGCGCCGCAGGTTCTCGAAGACCTGGCGGGCCTGCGCGGCGGCGTCGCCCTTCCCGACCACGTTTCCCCGTTCGTCCAGCGCCACCTGCCCGGAGATGACGACCAGTCGGCCTTCACCCACGACCACATGGCTGTAGCCGTTCCCCGGGGCGACCCCGTCCGGCGGAATGTGGGTGAGCACGGTCTCTACCGACTCGTCTGTCTTATTCGACTCACTCGACACGGGTGACCTCCACGAACGACAGGTGACGGGGCAACGGTATAGGGACCAACTCCGTGCGTACCGGAGCGTGTTGGATCAGGAACTCACGCAGCCCGCCTGGTGGGCGGTACGTTCCGGCCATGGGCATCTACCTGGTCAGTGTCGAGGCGGAGGAATGGTTCGGTGAGGCGAGTGAGGAGGAGGGAGGGCGGGGGCATGTCGCCGCCGCGCTGAACGAGGAGCTGGGACGCCGGGGGCTGCCGGAGTACGGGCCCGCGGCGGTGCCCGGGGAGACGGGCTTCGTCCATGGCTCGGGGAGGGTGTTCGAGGAGAAGCTGATCCCGCCGATGGACGGGTTCAGCAGGCTGTGCGACGCCCACCTCACGCTGGAGGAGGCGGAGATCCTGTGCGGCTGGTCGGTGCTGGTGCCTTTCTCGCTGGAGGAGGAGATCCGGCTGGACGTCGAGTCCGCCTACACGGATTCGATCATGGTCGCCGGTGCTCCACAGATGCTGGTGCTCGCGGAGCGCCTCGCGGCGGCCGTCGAGCTGCCCACGGCCGAGGTCCCGGGTATGGGCGACCACCTAGGTCTGACCATGTGGTTCCTGGACGGAGCGGCGAAGGGGTTGGCCGCGACCCGGCCCGGCCCCTGGGCCGACGACCTCGACACGGCCTTCTACGTCGCCCTGTACCTGCGCGCCGCCCAGCACTCGATACGCCGGGGCTGCCCGATCGTCTACACCTGACGTCGGGCCCGGCCCCAGCCTCGCTGCAGGACGGCCTCCCTTCCAGCCGTCAGTCAGTCACGCCGACCGTCACCGCACGCCGACCGTCACCGCACGCCGACCGTCACCGCACGCCGACCGTCACCGCACGCCGACCGTCACCGCGTCTCCGCCGCCCCCACCCTCCTCACGAACTCCGCCAGTGTCCGCGTGGCCGTGTTGTGGGCCGTGGCGGCGAAGAGGGGGTCCAGGTGGTTCATGGTCTCGTCGGTCTCGTAGACGGCGTACGGGATGCGGGACTCGGCGGTGACGCGGCGGGCGGCCTCCACGACCGTCCCCTTGGAGTAGCTGGTCTGGAAGGCGTAGAGGGGTGTGTCGAGGCCGGCGGCGTGACGGAGGCGCAGGCCGAGGGAGCGGGCGAGGTCGGTGTCGGCGTAGACGTCGCTGACGTCGAGGTCGACGGAGAGCCGGGCGGGCCAGTACCACTCCCACACGCCCGGCACGGGCCCGGCGTACGCCTCGGCGACGCGCGCGATCGGCGTGATCCCGTCGTCGACCCACCCCCGTACACCACTGCCGTCATCGGCGCCCTCACCCTCAGCGGCGAGTCGTCCCGAGTGGACGCTGATGTCGTTCGGCCAGCCGAACCCGGCGTCGACGAAGGTTCCCAGCAGCGCGGCGTTCGTCACCGGGAACGGCACGCGGAGCGCCTCGGGCACCCGGTCCTGCAGTACGGACCGGCCCTCGGGATCGTGATGGGCGTACCACCCGGCGAGCTGGTACCAGATCTGCGTGCTCTCCGTCCGGGTGCCCAGTCCCACCCCGCTGAGTGTCATGTCGAAGACCCGCCCGCCGGAGATGGCCGCGAGCCGCTCCCGCACCTCCTCCGGCGAGTCCTGCACGGGTGCCCCGGTCCCCTCGAACGCCCCGCGTACGCCCCCGTCGACGACCGCCAGCCCGGCGAGATCCCGGTACCCCGCCCGCTCGCCGAAGTCCCAGGCCGCATACGCCAACGCACTGGTCGCACCCCAGGAATGGCCCCCGAGCACGACCCGTCGCCGTCCACCTGCCCGAGCGGCCAGCACGACACACCGCAGGTCCTCCAGTGCCCGTTCCAGCCCCCACCCGCCGACGAACCCGGCGGCGGAGGGCTGCCACGCCCGGTACCGCCCGTCGAGGTAGTACGCGACGGGGTCGACCGTGCCCGCGAACCCGCTCCGGTCGGTCAGGTTCTCCTCGCGCCGGTCCACGGCCCACACCTGCACCCCGGGCACGGCGGCCACCAGATCCCGGGCCATCAGCCGGAAGTCGTTGGCAGCCCCGAACATCCCCGGTACCAGCACCAGGACGGTGCCCGCGTCCCGGGGCCCCACCTTCAGCACATGCACCCGATCGCTCCCGACGGGCCCGCCCCCGGCCCCGACGGCGATCGGCACGTACACCTCCGCACCGGCCCCCTCACGAGGCTCCGGCCCGGCGCCGGCCGCCCATGCGGCCCCACTCCCCGCCCCCACACCCGCGCCCGCCAGGGCCAGCCCTCCGGCAAGCCCACCGCGCAACACCGCTCTCCGCACCAGCCGCTTCGTCATCTCCGGTCGTCTCCTTGGAAGTTGGGGGGCAACGACACGTCCCCAAGCTTCTCCCGACGCCCGCGGGGGCCGATCACCGGGGCTTCTGGCCGCCGGGGCGGAAGAGGGCCGGTCCGAGACTTCTAGCCGGATGTCAGTACACGGGCGAGTGCCGCTCGGCCTGCGGGGCCCCATGTCGGCTTGCCGCCCGGGAGGCCCCGTTCCCCGTTCTGGCCCATGAGGATGAGGATGAGGCTTTTGAGCGCGGCCAGCCCTCGGGCGCGCCTGATCGTCGCCTCGTCGGTACGCGCGTACACCTCGAAGAACCGTGCGGCCGCGCCCGCGGGAAGGAGCAGCCACGCGGCCGCGAGGTCCCAGGCCGGGTCGCCGGCGAACATGTCACCGAAGTCCACGACGCCCGAGAGCGTCCCGTCCGAGACGACCACGTTCGCGGGGTGGAGGTCGCCGTGCAGCCACACCGGCGGGCCCTCCCACTCGGGGGCCGCGACGGCATCGTCCCAGACGGCCCGGACGGCCCGGACGTCGGCGGCGGTGCCGCCGGGGGCGATGGCCCGCAGGAACTCCTCGAAGCCGTCCGTGCACTCCTTGGGGTGAGCACCACGGTCCGAACTGGTCGGTGCATCGGCGGGCGCCTCCACATGGAGCGCCCTGAGGAAGCCCGCCAGAGTGTCGGCCGCGTGGTCGCCGCGGCTGATCGAGCTGCGGTCGAGGGGCTCGCCGGGGACCCACGTCATGATGCTCCAGGGCCTCGGGAAGCGCGCGGACGGTTCGCCGACCCGCACCGGGAGCGGAACCGGGAGCGGAAGGCGCGGGGCCAGGACGGGCAGCCACCGGCGTTCCTTGACCTGGAGGTCCGGGGCACGTTCCGTGCGCGGCATGCGCAGGGCCAACTCGTCCCCGAGGCGCCACATGTGGTTGTCCCAGCCGCCCGCCACCTCGCGGACGGCCAGTGCCGCGAGGTCCGGATGCTGGTCCTCGAGAAGGTCGTGCACCAGCTCTGCGGTGATTTCGATCTCGATGTCGGAGTCGGTCATGCGAGGACACGGTAGCGGTGCGTCCCGCGCGCAGCTCACCCCAGGCGGACCGGCAGTTCCGGCAGGCCTCGGAGGAGGGGGCTGGTTCGCCAGGTGAGGGAGTCGGGGGTGGTGGCGAGGGTGAGGTGGGGGTGGTGGTGGAGGAGGAGGCGCAGGGCGACGGTGGTTTCGGTGCGGGCGAGGGGGGCGCCGAGGCAGTGGTGGAGTCCGTGGCCGAAGGCCAGGTGGGAGGTGGGGCGGCGGGTGAGGTCGAACTGGTCGGGGGACGGGAAGTGGGCGGGGTCCCGGGAGGCGGCGGCCAGGGAGACCTGGACGGCGTCGCCGGGGGAGATCGGGGTCTCGGCGAGGACCAGGGGTTCGGCGGCGAAGCGCAACGCCGTGCCGTGGACGGGGGAGTTGTAGCGCAGGGATTCTTCGACGGCCGCGTCGGCGAGGGTCAGGTCCGCGCGTAGTGACGCCAGTTGACCGGGGTGGGTGAGCAGGCTGTGGACGGTCGCGGAGATGAGGTTGACCGTGGTCTCGTGGCCCGCGACCAGGATGAGGAAGGCCATGCCGAGGAGTTCCTCGGAGGAGAGGGCCTCGGGGTCGGTCGCCGCCAGTTCGCTCAGCAGGGTGGCGTCGGGAGTGGTTCGCTTGCGGGCGATCAGGTCGGTGAGGTAGTCGGCGAGGGACGCCGCCGCGCTTGCCCCCGCCTCCGGCGACGTCGGCATCACCAGCTCCGTCGACCAGTCGTGGAAGACGGTCCGGTCGGTGGCGGGGACGCCCAGGATCTCGCAGATCACCGCCACGGGGAGCGGGAGCGCGTACCGGCTCACCAGGTCCACCGTGCCCCGCGCGGGCAGGTCCGCCAGCAGGCCGGACGCCATCTCCTCGATCCGGGGGCGTAACGCGGCCGTCCGGGCCGGGGTGAAGTGCGCGGCCACCGACCGGCGCAGGCGGGTGTGGTGCGGCGGGTCGCTCTGGAGCATGTTGACGCCGATCGCGTTCCCGCCGTCGGTGTTCCAGGCGGAGTGGCGGATGTCGTTGCTCAGCCGGGCGTCCGTCAGAGCGGCCCGCGCGGCGTCCCGGCTCACCACCAGCCAGCAGTCACCTGTGTGCGGGATGTGCACCCGGTGCACGGGTCCCTTCGCCCGCAGCGCCGCGTACACGGGGTGCGGGTCGGTCGCGAAGTCGTGGCCGTCGGGGGCCAGTTCGTCCAGCGTGGGTGCTCGCATGGCCTGGTCGTCGCCTTTCGGGTCGCGGAGGGTGGGAGGTCGGGAGGGGCTGTTCGCGGCTCCAGGGTCTGAGGGGAGTGACGAGCGAGTGACGAGCTGTGTGGTGACTGACCTGCGCGGGGACTGGGCTGGGGAGGGAGTGACCTATGTGGGGAGTGATCCCCATTTTATGGGTCGACGATAACATCGGGTATCGGCGCCGGGGAGCGGTTCCCGTTGATCGTGGAGGATGAGGATGATCGTCGGTGCGGACCGTGCGACACCGCCGCCACGGCGGCGGGACGCGCAGCGCAACTGGGAGCTGCTGGTGGCGGCTGCGCACGAGGTGTTCACCGAGCAGGGGCTCGACGCACCGCTGGATGTGATCGCCCGCCGGGCGGGGGTGGGGAACGCGACGCTCTACCGGCACTTCCCGACCCGCGCCGCCCTCATCGACGCCGTCTTCCGCGACCAGCTCACGGACACGATGGCCGTCGGGGAGCGGGTCAGGGACGCGTCGGACGCCTGGTCCGGGCTGAACGAGTACCTCGCGGTGGTCTTCGCGACGCTGGCCGCCGACCGGGGCACGAACGACCTGATGACCACGCACGTACGGGGCGTCGGCGTCCTGGACGACGTGCACGAGCACAACCGGCGGACCGTGGACCACCTGCTGGGGCGCGGTCGCGACGAGGGCACCGTCCGCCCCGACATCACCACCGAGGACGTCCTCTTCGCCCTCGCCGCCCTGGGCCGCGCCGTCCCCGCCCTCACCGCCGCGACCACGCCCGACGCCTGGCGCCGTCCCCTCGCCCTCTTCCTCGACAGCCTGAGACCCCCGAAGACCTCGATCGTCCACGCCCCGCCCCTGCCGGGAACCGCCCTCACGGCCGCACAACTGGGCGATGTACTGGAGGAGTTGGGGCCTCACCGGGTGGCGAGGGGATAGGGGCGGCCGCCGGGGGACGCGGTTGCACGTCCCACGGCCGACGAGCACTGGTGCTCTTACGACGGACGGGCTGACCACCGTCAGGTGGTCAGCCCGTCCGTCGACGGCTGGTCGTCGTCAGCTCACGCACACGAGGCCGAGCAGGCACAGACCGGACGGTGACGTCGTCGCCGTGTCGGAGTTCGAACCGTCCGACGCGCCGGTGCCCGAGCCGGAACCGGATCCCGATCCGGAGTCCGTCCCGCTTCCCGAGCCCGTGCCGGCCTCGGTGCCGGTGTCCGTACCGGTGCCGGTGCCTGTGCCTGTGCCGGTCGAGGAGCCGGAGTCGTCGGTGGCTGGAGGCGTGGTCACCTCGTCAGTCGGTGTGCCGGTGACGGCGTCGGTGACCGTCTTGCCCGTGCCGGAGGAGCCGCCGGTCCGCGCCCGCTGGGCGGACGGTGTCGAGGAGTCCGTACGGGACGAGTTCAGGTTGTCGGCGCCGGCGTTCGGCGCGCCGGCGGCCGAACGGGCGCGATCACGCGAGGTGCTGTTGCCCGGTGACCGTGTGGCGGGGCTGTCCGAGGCGCGCCGGGCGTCGTCGGTCTCCGTCGCCGACGTACGGCCGCGCTGCGAGCCCTGCTCCTCCACGGCGCCCAGGCTCTCGGTGTCCGGAGCGGTGGCCGCCTGCGTGCGGTCGGTGGACTGCCGGTCCATGCCGACGACGGTCAGACCGCCACCGACCAGCGCCACGGCGGTCGCGACCACGGCCCGGCGCTGGTTCTTCTTCCACCGTGCCAACTGGCGCCGCCGCGCGGCCCGCCCCTGCGGCGCCGTCGGCACACCCTCCACGTCCAGATCGACGTCCATGTCCGCGTCCGCGTTCCGGTTCCCGACGTCGGACGCCGCCGCGGGCAGGGGCGCGCCCACGAGTCCTTCGGCACGCCGCCGCGCGGGCAGCGCGGCGCCGTCCCGGCCGAACCGGTCGGTGTGCCGCTCGGCCGCGAGCCCCTCCGTGGGGAAGTCGTCCGTCGGAAGCCCACCCATGGCGAAGCGGTCCGTCGAGAACTCGTCCCTCGAAAACTCGTCTGTCGGGAACTCGTCCGTCCGGAGGCCGTCCGGTGCGAACCCGTCGGCCGGGAACCCGGCCGCGGAGGGCCCGCCCTCCGGCAACGCGTGCGTCGCGAACGCGTCCCCCGGCAACGCGTGGGTCGCGAACCCGTCCTCCGGCGCGCCCTCGTGCCAACGGCTGCCCATCGCCCCGTGCTCCCATGTCGCCGCAGGCACCGGTGCCGCCGATGTCATGGGGATCATCACCGACCCGGTAGCCAGGGACGGGACGCGGCTGTCGATCGTGTCCGGAGCTATGTCGGGCGCGTAGGCGCCGCAGCCGGGGCACACGAGGGCGCCGTTGAGATGTCGGCGACATGAGGAGCAGTAGTCCATCGAGGTCTTCCTGTGTGGGCATGCCGTCGACCCGCCGGGCCGCGGCCCGGTCACGTCACGTTCGCACGTGGGATCGAGCGGATCGAGCGTTCAGCAACGCTAACGAGCCATTCTCAGGGCTGTGTGCAGGCGGCGTGACGCTCCTGCGCGGATTCCCGGGGGACTTGGGGCCGGTTTCGCAGGGATGTGCGGGCATGTGTTTGAGGCGTGCTGGCCACACCTTCCGTGGAATTCCTCCTCAACAGGCAACCCGGACACTCCATTTAGCGATCTCTCAGGTTGCTCACAGGGAGGGCGGACCGGGTCGGCCGGGTGCGGGGGTGTCGGGGGCGCCTCCGCGCAGCCGGTCGGCGGGTCGGTCGTCGTCGTGGGCTGTCCAGTCCGATGCCACTGACCATGGCACTCGCAGACGAGGAACCGATGACCAGCGAGATGACCAGTTCAACGCACAGCCCGGGGACCGGGGGGACGACCGAGGGGGCGGCCGGGGTGACGGCCGGCCTGACGAGCGGGCAGGAGCGCCGCCGTCGCCTCAAGCGCCCCGGGCTCGCCGCCCTGGCGACGCTCACCGTGGTGGCCGCCGTGGCGGGGGCCGCGCCCGGCGCCGGTGCCGCGCCCGCCACGACGCCAGGAAAGCCGCAGCTCAAGCTGATCGCCGCGTCGAACTCCGTGACGCTCACCCGCTCCCAGTGGGACAACGGCGTCCAACTGCAGCTCGGTACGTACGTCTCGGTTGACAACGCGCCCCTGGAGTTCCAGGTGACGCGGAAGTCGTACAAGGACCCGATCGTCGCCAAGCAGATCCTCCGCGACGGCAAGACCACCAAGACGAAGACCCTGCCCAAGGGCCTGGTCGACGACTTCTCCGGGCTGCCGGGCTTCCTGGAGATGTCGGTCAAGAACGCGGCCGGGGAGGAGGTGGTGAAGAGCGAGGGGAGCTTCTGCCCGAACAACGCCTCGGGCCGGATCCGCCCGGACGCCCCCGCGACCAACCACTATCCGCAGAGCTGCTCCACCAACCCGTGGACCCTGGGTTCGGTGTGGGGCGTAGAGAAGGGCTGGGCGACCAACACCACCAGCTGGGACTACGACAGGGCGGTGGACCTGCCCGTGGGTGAGTACACCGCCCAGGTGGGTGTGGCGAAGAAGTACCGCGACCTGTTCGGCATGCCCGACGACCGGCCGACCATCAAGGTGACGGTGCGGGAGGAGACCGAGGAGGGCGGCGCGGGCGGCGAGGGCGGCGCGGGCCTGACCAGGTCGAAGTCCTCGTCCTCCGCCCACCACGGAGGCGGTCACGGCGGTCACGGGGGCCAGGGTGGACATGGCGGCGACCACGCCGCGCACCACTCCGCCCCGGCCGGACAGCCGGCCCCGGACAACCACCACTACGGTCCGCGCGGCGCCGACGCCCCGACCCCGCCCGAGCTGTCCTACGCCCTCAAGGACCGGGGCCTCGCGCACCACCTCGGCGACGGCAAGGGCCACACCGACGGTTCCCGCATCGCCCCCGCGTTGCAGGCCGCCCCCAAGCGGCCCACCGGTAAGGCGGGTGCCCCGGCGGGCGTCCCCAAGCCGGACCTGCGGTCGCTGCCCGCCTGGGACATCGCCGTCACCGACGGCGAGGACGGCGACGCACCGGGCAAGGACTACCTCGCGTTCAGCGCGAACGTCTGGAACGCGGGCCCCGCGCCCCTCGTCGTCGACGGCTTCCGCAAGCCGGGCGCTGACCTGATGGACTCGTACCAGTACTTCTACGATGCCAAGGGCAAGCAGGTCGGCTACGCCCCCGCCGGCACCATGGAGTGGGACCCGCGCATCGGCCACGAGCACTGGCACTTCACGGACTTCGCCAGCTACCGCCTGCTGAGCGAGGACCAGACCAAGGAGGTGCGCTCCGGCAAGGAGGCGTTCTGCCTGGCCAACACCGACGCCATCGACTACACGGTGAAGAACGCCAACTGGCACCCGGACAACACCGACCTGTCCACCGCGTGCGGTTCGCAGGACGCCATCAACGTCCGTGAGGTCCTCGACGTCGGCTCCGGCGACACGTACACCCAGTACCGTCCCGGCCAGTCCTTCGACATCACCGACCTGCCCAACGGCACGTACTACATCCAGGTCATCGCCAACCCGGAGAACCGTCTCCAGGAGACCAACCACAAGAACAACGTCGCCCTCCGCAAGGTGGTCCTGGGCGGTGAGCCCGGCGCCCGTACGGTCCAGGTGCCGCCGCACGAGCTGATCGACGCGCCGTAACGGGAGCTTCGTTCCGACAGCGGTGAAGAAACCCCCGGGCCCAGGCCCGGGGGTTTCGCCGTGCGGGGCGGTCGGCGCTCACCCGGGGGCCGCCCTCGCCAGAGGCCACGCCTCCTGGAGATCATCCAGAACCTCCGCGAGCGCATTCGCGAGGCCCGCGCAACGGCTGGCTCGGCGAGGTCGAAGGACTTCAAGTCAGCTTTGACGCCGCGATGGCCAAGCTCAAACAGCCTCGAACGGGCTATCCGACCGATGGCCGGCCGCAGCTGGTTGACCTTGGCATGCCGGTCTTCACCGGCCATGCACCACTGCTTCAGCCAGGATCGGGAGAGCCCGGATACCGGCCCTGATCCTGTCGCTGAGCGAGTTCGGCTTGGCGAAGACCGCGGAACACCGCCGGGGTCGCCCATCCGCGCAGCGTGGCGTGAATCGACGAGCGGAATGCCGCCTCGGACGTGGTGGCGTCGAGGGCCCCGGCCAGTTCGAGAGTCACGAGCCCGTGCAGGGTGGCCCAGATCGACAGGGCGATCGCCGTCGCGTCGCCGGCGAGGACGGATGCCGTCAAGGCGCGATCGATCGCCGCGAGGAGCGGACGGATCGGGTCGCTGGCACCGACCTCCCCCGACGGGTCGAAGGACTGCACACCACCGAACAGCACCGTGTACAGGTGGCTGTGTCCGCGCCCCCAACGACGGTAGGCGACGGCCAGCGCGTAGAGGTCGGCCAGAGGGTCCGCCGAGGTCTGCGCCGCCGACACGTCCTGGAACAAGCCGGCGACGGCTCTGTCGCGCACCGCACCGATCAGCCCGTCCTTACCACCGAACAAGGAATACACCGCCGTGGTCGAGGCCTCGGCGGCAGCGGCCACGGCGCGGACCGAGACCGACTCCCGCGGACGGGTGGCGAGCATCTCGGTCGCGCACTCCACAAGCCGCTCTTTGACGGCCTCGTCGTTTGTTCTGGGCCTACCCACGGTCAGCAGCCTACCTTCTTTGATAACGTCGTTTTGAAACAGCGTTCTGAAACTGTCGGAGGTCCGCCGTGCCCATGCCCGCCATACGTCTCGCCCGCTTCACCGGGCGCTTACTGCTGGCCCTGGCCGCCGTCGCCGTGCTGGTCGTTGTCTTCCTCGCACTGATCGCCTTCACGGACGGGGCAGGTTCGGGGCTGGCCGCGTGGTTGACGACCCTCGGGACCGGGACTGTCCTCGCACTGTGGCGGGGCCGACACCGCACCTGGCCGGCGCGACTCGTGCCGTTCCTGCCGGTGATCGTCGCGGCGGCGTTGACGGCGACGGTCTGCATCCCGACCGCGCCGACGGCCCGGCAGTACCCGCCCGCCCTACCCTTCGTGGCCACGCAGCACTGGAACCTGGCCACAGGCAGCCGTGTCGCGGTGTATCACTACCCGCCCGCAAATCCCGGCCCCCGGCATCCCGTCCCGTTGGTGTACCTCCACGGAGGACCCATCCGCGGCATCTCGGTGCAGGACCACCGGTTCCTGCGACTCCTGGCCCGCCAGGGCCACGACGTCTACGCCTACGAACAGGCCGGCGGCGGACGAAGCGACCTGCTCTCCATGGACCAGTACACGATCTCCAGGTCGGTCCGTGACCTCGCCGCCTTCGTCGACCGCTTGGACAAGGGCAAGGTCGACATCCTCGGATTCTCCGGAGGCGGAGTCGTGCTCACCCGAGCCCTGACCGACCCTGGCGTCGCCGGACGCCTGCACCGGGCGATCGTCGCCGAACCCGGGCCCATGGACGGCCCCACCGCACACATCACCGGGCACAAGGGCCGAGCATCCGCACGAGGCCTCGCCCCGGCCCCGACCGGACCGCGATCGACGCACGTCCCCCGGTACGCCGTGGCATTCGGCCTCATGCGACTCGGACTCCTTACCCCCGACACCGGACTGATCGGACAGGCCGAAGGCGACAACGCCTTCACCGCCGCAGACCTCGGCAGCGACACCGCATCCGCTTACTGCGCGCGCGACGCGCACCGCATCCCCGCCGAGGACACCGCACAGAACTTCTCCTTCAGCCCCGCTGCCAGCCTCCGCGTCCAGCAGACAATCAAGGACTCGCCCTCCATCGCACCGCTACTGAGGCAGTCCCGGACCCCCGCGATGCTGATGATCGCCGAATGCTCCTCCCAGGTCCGTCAGTGGGCGACCGCCATCCTTGCCAATGGCCCCGCCATCCAGCGCACGCAGTACATGCCAGGAGTCGGACACCGCATGTGGAACGGCCTGGACGACAACAACGACCGAGCCTCCGCCGTCATCACCGCGTTCCTCCAGGACAAGCCAGCCCCCCTGCCGAACTACCCGACCCACGATGAGATCCCCACCTTCCTGCGCGACCGCAAATGAAGACGTTGCAGCCCGTCACCGGCAACGGCGGGCGAACCCTCGAAGCCGCCCGGGCCCTGCGCGAAGTACACCCAAGGACGAGCTCTTGGTCCGGAAAAGGTCTCGGCTCCTGCCCCGGTCGTCTTCGCGGGCACCGCCGTACGGGCGAGTGGGCGGCCCTTCCGCCAGACGACGGTGCCGCCCGCGCCTTAGGAGAGGCCCGGATTGGTCCCGGCCTGTACGTGTACGGCTCCCCGTCCCGGCCTGTACGACCCGCCGGGGCCGTCTGCGCCGTGAACTCCCGCCAGACGCGCGGGGCGACGGGCTCGGCGACGACCACGGGTGGCCTGCCGAGGAGTTCCCACACCGGAACGATCCTGCGCGGCTCCGGGGCGAGCGGCACGGGGACCGCGCCCGCCGCCAGCGTGCCCCGGAACATCGGCCACCGTGGGGACCCTACAAGTCGGCCCTCGCGCAGCGACGCCGCCGCCTACCATGCCGAACCATGGCGATGTTCGTGCACCTCACCTCGGCGCATGCCGCGCCGCGTATTCGGCGGACCGGAGTCCGCGCGGTGAGCGACGGCCAGGGCGGGGCGCGCGGCGTGTACTGCTTCCCCGTGCTGCCCTCGTACACCCTCACCCACCAATGGCTGCGCGAACTGGGCCGATTCGGCAGCAGGGGCGGGCTGGCGGCCGTCCATGTGCGGTTGGACGACGCCGAACGGGTGCTGGTCGGGCGGTACACGGACCGTGCGCGGGGCGGGCAGGACACCGTCAGCGCGGCTGAGGCGGTGCGGCGGATCTCGGGACTGGCGGATCCACGGGGGTGGGAGGTGTTCGTCCCCCGGGCGATCAGGCCGCGCGAGGTGCACCGGGTGCGGGCGGCGCCGCAGGTGGTGGGATGGCGGTACCTCCCGGACGCGCACGGCACCCGGCCCTGTACGTGCTACGGCTGCCGGGTGCGCGGCGGGTACGGCGCACGTCGTCTGCGCGAACGGCTGCCGCATCCCCTGGACGGTCCACCGCCGCCCGTCCGCGTCCTCCTCGCCCGCGTCGACGCGGCCGGTGATCCCGGTGATCCGGTCGCCCTCCGGGAGGCCCTCCACTGGTTCGGCATGCGCCGCCGGGGCCCCCTCGACCGACTGGCCCGCCTCTCCACCCACCCCGACCCCGGTGTACGCGAGGACCTGGTCTGGGCGGTCTCCGGCTGGACCACCCCCGGCGTCACCGATCTCCTGTCCCCCCTCGCAGACGATCCCCATCAAGACGTCCGGGAGGCGGTGGAGGCGGTGGAGGCGGTACGCGATGGGGTGTGAGCGGTAGCTCCGACGCGGATGCGCGGATGCGGCAAAAAGCCGAAGGGGCCGGCATCCGGCGTGCCCGTCGATCTGCGGCCCCCTCGCGCACCCCCTCGTTCCCGCCCCCTAGCTCCAGCTGTGCGCCACGTCCACCACGAGCCGGTCGGAGAGCTGGAGTACCCGGAACGGCAGGCGGGCGCGGACGCCCAGGCCTATCTGGGTCTCGCCCTCGAAGCTGCCGGCGAAGCGGGTGTCGCGGAAGGTGCGGTAGCCGGAGACGCTGACGCCGGGCAGGGGCTTGGCCACCTCGCCCGGATAGGCGACCCCGCCGGTCTCCGGGTCGTAGCTCGGTGCGGCGAGGCGGATCTCGAGGATGGCGCCGCCGTTCACCGGGATGTGGTTGCCCGAGCCGTCCTGGTGGAGCCGGTCGACGTAGCGGACGAAGTAGCCGAGGTGGCCGCCCCCGCCGGGAACGTCGAACACGATGCGGTCGTAGCAGTCGTGCCGGCCGGTCCTGACGTCCGCCAGCGGCACGGCACCGGCGTCGGGGCTGCCCTTGGTCATGCTGCCCCAGCCCGTCGGGCAGGACGTGGCGGCCCGCGCGGCGCCCCCCGGCGCGGCGCTCGCCGTGATCGCCGTCGCCCCGATCGTCGCCCCCGCGAGCGCGAGTGCCACGACCGTTGTTCCGATTCGTCTCATGGTGTACCCCCCTGAGAAGTAAGGCCGATGTGATGAAGGTATCGGGTGAGACGACCTGCTATGCCGAACGGTTGTACGCCGGAGGCTCGGGATTGTCCCAAAGGTGTAACAGCGGGTTCCGGGGCCGAGGGGAAACCGCTGGATTCGCGCAGTTCGGATGTCCGGTTGCGGCGTCTTGACTCCCGTTCATCCAGGGCGTTTGACAGTGGAAGCCCGGGAATTCGATAGTGCTCACGTACTTACCGGCGAGTAAGAACGCGTTCCCGGATTCCCGGAACGCCGAGGAAAGGCGAGACCCTCAGTGGCGAAGAACAGCATCACGTCCCGTTTACGGGTGCGGCGGGCGGCGGCGGTCGGAGCGGCTCTTCTCGGAGCCTTGGCGAGCGTTCTCGCGACGCAGCCCGCGCACGCGGCCGGCCCGGGCGGCGCCGTGAACATCCGCGGCCAGGAGCCCTGGAACACCGACGCGATGATGGCGCGGGTCTGCGGCACCCGCGGCGACACCGGCTACCAGGACTGGTACGTCAACGTCACGACCGGCGAACTCCGCGACCACTCCGCGTGGCGCGAGGCCCCCGTGTGGCACAAGGACGACGGCAGGTGGACGCTCCAGCCGGGCTGGGAGCGTTTCGAGGGCCGCTGCGAGTACCCGGTCGCTTCCAGCTGGACCTACCGCGCCGCCTGGCGCCCCATCAGCGAGACCCGCACCAACTGCACCGACAGCGGCTACAGCCTGGAACTCGCCCGCGATTACGCCACGTCCAGGTCGTACTCCCACACCGTCGGCGGCTCCACCAGCGTCGAGTCCTCCATCGGCGACTGGTTCGGTGTCTCCGCCGAGGCCTCCTACAGCTACTCCTGGGCCATCGAGAACTCCGTCGCCGTCAGCAACAACGATGTCATCGAGATAGGTTCGGGGAAAACGGCCTGGATCGAGGCGAGTCCCACCAAGCGCGTCGTCCGTGTGAATCCGGTCTTCAAGGTCGAGTCGTACACCTGGAATCCGACCGGAAAGCGCGAGGACGTCGTTGACGTCACTTCCTGGCGTGGCCGTGGATACGACCGCGTCTACTCCTACGGCAATTACATCGACGGCGTCGCCGACGAACTCAAGAAGGACGGCACGCCCCTGATGACGTTCCGTAAGGAGGACCGTCCGGCCGGGACCGAGTGCGACTGATCCGCTCCGCCGTCACCTGGTGCTCACCGGACCGGTGATCTCCGGACCGGTGGTCACTGGACCGGTGAGCCGCTGCGTTCCGGGTGGCGGCGCCGGGGCGCCGGGGCCGGGGACGGGACCTTGCGCAGCAGCGGCGTGGCCGTGGTGCGCGCGGTCGTGCCGAGGCCGCCGTTCGGGGCCCTGTTCACGTACCGGCTGTGCAGGCTGTCGTCGATGCGCCAGAGGACGCCGGTGGTGCGGCCGGGCGGCGCCGCCGGGTCGAGTTCGGCCGTGAAGGCGGCGAGACGGTCGTAGAGGGTCTTGCAGCGGGCCCCGTCGGCGGTGGCCTCGGCGGCCGTGGCAGCACGGAGGGCGTCCAGCAGGAGGACGAGGTTGTGGCCGGAGACCGGCACGTCCTGCATACCGCCGTCCCCCTTGGTGATGCGGCCCGGCGGCAGGTTGGGGTCCGCGGTGAAGCGGGCCGCCTTGGTCGCGCCGGGGCCGACACGGTCGTACGGGTCGCGGGTGCTCTGGGTCCAGCCGGGCTCCCAGATGCCGAACGCCGTGCGGGCCAGGAAGGTCCAGGTGTCCTCGTGGCAGCGCAGGGTGAGGTACGAGACGCCGGCCGCGCGCTGGAGCGTGGCGTTGTGCTGTTCGAGGGCGACCCGGTTCGCGGCGAGGGCGGCCCGGAGGACCGCGCGGTCCTCCTCCCGCCAGCGCCGTTCCTGCTCACCGCGTTGAACCAGCAGATCCCGTTTGATCCGCTGGTTCTCGGCGTACTGCTCGACGAACGTCCTGAGCACCGTCTCGAATGCCTGGAACGGCTTGCGTGCCTGGAGGGGCTTGCGTGCCTGGAACGGCTTGCATGCCTTGAACATCTTGACTGTCTTGAACATCTTGAACATGGCGCCTGCTGAGGTCGGGCCGGACATGCTGGGGTTGCAGCGGCCCAACGACGTTCATCAGATCTTGGTAACGGTCATCCTCCGGGGCCCGACGACCGCACCATCTACGTCACCGACGTCGGCGCCGTCGGCTACTCCGCCGAGTTCGGACATGCGAAACCCCGGGGCGCTCGCCGTGCGAGGGCGGGCGTCCCGGGGTTCGTACCGGCCGGTCACTCATGGAACCGGTCAGCTCACTGAAACCGGGCGGCTCATGCAACCGATCAGCTCACGGAACAGTCAGCTCACGTCGCCGATACGCTCCACGCGCTCGTTCACGCCGTTGCGGAGCTCGCCGAGGGTCGTGCCGGGCGGGGCCGTCTTCGGGGCGGAGGACGGCGGCTGGGTCTCGTCCGCGCAGGTCGTGCCCGAGGCCGGGACCTTCCGGTCGACGAGATAGCCGACGACCGCGTCCGTCGCGCAGGCGCTGCGGCCGAAGGCGGTGTGCCCCTCGGCCTGGAAGGTCAGCAGCGAGGCGTTGTCCAACTGCCGGCTGAGAGCGACCGCGTCCTGGTACGGGGTGTCCGGGTCACCGGTGGTGCCGAGCACCAGGATCGGCGCCGAGCCCCTGGCCCGGAAGGAGCCGTCGTAGCGGCTGACCTTCTCGGCCGGCCACTGGACACACGCGGTGGCGTGCTGGTGGTCGTACGTCGGCGGACCGTACGCCATGGCCGGGCCCAGCAGCGGCGCCGCCTTCGCGTTGGCCGTGACGTTCCGCTGCAGCTTGCGCAGGCTGCGCGGGTAGTCCTTGTCGACGCACTCGACGACCACGTTCGGGCCGAGGAAGTCGTAGCTGGCCGGGGACGGCGGCCGCAGCAGGAACGAGGTGTTGTCCCGCGCCTGCGCCTTCTGCAGCGCCGCGCCGAGCGAGGGCCAGATGACCTTGCCCTCGTTGATGTTGAACATCAGCCGGTAGACGAGGGTGTAGCCGTTGGCCTGCCCGCCGTTCGCGGTCGGCACCGGGTTCGCGTCGAGGTCGCCCTTCAGCTTCTCGAACGCCGCGCGCGGCTCCCCGTCACCGAACCCGCAGGTGGCCGGGTCGGCGGCGCACCAGTCGAGGAAGCGGCCCATCGCGCCGTCCAGCGCCAGGTACTGGGCCCGGTCGGTGGCGTACGGCTGGTCGGTGTGCTTCTTGGGGTCGTACGCCCCGTCGAGCGCCAGCGCCCGCACCCGCTTGGGGAACATCGCGGCGTAGACGGTCCCGATGTACGAGCCGAACGACCGGCCGTAGTAGGTCAGTTGCTCCTCGCCGAGCGCCTGCCGCAGCAGGTCGATGTCGCGGGCGACGTACTCGGTGCCGACGTACGGCAGCAGCTCGCCCGAGTTGTCCAGACAGGCCTGGTTGAACTCGGCCGCCTCGCGCAGTGCCGGGCCGAAGGCGTCCGGGCCGCTCGGGACGCCCTTGGCGTCGGTGACGGCCTTGGTGTAGCGGGCGTCGTCGAAGCAGGTGAGCGCCGAACTGCGGCCGACGCCGCGCACGTCGTAGCCGAAGACGTCGAACGAGTCGCGGAGCGCGGCCGGAAGGTCGTCGTAGTTGTTGCGGACGAAGTCCACCCCGGAGTTGCCGGGCCCGCCGGGCTGCATGAACAGCGTGCCCTTGCGCTTCGCCGGGTCGGCGGCCTTCTTGCGGACCACCGCGAGGGTGATGGTGCGGCCCTGCGGGTTCCGGTAGTCCAGCGGAACGTCCGCGTTCGCGCACTCGTAGCCGCCCTGGCAGTCGGTCCAGGCGAGCGTGGGCACGGGCGGCGGCGGCGGGGTCTTCGTCGACTGCGGCTTCTGCGGCGTGTTCTGCGCGGCCATCGCCTGCGTCGCCGTCGCCGTCGCCGCGAGGACGAGCGCGGTCGCGGCGGCACCGACGAGTCTGAGACGCGGGAGACGTCTCGGTGTGTGGTGATACGTGGACATGGGTGTGTCCCCCCTGAGCGGTCAGAATCCCCAAGTACCCACTGGTCGAGGTGGGATCGGAGACTGTCTAGCTGAAGAGAGGGGAAAAAGGCCGGAGTGGTGCCACTGTGGCCGAGTCTCCACGCGATCTCTCCGCTACCCAGCGGTAGTTACCGTCTCCGGCCTTCGCTTCGTAATCTTGGGCACGTCCCTGGCCGGTATCCAGCGATGGGGCCGGCCGGATCCCCCACGATCACGAAGGATCCGCGCACGTGTCATCCAAGAACAGCCGTCTCCGGGTCGCCTTCCTCGCCGTCGCGGTGGCGGTCGCCGGCCTCGCCCTGGCGGGACCCGCCGCGGCGGCCACGCCGCAGGCCACCACCGTCTCCACGCCCCAGCAGTCGCCCTCGATACCCGTCGACTTCGTGGACCTCGCCACCAGCCCGCTCACGGCGGACGGCAAGAGCCACAAGGTCACCGTCACCTACCACAACGACTCGGCGACGGACCGGACCGTCGCCCCGCAGCTCCTGGTGGAGTCGCCGGACGCCGGCCCCTTCCTCGACCCGTCGGACGTCAAGGTCGAGAGCCGCTCCGCCGGCGGCTGCTGGCGGACCGTCGAACTCGGCAGCCAGACCGGCACCCTCTTCACCGACCTCACCACCGCCCAGCGCAGGCTCCCGGCGGGCGGCACCCTCACCCAGGTCTACCGCCTGACCGTCACCGACCCGACCGCCGTGGGCACCATCCACCCCAGGGTCGCCCTGTACTGATCGCACTGATCGCACTGATCGAACTGATCGAACTGATCACAGGCACCGGGCCGGGCCCCGCTCTTCGGAGCGGGGTCCGGCCCTTCGCGTCTCGGCGTGAGGGGGGTCACACCCCTGTGTGTCACGCCCGACCGGGCCGCTCCGTCCTTGTGTTGTCACCGCACACGACGGAACCAGGAGCCAGCCATGGAAGCTCGTCTGAACGCCCTCGCCAACCCCGTAGCGGGAAAGCTCATCAAGCATCTCGTCGCGGCCGGCAAGGCGACCGACGACGCGGGGGTGCCGGTCACCACCCAGGAACTGGTGCGGATCCGCGCCAGCCAGATCAACGGCTGCGGATACTGCCTCGACATGCACACCAAGGAGGCCGCGCACGCCGGGGAGACCGCACAGCGGCTCAACCTCATCGCGACCTGGCGTGAGGCCAAGGTCTTCACCGAGGCCGAGCGCGCCGCGCTGGAGCTGGCCGAGCAGGGCACCCGGATCGCCGACGCGGCCGGCGGAGTCCCGGACGAGGTCTGGGAGAACGCGGCCAAGCACTACGACGAGGACCAGCTCTTCGCCCTGGTGGCCCTCATCGCCCTCATCAACAGCTTCAACCGGCTGAACGTCATCCTGCGGCAGCCGGCGGGCGACTACCAGGTGGGCATGTTCGGCTAGTCCGGCCCCTTCCCGAACGCGGAACCGCTCATGACCCCAGGCCGTGAACGAGCCCGGGGCTGTGGGCGGTTCGTCGTCGGGTCGCCGACGGTCCGTTCCGGCGGCACCCGTCTCCCGTGGAGGTAGGTGTGACGCTGGGCGGGGAACGAACGCCCTACTCTCCGTGCTCTCCGTCCCGCTGTGCGAACTGGAGGGAGAGGGACCGCAGAACGTCGGCGGCCGTCGTGTCGTTCCGCCCCTCGTCGTGCACCTCGGCGAGATGCACGAAGGCGTAGGAGAAACAGTTGGCCAAGGTCACGATCGCCGGCGCCAGGGCGTCCGTGATGATGTGCGCGACCTCCTGGGCGGAGGCGTCGGCGGGCAGCTCGACTTTGGGCAGGGTCTCCACGAGCAGCGCGGAGACGGCCCCCGTCAACGCCACCTCGACACCGGGGTTCTCGCGAGTCTGTCGCCGCACCTCGACCGCCTCGGTGAGAATCCCGACGACGCGCTGCATGATCTCGGATCGCTCCATGGGGGGGAGCTTAGGGCCGTTCTGACGGGGCAGTCTCGACCGCGTCTTCCGCCACGCTCGCCCTGGGACGCGGGCGGGCTCCGTCCGGACGCGGCGCGACCCCACCCGCAGGCGCCGGATAGAACTGCGCGTACCACCGCCGCAGCGCCCTGATCCCCTTCTCGTGCGGAAGCAGCACCGGCCGGGTCTGATGGATCTTGTGGTCCCAGATCCGTACCTCCTCCCGCACCTCGCCCAGTGCATCGGCCCGGAACACGAGCTTCCACAGGGGGGTGAGGAAGGGGAGTCGGCGTGGCTTACGGAGGTAGTACAGCATCCGCAGCTCGCTCGTACGGTCGTCGACGGGCGTGCTGAGCGCGACGGCGGTCACCGACAGCACGGGCCCGTGGGCCCGGACGACCATCACGCCCGGCCCGTACATGAACGCGTCGAACGTGTTGTGGATGTCCCGGCCGAACACGCGCCGGCTGATCGTCCCGCGCGCCTCGGCGAACGGCCCGTCCTCCCGCCACTCCTGGACCGGCGGCTCGCTCTGCCCGTGGATGAAGTGGAAATGGGACTCGTCGACGATGTTCTCGCGCATCTCCTGGATGTGGATCCGTGCCCGGCACGTGTCGTCGATGGGCGAGGCGAACCGCCGTGACCCGGCCTCCTCGATCTCCGGCACCTCCCACTCGGGTTCGCCCGAGCCCGCCGGTCCACCCGGTCCACCCGGTGCGTCCGGCCCGACGTACACGAGGACCAGCCCGCTGCGCTCGCGCACCGGGAAGCCGCCGATCGACACCTTGGGCGTCCGGACGGCGAACGGCGCCTCCACGCACCGCCCGTCCGCCCCGAACCGCCACCCGTGGAACGGGCACTCCACCGTCCCGTCCACGACCTTCCCGCCGACGCCCAGATCCGCGCCGTAGTGCGGACAGTGCGCGTCCCGCACGGCGGCCCGCCCGTCCGCCCCACGGAACGCGATCAGCGCCCGCCCGAAGTAGTGCAGGCCGACGACCTTCCCCGCCGGTAACTCCGCACTGCGCAGCACCGCGTACCACCCGTACGGCACGCTCGGCATCGGATACGCGTCGGCGCGAGGATCACGGTCCTGCCCCCGACCCAGACCCCGGTCCCTGCTGTCATGGCTCCGCCACATACGCATGCCGCCGATGCTAAGCGCCGATGTGATCCCGGACACCTCGACCAGCGCAATCTGTAGGTCGGTTGTCCTGATCGTGTTCGTTACGACGGCATCCCGTACGCCGCCACCACCAGGTTCATGGCCACCTCGTTCGCGGTGCTGCCCTTTGCGTCGGTGGAGTTGACGCTGTAGACGAGGGTGCGGGAGCCGTCGCGGGTGGAGGCGATGGCGCTGTTGTAGCCCCAGCGGCCACCGGTCTTGCCCCACACCTCCCGCCCGCCGAGCACCGTGCGCGCGAGCCCCACGGCGTACTCGGCCGGCCTGCCCGTCTTGTGGTCGGTCACCTCCGGCACGGTGAACATCTCCTCCAGCACCGGCCCGCGCGGCACGACCCGCCCCCGGAACAGCGCCTTCGTGAACCGCTCCAGATCAGCCGTGGTCGACACGATGTCCCCGGCCGCCCACCCGTCCGTCACACCCCACACGGTCACGTCCCGCAGCCCGGTCGTCCCGTCGTCGAGCGTCATCCGCTGGTACCCGTGGTTGTGCGGGCCGACGATGCGCGGGTCGGTCCCCGGGAAGTACGTGTCCCGCAGCCCGAGCGGCCTCAGCACGTGCCGCGCGACCTGGTCCTCGTACGAGTCCCCCGTCACCCGCTCGACGATCAGTCCGGCGATCGTGTACCCGATGTTGAGGTAGTGCTGCTGTTCCCCCGGCGCGAACTCCCGCTCCTTCGCCGTCGCCGAGCGGACCATCTCCTCCGGGTCGTGGATCCGGAAACGGTTCGCGTACGCCCCCTCGACGGTCGTCCACGGGAAGTCGGGTGCCGGGATACCGTGCGTGTGGTTGAGCAACTGCCGTACGGTGACACCGCCGTACGACGCCGGAACCAGCTCCGGCAGATACGAGCGGGCGCTCCGGTCGAGGTCGACCTTCCCCTCGGCGGCGAGTCGCAGCACCACGGCCGCTGTGAACACCTTGGTCACCGATCCGGCCCGGAAGCGGCCGTTCGGGTCGGCCGCCCGCCCGGTGGTGAGGTCGTGCACGCCCGAGCTGCCGCGCCATACCCCCTCGCTCCCCCCGACCCGCACGAGCGCGGCGGTCGCGTCGGCGGAGGGCAGCCCGGCGATGGCGGCCCGCAGGGCGGCGGCCGGGTCGGGGTCCGGCTGCGACTGCGACCGCAGGGAGGCGGTGCCTCCGGCCGCCGAGGCCGGCAGCACCGCCGGCCCGGCGGCCACCCCCAGGACGAGGGCGGCGGCGAGCAGCGTACGGGTGGTGCCCTTCATGGACGGCATGGACAGCGCGATCGCCATGGTCAACTCCATTGGTGTGAGCCGGTGTTCTGGTCGTGGCCCCATCCTTGTGACCGGCGGCTTCGCACGGATCGCCCGAGCGAGCGGTCCTAGCGGCGCCGTTCCCTCGCCGCCACGGGGGAGAACCCGGGGCGGGCGACTCCCCCGGCCGGGGGACTTCCGACCCCGGGCGCGGAACCCCCAGCCCCGAGCGGAGCGCCCCCCGCCGCGATCAGCCCCGTCTCGTACGCGCAGATCACCGCCTGGATGCGGTCGCGCAGGCCGAGCTTGGCGAGCACGTTGCCGACATGGGTCTTGACCGTGTGATCGCTGACGACCAGTTCGGCGGCGATCTCGGCGTTCGACAGCCCTCGCGCCAGCAGCAACAGGGTCTCCCGCTCCCTGCCGGTCAGCACGTCGAGCCGGGGATCGGGCCGCCGGGACCGGGCGGCGTTCGTGGTGGGCCGTGTGTACTGCTCGACCAGCCGCCGGGCCACGGACGGCGCGAGCAACGAGTCGCCCCGCGCCACGACCCGCACGGCATGCACGAGATCGTCCCGCCGGACGTCCTTGAGCAGGAATCCGCTGGCCCCCGCGTGCAGCGCCTCGTACACGTACTCGTCGGAGTCGAAGGTCGTCAGCATGACCACACGACAGCCGCCGCGCGCACCCTCCGCACCACCCTCTCCCGGTGCACCACCCTCTCCCGGTGCGCCGCCCGCGCCCGGTGCACCAGTCGTGCCCGGTGCGCCGTCCGCACTGATCTCCCGACACGCCTCGATCCCGTCCATCCGTGGCATCCGCACGTCGAGCAGCGCCACGTCGGCGCGGTGCCGCCGCACCGCCTCGACCGCCTCCACCCCGTCACCCGCCTCCGCGACCACCTCGATGTCCGGCTGCACGTCGAGGATCAACGCGAACCCGCTCCGCACCAGCTCCTGGTCATCGGCCACGACCACGCGGATCACCCGACCGCTCACCGCCCCACCTCCGCCGTCGCCACCACGGTCGGCACGGGTATCCGCACCCGCACCTCGAACCCGCGCCCACCGGGCCCGGCCCCGGCCTCCGCCGTACCCCCGTGCGCGGCGGCCCGCTCCCGCACCCCGACGAGACCGTGCCCACCGCCGCCGTATCCCTCCCGCGGCCCCCGCCCGTCATCCCACACCCGCACCTTCAAGTCGCGTTCTCCGTAGTTGAGTAGGACGGTGGCGGTACGGGCGCCCGCATGCTTGAGCGTGTTCGTCAGCGCCTCCTGGACGACCCGGAAGACGGTCGCCCCGACGGCCCCCGGCAGCCCCCGCTCCGACCCCACCACCTCGTACCCGACCGCGAGCCCACTGCCCCGTACCCGCTCGAACAGGGCGGGCAGATCCCCGACCCCAGGCTGAGGCTCACGGGGCGCGAGCCCGGGCGCGTATCCTTCACGCACCCCCGCGTCGCCCCCCTCGCCGTCCCGCAGGACGCCGAGCATCCGCCGCAACTGGACCATGGCGTCCCGCCCGGTCTCGGAGATCGCGTCGAAGGCGGCCTCGGCCCGCTCCGGTGCCGTACGCACCGCCACGGGGCCGGCCTCAGCCTGCACGATCATCAGACTGACGGCGTGGGAGAGGATGTCGTGCATCTCCCGTGCGATGCGGGCCCGTTCACGCGCGGCGACCTGCTCGGCCTCGACCCGATGGGCGCGCTGACGGGCGTCGGTGAGCCGCCCGAAGACGTAGGCGGCCGCGAACACGAACGCGGAGAAGGTCAGTTCACGCGCCGACCGGCTGTTGAGCCACACTCCCACGGGCACGGCGATCAGCACCAGCACCCCGCTGACCAGCCGCTTCCTCGGCGGGGACAGGACAGCGATCGTATAGACGATCACGAGTCCGTTGTACGGCAACGGCTGCCCGGGCCCGTCGGGGGCCAGCTTGTAGACCATGCTGGTCAGCAGAATCGCCAGCAGCACGGCCAGCGGAGCCCTCCGCCGCCACACCAGAGGCACCACGGTGAGCGTCATCAGCCCGTACGCCGCCCAGGTCGCCGGCGCCAGCCCGGCCCCCCTCGGCACCACGAACGGCATCGTCATCGCCCCCTGCACCAGCAGCGCGACGCCGACGTCCACCACCAGCGGGTTGGCATGCGCGAGCGCCCGCCCCCGCTCCCACCACCCCCGCGCACCCCGTATGCCCGTCACGGTTCCTCACCGTAATGGCCACACGGGTCCGATGACGGCGCATGAGCAACTGTCGTACTGACACTCGCATCTGATGTCCCATCATGTCCGGCCGGAGATCTGTGCCCGACCCCCTCCGTGCTGCACACTGTCCTGCACGTGCGTGATCGAGACACAACGGGCGGGGGACGACATGCCGGACGTGACGCTGAGACTGCTCCCCGACGACGCCACCGACGACAGCATCGAGGACGACCTGGCCCTCCTGCGCCGAGGCCTGGTGGCCGAGCCCGAACTGCGCGGCCGGGTACGCCTGGTGACCAAGGCCCCCGAGGAGGGCCAGATGGGCTCGGGCATCGAGCTGCTGGCCATCGCCCTCGGCAGCAGTGGCGCCGTCACCGCCCTCGTACGCTCGCTCCCGGCGCTGCTCAAGGCACGGCGGGCGGCGGCCACCGTGGAGCTCACGCTGCCCGACGGCCGCAGTGTGAAGGTCACCGCCGACTCCGCCGACGACGCCCGGACCCTCCTCGACACCGCGCTGCGCGACCACCGCCGGCCGTGACCCTCCGACTGCCGGACCCCCGAGGTTCGCGCGCGGTCCTCATCGGCACCTCCGTCTACGACAGCGACCTGCGGGACCTCCTCGCCGTACGCAACAACCTGGAGGACCTGCGGGAGGCGCTGGCGCTCGACGCCTCAGGCGGCTTCCCGAGCGGGGCGTCCTGCACGGTCGTGCAGGACGCCCCGGACCCGCGCCCGGTCTGCGCCACGATCCGCGAGGCCGCCATGACGGCCACCGACACCCTGCTCGTCTACTTCTCCGGCCACGGCGTCCTCAACGACAACCTGCTCCTGCATCTCGCGCTGACCGGCACGGACGAGAGCGATCTGCGCTGGACGTCCATCCCGTTCGACGCGATCCGGGAGATCCTCGAGGAATCGCCCTGCCCAAACAAGATCCTGATCCTCGACTGCTGCAACAGCGGCCGCGTCCTGGACACGCTGATGGGCACGCCGACCGAGTCGGCCGAAGCCCTGACCATCCGGGGCACCTACATCCTCACGTCCTCCGCGAACGCCCCCTCCTACGCCCCCGTCGGCGAGCGCCACACCGCCTTCACCGGCGAGTTCATCCGCCTCCTGCGCGAAGGCGTCCCGGGCGGGCCCGACCTCCTCACCCTCAGCGCCCTCTACGACCCGCTGGCCAAGTCCCTGGCCCGCCGCGGCTACCCGGAGCCCCGCCAGCAGAGCTCGGACGGGCACGCGCGGCTGGGGCTGGTGCGCAACCGGGCGGCGACCCTGTCGGCCGGGGCGGCGGCGGGGGCCGGTACGGCGGGTGAGAGGGAGGCGGCACCGGACGACCACCCCGCGAGCGGTGAGATCCGGTTCGAGCCCAGTCTCACCTATCACCGGCTCCGCAACTGGGTCATCGGAGCGCCGCTCTCCGTCGGCCTGTTGCTGCTGGGCAAAGCGCTGTTCCCCGACGAGGACAAGAACATCGACCCGGCCGACTGGCGCCACATGGCCGCGATTCTCGCGTTCGTGGGCGCCGTCACCCTGTTCGGGGCCCTCTGGAAGCGGAATCCGGCCGACTACTCGCTGGTGCTGAGTCCGGACGGCATCGAGCTGCGGTACGGGGTCTCCGAACACTTCTCGTACCCATGGCACGGGATCAGCCGGTGCTGGCTGCGGCAGCGGCCCCCGGGCCGGCTGCGGGGGCGCCGGCACGACCTGATGCTCCGCCCCATGCCCGGGGTCTACCCGCACACGGGGAGCCGGAGGTCCCCCGGGCCCCACCAGGACGACACCGAGGGCACCCTCCGGTTCGCGGATCTGCGCAGGCTCAGGACGACCCCGGAGGCCGTCGAGGCCGCGCTCGCCCTCTACGCCGGGACGGCCTGGGCTCCCAGTCCCGGCATCGCCGCGCATCCGGCGCCGGCCGCCGCGAACGAGCAGGTCTTCACGGCCGACCGCCGCGCGCTGGCGGCTGTGGCGGTGCTCTGCGCGGCCCAGGGTTTCGACGTCGCCCCCCTCGGTGTGCTCGTCCGGCCCATGGAGATCCTGACGGAGTACGTATCGCTGGCCATGTGCGCGTTCTACTTGGGGACGGCCTGGTTCGCCGCCTTGCGATGCGTCCGTCCCGTTCGGCTGACGGTCGGCGCGGCCGGGCTCACCCTGACACGGGGCGAGCTGAAGATCGCGTACGCCTGGACGGAGATCGAGCGGATCGGCGTGGTGAACTGGCCGCGCGGGCTTCCCTATCCGGGGCTGCTGGTGGTCCGGCCCGCCGGGAGCATGGAGGGCCGGGTCGACCGTACGAACAGGTTGTTGCCGAGACTGGTGCCGGGAGCCCTGACCCTGTGCGTCCTGCCAGAGGTCGTACTCGACCGGCAACTCCTGGAGGCCGCGCTCTCGCGGTTCGCCGACGAGGAACAGCTCGCTCTGCCGAGCGAGTCCTGGCTGCGTACCCGGCCCGACGCGCCGCCCCTGCCCGTCACCGGCCGCACCTTCCGCGGCCGCCACCGGGAACACATCTCCGTCCTCGTGGGCGCGGCATGCTTCGCCCCGTTCGCGGTCGGCGTGCTGGCGACCGACAGGGCACGACCGCCCGACTGGCTTCCGGTGGTGATGAACGCGCTGGTGATCCCGTTCTTCGTCTTCGGTTACGCGGCGTACTTCCTCACCGGCCGACACCACGTCCACCTCCATGTGGGCCCGGCCGGACTGACCTTGCGGGCCTGGCTCCTGGGCAGACACCAGCTCCACATCCCCTGGGGGGACATCGACCGCGTCGGCATCGTGGTCCGCGCCGATCCGAAGGAGCACGCCCTCGTCCTGTGGCCACGCCACGGCGCCGTGATCCCGAGGGCGCTGTGGCTGGGTGTCCGGCGCCGGCACGGCGGGCTGCGCCTGCTGACCCTGGAGGACTACGGGATCAAGGCCCCACCGGAAGAGCTGGACCAGGCCATAGCCCGCTATGCGGGCCGCCGTCACACCCGTATGGCACTGCTCCGCCAGACGGCCCCGAAGCGGAAGTGACCCGCCCTCGGTCGGTTGACCCGCCCTCAGCCGACCGTGCTCAGCGGTCACCCGGCGGCGGTGCCGTGCTCCGCCGCCGCACGAGCCGCGTCGGGACGAGAGTCGTCCCTTGCCCCTGCCCGTCGTACGCGGCTGCGACGTCCCCCGCTCCCTCCCGCATCTTGCTGAGCACCCCCTCCACACACAGCCGCCCCACCTCCGCGAAGTCCTGGTGGACGGTGGTGAGGGGCGGCAGGAAGGACGCGGCCTCCGGGATGTCGTCGAAGCCGACGACGCTCACGTCCGCGGGGACCCGCCGACCCCGCTCGTGCAGGGCCCGCAGCAGTCCCAGCGCCATCTGGTCGTTGGCCACGAACACGGCCGTGCAGTCCGGCTCCTCGGCGATCCGCAGCCCGGCCCGGTACCCGGACTCCGCCGACCAGTCGCCGCGCACCAGCGGCGGCGCCTGCCGCCACCCGCACGCCTCGTCGAGCGTGGCGCGCCACGCGTTCGCCCGCCGCTGCGCTGCGAACGAGTCCTCGGGCCCGGCCAGGTGCCACACCGTCCGGTGCCCCAGCTCCAGCAGATGCCGTACGGCGTCCCGCGCGCCGCCCGCCTGGTCGGTGTCGACGACGGTGTAGCGGTCACCGGCGTCCGAGTCGGCCACCACGACCTGGACGCCCGGCGGAAGCGAGACGGTCGCCGCGTCGAGCAGATGGACCTCCATGATCACGATGACGGCGTCCACGGCCAGCTCGCCCAGCCGCGAGAAGGCCCCGTTCACCTCGTCCTGCGTCGGCACGGCGACGGGCAGCAGCGTGACGGCGTACCCCTCGCGCGCGGCGGACGTGGCGATGGCGTCGAGGGTGCGGATGTTCCCCAGGGTGGACAGGGAGAACGTGATCACGCCGAGCGTACGGAACTCCCCGCGCCGTAGCGCCCGCGCGGCACTGTTGGGCCGGTAGCCCAGCTCGCGCATCGCGGCCAGCACCTGCCGCCGCGTGTCCTCGGTGACCCCGGCGAACCCGTTGGACACCCGGGAGACGGTCTGGGACGAGACTCCGGCGAGCCGTGCGACGTCCCCCATGGAGGGCCCCTGCCGGGGCCGGGCGGTGCGTCCGCGCGTACGACCGTCGGTCATGTCCACCTTGTTCCCCCGACTTTCGACTCTTTCCCGCGGGACTCTTGACGACTCCTTGACCGCCGAGATTCGGACAGTGTAGACATCCGCCTCAGTGAATGTTTACGTAAACATTCGCTGAGACAAACCATACGAGAGTGCGACGAACCACAACGGAAGCGTCATCGTACGAGCGTCGCCCCACCCGCACCACGCTGAACGTCGGCCCCGATCTCCGTGTCTCGCAGGGACGCGCACACGGAAGAGTTGGAGTACTCGAATGGCACACCGCACCCGTACGAGACGGCTCCTCGGGGCCATCGGCATCACGGCCCTGGCCACCGGAACGGCAATGGCCACGACCTCCCTGCCGATGGCACACGCCGACACGGCGGCGGCCGCGGCCGCATCGGTGACGGTCAGCCCCGACCCCTCCTACAAGGGCCAGAGCTTCGAGGGCTGGGGCACCAGTCTGGTCTGGTTCGCCAACGCCACCGGCGACTACCCGCCCGCGATCCGCGAGAAGCTGGCCAAGCTCCTGTTCGGCAAGGACGGCCTCGACCTCAACATCGCCCGCTACAACATCGGCGGCGGCAACGCCCCCGACGTCAAGGACTACCTGCGGGCCGGCGGCGCGGTCGAGGGCTGGTGGAAGGCCCCGGCGGGCACCACCCGCGAGGACGTCGACTGGTGGAGCGCCGAGGACAAGAAGGACTGGAACAAGAACGCCGACGCCACCCAGCGCTGGTGGGTCGACCGCATCAAGAAGGACATCACGCACTGGGAGACCTTCAGCAACTCCCCGCCGTGGTTCATGACGGAGAGCGGCTACGTCTCCGGCGGCTTCGACTCCTCGAAGGACCAGCTGAAGGAGGAGTCGGTCGAGGACTTCGCCAAGTACCTGGTCGGCGCCACCGAGCGCCTGGAGAAGGCCCACGGCATCAAGGTCGACACCCTCGACCCCTTCAACGAGCCCAACACCAACTACTGGGGAACCAAGCTCGGCGCCGACGGCCAGCCCACCGGAGGCCGCCAGGAGGGCGCCCACATGGGCCCCGAGCTGCAGCAGAAGGTCCTCAGGGCGCTCGGCCCGGTCCTGGACGACTCCCGCAGCCACGCGAAGATCTCCGCGATGGACGAGACGAACCCCGGCACGTTCGCCACGAACTGGAACTCCTACCCCCAGGAGGTCCGTGACCTCGTCGACCAGATGAACGTCCACACCTACGGCACCAGCCAGCGCACCACCGTCCGCGACCTCGCCAAGGCCGCCGACAAGCCGCTGTGGATGAGCGAGGTCGAGGGCGACTGGGGCGACGGCCAGAGCTTCACCGACATGCGCCCCGGCCTGGGCCTCGCCCAGCGCATCGTCGACGACCTGCGTGAACTGGAGCCCCAGGCCTGGGTCTTCTGGCAGCCGGTCGAGGACTACGACAACATGAAGCCGGGCGGCGAGTCCGCCAAGGGCGGCAACTGGGGCTCGATCCAGCTCTCCTTCGCCTGCAAGAAGTCGGACACCCTCAAGACCTGCCCCATCTACACGAACACCAAGTTCGACACGGCCCGTAACTTCACGCACTACATCAAGCCGGGCGACCGCCTGATCAAGACCAACGACGAGTCGAGCACGGCCGCCGTGGCGAAGAAGGGCGACAAGGCGACGGTCGTCCACGTCAACAGCACCACCGAGTCCCGCGCGGTGACGGTCGACCTCTCGAAGTTCGGCAAGGTCTCCAAGAAGGCGACGATCACCCCGGTGGTCACGGACGCGGCCGGCAAGCTGATCCGCAAGAAGGCGGTCAAGGTCACCGGCAAGAAGGCGACGATCACGGTCCCGGCGCAGTCCGTGACCTCCTTCCTGGTGCAGGGCGTCTCGGGGGTGGCGACCTCCAAGGCCGAACTCCAGGACAACCACGCGTACACCCTGACGGGCGTCCAGAGCGGCAAGAACCTCGCCGTCGGCCCCGACGGCAAGAGCCTGGTCATCAAGACCCCGAGCACCGCGACCGGTAACGCCCAGCAGTGGACGCTGGACCGCATCGGCAAGGGCGCGACCGACAACCGCACCCGCTACGCCCTGACGGAGCCGACCTCGCGCAAGCGCCTGGCCATCCGCTTCGACTCCCTGGTGGCGGAACGCGACACGGCCACCCGTGACGAGGCCGCCCAGTGGATCCTGTCCTCCACGGGCGACGGCACGTGGACCCTGGTGAACGTGGCCACCGGCCAACTCGCGGACGTGCACGGGCAGTCGACGAACGACGGCGCTGGCGTTGGAGTCTGGACCCCGAACTCGGGCCTGAACCAGCGCTGGAAGCTGACGGACGTGACGCCGACTGCGGCGGCCTCGAAGGACGCCGACGTTTCGTAGACCGGACAGCCCACCGGGTGGTAGCCACCCCTCACCACAGAACAACCGGGGCCCCACGGCCCTGAGGAAGCCCCAGGCCCTGACCTGGGGCTTCCGCGTTCGGCAAGCCTTGCGGAACTCGCCACCGCCCCGTGGGACACGGCATCCGGCCCGTAGACACAGTGGTAGGAGAGGCCGGACCCACCGACGCGCCCTGCCGGGGTAGACGTAGGTCCGCCAGCGGCGAAGAAGTCGTAGGTCCGCCAGCGGCGGAAGAAGTCGTAGACCACCCGCCAGTACGGGAAGTCGACCGGGACTGCCATCCACTTCACGCCGTCGTCGACGAGGTAGCGCACAGCGTCGAGCATCTCGCGGTGGCAGTGCGCCTCCGGACGCCCACCTCGTTCGAGCAGCCAGGCCGGTACCGGCATCGCGGAGCGGACCTCGGCCCACTCCGCGTCCGTCATGCATGTCAGTCGGACAGCACCGCGCCCGCCGCCCCGGAGCGATCGAACCGAACCTGTGCACGTGGCAGTCACGCTCCGGAGTGGCCGTGATGGACGCGGGAGATCCGGTTCGCCACAACGCACTGACTCACGCGGTGCGCGTGCCTCTGACCGCTCCTCGTCCCTTCCTGTCCCATCTCCGTCCCGGCAAGCAGCGGAAATACCAGGTCACAGGCGTAAGACCGTCCCGGCGTCCCACCCGGCCGTGTTCCGTTGCGGGCGTTCCGAGCGCTTTGACAGCGTCCCTCCCGTCACTGCGGAACCGAACGAACGAAGGGGAACAGCATGCGACCGAACGTGATGACGAGGTCGATCGTCAGTGCCACCGTCGTGGCCGGGCTGGCGATCGGAACCCTCGCGGGTGCCGGTACCAGCTTCGCGGCGTCCGCACCGAAGGCTCAGCCGGCCGTGAGCGCCGGAGCCGTCAGCATCCTCGCGACGAACAACCTCGGCCTGACCAGCAAGCAGGCCAAGGGCATCCAGCGCTGGCTGAAGGGCTGGGGCTACAAGGGCGACATCGACGGGCAGCTGGGCACCAACAGCTGGAAGGCGATGCAGACCTACCTGGCGAAGGATTGGAAATACGAGGACGCGATCGACGGGATCGTCGGCCCCAACACGATCAAGGCGCTCCAGCGGTTCCTGAAGGAGCACTCCAACTACGAGGGTGCGATCGACGGCATCGCCGGACCGGGCACCAGGGCCGCGTGGTCGAACTGGGCCAACTTCATCTACACCGACTGATCCGCGCTCACCTCACTACAGGACCGAACGAGGGGGAAAGCATGCGACCGAACGTGATGACGAGGTCGATCCTCAGTGCCACCGTCGTGGCCGGGCTGGCGATGGGAACTCTCGCGGGTGCCGGTACGAGTTTCGCGGCGTCCGCACCGAAGGCTCAGCCGGCCGTGAGCGCCGGAGCCGTCAGCATCCTCGCGACGAACAACCTCGGCCTGACCAGCGACCAGGCCAAGAAACTCCAACGCTGGCTGGCCGTCCGCTACAAGTACACCGATGCCATCGACGGGCGGTTGGGCACCAACAGCTGGAAGGCGATCCAGCGTTTCCTGGCGGCGCACTGGAACTACGAGGACGAGATCGACGGGATTCCCGGTCCCAACACGATCAAGGAGCTCCAGCGGTATCTGAAGGCGGCATTCGGCTACACAGGTGCGATCGACGGAATCGCCGGACCGGCCACCAGGGCCGCGTTCGCGCGGTTCGCCGAATCCGACTGATCCGGACCGAACGAACGAGGGGGAGAACATGCGACCGAACATGATGACCAGGTCGATCGTCAGCGTCACCGCCGTGGCCGGGCTGGCGGTCGGGATCCTCGCGGGTGCCGGTACGGGTTTCGCGGCGTCCGCCCCGGCGCCCCGGCCGGCCGTGAGCCCCAAAGCCGTCGGCATCCTCGCGACGGAGAACCTCGGCCTGACCAGCAAGCAGGCCAAGAACCTCCAGAGCTGGCTGGCCGTGCACTACGGGTACGAAGACGCCATCGACGGGCGGTTGGGCACCAACAGCTGGAAGGCGCTCCAGCGCCACCTGCATATGGAATGGGGCTACGACGACGACATCGACGGGATTCCCGGCCCCAACACGATCAGGGCGCTCCAGCGGTTCCTGGAGGATTTTTACGACTACGAGGGTGCGATCGACGGCATCGCCGGACCGGGAACCAGGGCCGCGTTCGCGAAGTTCGCCAGTTCCGTCGGCGACTGATCCATAAGAACCGGCCTCATCTCTTCAGGGCTCGTTCGCAGTGCGGCCAGTCGCTGAAGTCGTGCCCCCGGCTCCACAGCTTCTGGGCGGCCTGGATGTTCCACTCGGGGTCGAGCGCCTTGGCCGGAGTGCCGCCCAGTTCACCGAGGCGCGCGTCGGAGATCTGGAACACGCCCCAGTTCCTGGAGCCGTTGGTGTTCGGCAGGATGTGCAGGGGATCGAGGAAGGACTGGCAGTCGGCGATGGCGACGGCGTCGTCCGGGGCCTGTGCGAAGACCTCGCGGACGCGCTGTCGGACCTTCTGCGGCGACCAGGTCTCCATGCGTACGCGTGATTCGTGGAGGGCCTCCTTCGTCGGGTCCCCGACAACCCCGTTCGGCACGAGGCCGGCGAGCACCTGGAACGCCGTCACCCGGCGCAGCGTCTCGGGGCCGAACGAGCCGTCCACCCCGATGCGGGCGCCCCGTTCCTTGAGTAGCGCCTGTACCTCGCGTACGCACTCGTCGTTCTGTCCCATGCTGATCACGGGTCCGCACTTGTCCGAGAACAGCAGCCGCTCGTCCGGCGCCTTCTTCGTGTCCGGCCCGGTGGCGAGGGCGGAGACCCCCCAGGCCGCGAGGGCGAGGACGAGGGCGGTGACGGCGCTCGTCACGACCAGGCGCCGCCGTCCCCGGCTCCGTACCGGGGCGGGCGCGGCAACGGGTACGGGGTCGGGGTCGGGTACGGGGTCGGAGTCGGGGCCGGGACGTCCGGTCGGGGCGGTGTCCTCGGTCTCCTCCTCCGCAGCCTCTGTGTCCTTCGCGTCCTCGGTGTCTTCCAGGGGGGCGTTCCCGGCCCGCTCCGCGTCCGCCAGGGCCCAGAGCCGGTGCAGGTCGCGCAGCTCGGCGGGGGAGGCTCCGCAGACCGTGGCGATGCGATGGGCCGGGCCGTAGTCCTGGGGGACGGACGTGCCCGTGCAGTAGCGGTGCAGGCTGGAGCGGCTGATGCCGGTCTTCTGCGCGAGGACCTCGTAGCTGTAGTCGGCCCTCTGCCGCAGCTCGCGCAGCCGGGACGCGAACCGCTCGGTCTCATTGAACCCCGTCAAAGCAACCCCCAAGTCGTACAGCACCCCGGGGACGCGAGCGACGTCCCCGGGGTGCGCCAAATATGCCAGAAGTGCCTTTGCGGGGCCCGCCTCGGCGTCGGCCCGCAGCCGGCCTCACCACGTCCTGCCCATGAGCACCAGGAGGAACGCATGCGGCGAAGAATGCTTCGAGAGACCTTCACGCTTGCCGGAGCGGCGGTCATGCTGCTGTTCGGCTCCCCGGCGGTCGGCGTCGCGGACACGGCCGTAGCCGCGACCGCCGTCTGCGGACACACCGCCTCGCAGCCCGAGCTGAGAACCGGCGCCACCGGCGTACCCACGCTCGAAGCGCAGTGCGAACTCAACCTGGCGACGAAGGCATCCGCGTACACCCCGATCGCGGTGGACGGCTCCTTCGGTTCCGCCACGGAGGAACGCGTCAAGGTGTTCCAGCGCTGCGCGGGCCTGACCGCCGACGGCGCCATCGGCCCCAGGACCTGGGCGGCCCTCAACACCTGGTCCGCCCAGCCTCGTACCTGCACCCCAGGGGGAACGGCGACCGCACCCCAGGCGGCCGTGTGCGGACACACCGACGCCCGCCCGACCCTGCGCCGGGGCGCCCAGGGGGTCGAGGCGAAGGAAGTGCAGTGCCGGCTCAACCTGGCGATGGAGCCCGGCCACCACACCCCCCTGGTGATCGACGGTGACTTCGGCGGTGGGACCGAGAACCGGGTCATGGAGTTCCAGCGCTGCGCCGGCCTGGGCTCGGACGGAGTCGTCGGGCCCAACACCTGGGCCAAGCTCGTGGACTGGTCCGGCCGGAACGCGTACTGCACGCCGCCCCGCCCCGGCGGCTACCCCGTCGACGGCGTCGACACCTCCACGTACCAGCACCCCGGCGGCGCGCCGATCGACTGGAAGGCCCTGCGCGCCTCGGGGGTCGAGTTCGCGACCGTCCGGGCCACCCGGGGCCTCAACGTCACGGACCCCTACCTCGCCACCGACCTCGAAGCGGCCAGGACGGCCGGGCTCGCGGTCGCGCCGTACCACTTCTACACCGCCGCGACCGGCGCCACGGGCCCCGCCCAGGCGGACTTCTTCATCGCCGCCGTGCGTACGACCGGCTACACCGGCGGCCGTCCCGGCGACCTGCCCCCGGTCCTCGACCTGGAGCGCATGGACGACGGCACGGGCCGCTGCCCCACGTACGCCTCGGTCGCCGACGTCACGGCCTGGCTCGACCGGGTCGAGGCGGCCTTCGGCCGGAAGCCGGTCATCTACACCCAGAAGTCCTTCCTGGACGACTGCATGGGCTCGACCACGGCCTTCTCCTCGTACGCGCTCCAACTCGCGGACTACCGCCAGTCGATCACCCAGCCCCCGCTGCCGAACGGCTCGACGAGCTGGCTCATGTGGCAGTACACGGAATCCGCGCTCTACGACGCCATCAAGGCCCCGGTGAACGCGGACGTCTTCAACGGCACCCAGGCGGACCTCGACCGCCTCGCCCATCGGTGACCTCGCGTCAGCGACACCCTGATCACACCCAATAGGGAGACTCTTCATGCGTAAACGTGCCATCACGGTATTCGGCGCCACCGTCGCCGCGTTCCTGCTCACCACGACCGCCGCTTCCGCCGACAGCATCATCACCGCGGGAGAGAACAACATCAAATGGCGGAGGGACTGCGACACCGTGTACGCGGGAGCCGTCGCCCCGACGTACGCGGTCACCATCAAGCAGAACAACGGGTCCTGCGCAGGGCATGCCTGGCTCCGCGTCCACGCCTCCGGCACGGGGTGGACGGGGTGGGTGCACGACTCGACCGAGGCGGAGCTCAAGAGCCCGGCCGGCCGTATCACCAGAGCCCAGCACAAGGGCTGCGAGAACTGCACCGTGTACAGCACGGAGCTGCGGGAGCTGGACTGATCCGCGCGGAAAGGGATCGGCTGACCTGACGGGGCTTCTCTTCTCCCTGGCCGGAGCACCTCTGGGTGTTCCGGCCAGTCGGGGTCCGGCGGGCGCGAAGGGCTGAGAAGAGCCTGCTGCACGATGACGGCACCCGGGAGGGGGCAGGGAAGGGGCAGGGAAGCCCTCTTCCCGGACCGGGGCAAGCTGACGTTCAGTCACTCGGCCCTGCGCATCCGTACTCGTCACAGGTTCGCCAGGAGGGCCATGAGGGGAGCCGGCACGTTGCCGACGCCGACGCCGTCGAGATCCAGGGCCTCCACGAGGAGCGTGCCGTAGCGGATCTTGCGGCCCTTCTTCGTGCCGATGAAGCGGCGTAGTTGCTGATGGCGGGGGCGGCCGTGTTGGGCGGGCTGGCGGGTGAAGGTCTGCCAGGCCCGTGATTCGTTCTCGGAGTGGATGATCTGCTCGACCCTGGGCTCGCCCAGGGCGCGGATGAGTTCGTCCTCCAGGTCCGACACACAGACGAAGACGTCCTCGCGGCGCGGAGCCTTCGCACGGTCGAGGCCTCGGTCGAAGTAGGGCTGCTCGCGCTCGTCGCAGAGGCCCGCAAGGCGGAGCCCGAGACCCGGCGGCCCGAGGAGCGCGGCGTAGCGGCCGACGTTCATCGCGCCGCCCATCGACACCACGCACACCCCCTCGGCGGCCAGGTCCCGGCCCTGCCGGGCGGTCAGCGCCTCGACGGCCGCGAGGTCGCTGAGCCCTTCCAGCAGTACCGCCGTCCGCACCCCCAGGCGCGCGGCCAGTTCCCTGGCCGGCCCCCCGGAACCGCCTTCCGCCCAGTTTCTGACCTCGTCCCGGAACGCACTCATGGTCACCATGGGCTGAGTCTGCTGCTTCCACCCAGGCTTCGGCACGGAATACTCGGATGCGGAGGAGAGGGAGCGAGCAGGGTGGCGGGGCGGAGGCGCGGGTCGGTACGGGGCAGGGCCTGTCCGGCGTGGCTCGGCGGACGGGCCCCGGCCCCGGTCGATGCTCAGCGCTTGAGCGTGAAGGTGAAGTCGCCGGAGAGCTTGCCGCTCAGCCTGACCGCCGAGACGAGCTTGCCCTCCGTGATCAGTCGTTCGACCTCGGCCCGCGAGAGACCGCAGCCTTCGGCGATCAGTCGCACCGGCCGGACCGGGATTCGCGCCTCGAACCGGACCGAGACGTCGATCACCTCGCGGTCCAGCAGGTGATCCGATCCGCCGGTGTCGAGGCGCCAGGCGTCGTCCCAGTCGAGGGCGATGCGATTACGGCGCCGCACGACCGGATCCTGGAGCAACTCAGCCGTCAGACCGAGGTCGTTGTCATGTAGCCGGTCCAGCAGCTCAGGTCGTACGGAGCGTACGTTCATCCGCTCCAGGAGCGCGAGCTTCGCCGTGTCCCCGCATCCGGTACAGAGCACGAGGAGCCAGGCGTCGAGGACCTTGTGGTTGGCGTTGACGCGAAACTTTCCGTTTGCCCGGAAGCGGTCTGACGCGCACGAGTGGCAACGACGGCGAACGAGGGGCAGGCAGGTGGGCATGACCACCCAGTTTTCGAGCACAGAAGCACACCGGTTTCAGTGAGAGATCCGCAGCAAAAAGCAGCGCGGCGCAGATGCGCGACGCGCGACCGATCAGCGCTTGGGGGGTCTCACACGGTGTACAACGGCACGTCCTCGCCTAGACGACTTGGTCCGCGAGCACGGTAGTGGCGCACGGCGGCGCGGTTCCACCGGTTTTTCGAGCCTTCGGACCCAGCGGGCGGTCCGCCGCGTCCGGACGGCATCCCAGGGAATCCCAGGCACTGCTGTTTCCGCAGGTCAACAGAGGTGGGACCGTTCCACCGCCGCTGATGTGGCGGCAGAGGTTGTGGGGATGACGGCCGTCCCTTGAAGCTCTGGGTGCCGCACCGGCCGAGGCATAGCGACCGCCCCGAGCAGCGGCACACGACGACACCCAACGCCCATGAACAGGAAGACGCCCATGAACAGGAAGACGCGCATGAGCATGAACAGGCAGTCCCCTGCACACCGTCGTCCCGGCCTCCGCACGGCCGCCGCCGGCCTCGTCCTGGCTGTCGGACTCGGTGTGTGCGCACAGGGGCCGGGACGGGCGTCCGTCCACGCCCCCGCGAAGGCGTCCGTCGCCGTACCGAAGTCGGTCACCGGCACGCCCGGCCACGCGGTGACCCGGGTCGCCGACTTCTACGGCGCGTACATCGACGCGAAGGGCGACTACACGGACCCGGACGTCACGCTGGCCACGGCGCTCCGCAAGCACTACCTGACGCCCGACTTCGCCGAGCGGCTGGCGGCCTGGGAGAAGAAGAACGGGGCGGACGGCGTCCTGCGTGCCCAGAACGTCCCGTCGCAGTGGACGGTGACCGACAACGGCAGCATGGGGCACAGCCATGAGGTCACCGTCACCCTGACCTTCGGCAGCGGGAACACGGCGCAGAAGACCAAGCTCTTCGTCCTGGTCGAGCGGTACAACCGCATCGCCGACATCGGCACCACGAGCGTCCGCTGACGGCGGAGCCGCTCCGCTCCCCGGCCCGTCCCGGCCGAGCGGGGCACCGGCCCCGTGCACAGCGGCGGCCGGGACGAGTAGGAAGGCGCGACGACTGCCGCTCCCGAGGGCAACGGTGGAACCGTTCCAGCTCGCCTGACGTGCAGTCATATCAGGGACCGGGGTGCGGGATCGCGGGCGGACGACGGGGGAACGATGTCGAGTCTGGGCGAGGTCGAGGAGTTCGCGGCGCTGCTGCGCCGGTTGAAGGACCGTACCGACCGGAGCTACGGCTCCCTGGCCCGCCGCCTCCACATGAACACCTCCACGTTGCACCGGTACTGCGCGGGCGAGGCGGTGCCGCAGGACTTCGCGCCCGTGGAGCGGCTCGCGGCCTTCTGCGAGGCGACACCGCAGGAGCGGCTCGAACTGCACCGCCTGTGGCTGTCGGCAGTGGCGGCTCGGCAGCGGGTGCGTACGGCCGATTCACCGGAGGCGGCGATTCTGACACCCGCACCGGACATGGACCCGGACGCGGGCGCGGGCGAGAACGCGAGCGCGAACGTGGACGCGGACATGAACATGGACGCGGACAGGGCACGCGTCGAGGAGAGCCGCTCCGCAGACCACGCAGGAGAACACCCCCACCCGGACGACCGCTCCCCCTCCTCCGCCCCCCACCCCTGGTACCGCCGCCGACGGGTGATGGCCCCCGCAGCCGTCGCCTGCGCACTGCTCGCCACCGTCGGCAGCCTGTCGGCCCTGTCGGACGACCGTTCCTCCGAGGCGGATGCCTCCCACTCTGCGAGCCCCCGGACAACCGCCGCCGGCGCACCCGGCCGTTCGGCGGAACCGCCGGCCACCGCCCCCACCCGGAGCCCCGCGTCGCCCGGTCCCCGGCATACCCCCGTCCCGTCCGCCTCCGGCAGCGCTCCCACGTCCACCGCGAAGCCGGCCGTCGCCCCGCCCCTGGCCTGGAGCGTCGACTCCCTGGTCTGGGACAAGGGCTGCGACCACGACTACGTCATCGGCAAGCCACCCGCGCAGGTGCCTCCGCCGCCGTTCCAGCAGGACGCCGGGGTGTGGGCGGCGACGCAGGACGCGGTGCACGGGCGGCAGACGAAGGTACAGATCTCGGTGCAGGGGCGGTCGTCCACGGCCGTGGTCCTCAAAGCGCTCCGCGTCCGCATCGTCAGCCGCGGCACCCCGGGCGGCGGGAGCGCCTACGCCATGGGCCAGGGCTGCGGCAGCGATCTCACTCCCCGGCGCTTCACGGTGAACCTCGACGTGGACCGCCCCATCGCCCACCCGAAGGACGGCGCCGACGGTGGACACACCATCCCGGCCGTTCACTTCCCGTACCAGGTCTCCGCCGAGGACCCGGAGGTGCTGCAGGTCGACGCCACGACTCAGGCCTACGACGCCCGCTGGTACCTCGAACTCGAGTGGTCCTCCCAGGGGCGCACCGGCACGATTCGCGTCGACGACCACGGCCGCCCGTTCCGCACCACCAGCATCAAGGGACTGCCGCACTACTGGTACGGCAGGGACGACGCGGGAGGGCGGGCCTGGGTCCCGCTCGACAGCCACTAGGGAGACGTCTCCACGTCGCCCTCCCTGTGGTCGTCCCGGCCCAGGCGATACCATCCGCGACCTGATGTCGGGCTCATGGGGGAGGACGCCACGTCATGACGACCATCGCGGTGACCGGGCACCTGGATCTGACCGAGGGGACCGTCCCTCGGGTGCGCGCGGCGTTGGACCATCTGCTGAGGCCGTACGCCGGGGACGGTGGTCCGCTCGTCGGGGTGTCCTGCATCGCCAAGGGGGCCGACACGCTCTTCGCCGAAGCCGTGCTCGCCGTCGGGGGGCGGCTGGTCGTGGTCGTGCCCTCCCGGGATTATCGGCGGAGCACGGTCGAGCCCGCACACCACGCCTCCTACGACCGACTGGCCGAGGCCGCCGTGGAGGTCGTCGTGCTCCCCTACGAGACGGCCGGCCGGCAGGCGTACGAGGCAGCCAACGCCGTACTGATCGAGCGGGCCGACCGTCTGGTAGCCGTATGGGACGGCGCCCCGCCCACCGGTGAGGGCGGCGGCACCGCCGATGCCGTCCTCGAAGCGCGGGCGGCCGGTGTTCCCGTGGACGTGGTGTGGCCGGACGGGGCCGCTCGTCGAGGTCGAGCGCCGGAGCCCGGGCCGGGGGGCGACGGGCGCCCGGGGAGCGGCTAGGAACCCAGGCCCTGGAGGGACGTTTCGCCGCTGGGCGTGCCGCGGGCGTACCTGACCCGGAATCGCAGATGTGTGACGTGAGGTGAGGTGAGGACTCTGGTCCGTTCCAGCTCGATGTGTTCCGTGCCCAGATGATCGAACAGCCGACGGCCCTCGCCCATCAGCACCGGCGCGATCTGCAGGTTGATCTCATCGAGGAGTTCGGCTCGGAGAGCCTGCTGAGCGATGTCCGCACCCATCAGCGTGACGTCCTTGCCGCCCGCCGCCGCTTCTGCCTGCCGAAGCGCGCCTCTCACGTCACCGGTGAGGAAGGTGAAGGACCCGCTCTTCATGACCAGTCGGCTCCGCGGGGCGTGGGTCAGCACGAAGCACGGCACGGGAAAGGGCGTGTCCTGCCAGACCTCGACACCCACGTCGAAGGTTCTTCTGCCCAGCACGACGGCACCCGTGGAAGCCGAGACCTCCCGGCTCACCACGGTGTCGACGTCACTGTCCGACGCAAAGATCCATTCGTGCAGCCGCAGACCACCCCGGCCCATGGGATGTTCGACGCTGATGTCCGGACCGGCCATGAAACCGTCGAGTGACATCGTGACGTGGAGGACCACCTTGCTCATGGGACGAGGACCTTTCTCCGGGGGCGCTGCCTGGTACGTCTGGCATCCACGGACGTAGACCGTTCGACGACGCCGAACTCATCGGCCTCCTCCGGTGCGGCCCTCCGGGCTCAGGTGGTCGTCAGGACGACCAGTCGCTGGGTCGCCCGGGTCATCGCCACGTAGTGGTCCACCGCTCCTTCGATGCCCTCGCCGAAGTTCTCCGGGTCGACGAGGACCACGAGGTCGAATTCGAGGCCCTTCGACAGCTCGGGGGTCAGGGAGCGGATACGGGGCGTCGCTGGGAGGGGCGGCAGGGGCGGGCGGGATGTCGCGTTCCCGGGGGCCGGGGCGGCGATCACGCAGGCGATGCCGTCGGGGTGGGTGGTGAGCCAGTCGTCCAGGGTCCCGGACAGGTCGGCGACCGAGCCGTGGGTGACGGGGACGCCGCCGCTGCGGATGGAGGTCGGGACGTTGGCGTCCGGGAGTGCCGCTCGGATGACCGGTTCCGCCTCCGCCATGATCTCCTGCGGCGTGCGGTAGTTGACCGTCAGCGAGGCCAGGGTGACCCGGTCGAGGCCGATGCGTTCCAGGCGTTCCTGCCAGGACTCCGTGAAGCCGTGCCGGGCCTGGGCCCGGTCGCCGACGATGGTGAAGCTGCGGGAGGGGCAGCGTGCCAGCAGCATCCGCCATTCCGCGTCGGTCAGTTCCTGGGCCTCGTCCACGACGACGTGGGCGAAGGGCCCGGCGAGGAAGTCCGGGTCCAGGGCGTCCACTTCGGACTCGTCGACCAGGCTGACCTTCGCGTCCTCGCCACGCAACATCCTGACCAGGCCGATGCCTTCGTCGCCGTCGGCGCCCGAGTTGGCCACGGACTCGATCAGGTTGTCGACGACCTGCTCCATGCGCTCGCGCTGGGCGGCGAGGACGGCCTCGTGCCGGCGCTTGCGGCGGGCCGTCTCCGGGTCGCCGAGGCGCCCGCGGGCCGCGTCCAGGAGGGGAAGGTCGGAGACCGTCCACGCCTGGGGGTCGGCGCGCTGGAGCCTGCGTACGTCGTCGGGGGTGAGCCAGGGGGCGCACAGACGGAGGTACGCCGGTACCGACCACAGGTCGCCGACCAGGTCCGCCGCTTCCAGCAGGGGCCAGGCGCGGTTGAAGGCCGTGACCAGCTCCCTGTTCTGGAGGAGCGACTTGCGCAGGAGGTGGGGTGGGACGTCACCCTCGCGTTGGTCGCCGTGCTGGTCGCCGTGCTGGTCATTCCGCTGGGCGGCGTGCTTGTCGATGAGGATCGTCAGCAGCTCCTCCCAGACCTGGTGGCGGGCCTCGTTGTGGGGGGTGCCGGGCTCCGCCGCTTCGAAGGCCGCCGTCCAGTCCTCGGGGCCGAGCCAGATGTCGGACCAGTGGGTGGTGACCGTCATGCCCTTGGTGGGCGGCTCCTCGTAGAAGCGGACGGCCTTCTCGATCGAACCCACCAGATCCGCCGACGACTTCAGACGGGCCACCTCCGGGTCGGACTCGACACCGGCCTCCGCTCCCTCGGTCACCAGGTCGCGCAGGACGCAGGTCTGCACGCCCTCCTCGCCGAGGCTGGGCAGGACATCGGAGACGTACGAGAGGTAGGGGCGGTGGGGGCCCACGAAGAGGACACCGCCGCGGCGGTGGCCCAGGCGGGGGTCGGAGTGGAGGAGGTACGCGGAGCGGTGGAGCGCGACGACCGTCTTGCCGGTGCCGGGGCCGCCGTCCACGACCAGCGCACCCCGCGAACCCGCGCGGATGATGGCGTCCTGGTCGGCCTGGATCGTGCCGAGGACATCGCGCATCCGCTCCGACCTGTTGGCCCCGAGGCTGGCGACGAAGGCGGACTGGTCGTCGAGGGCGGCATGGTGTCCGGCGAAGCCGTCCGAGGTGAACACCTCGTCCCAGTAGTCGCTGACCCGTCCGCCCGTCCACCGGTAGCGGCGGCGGCTCGTCAGGCCCATGGGGTTGGCGTGGGTGGCGCCGAAGAACGGTTCGGCGCCGGGGGAGCGCCAGTCGATCAGCAGGCGGCGGCCCGTGGTGCTGTCGTTGAGGCCGAGGCGGCCGATGTAGACGGGTTCTCCGGGGTTGTCCGCGCTGACCATGTGGCCCAGGCACAGGTCCAGGCCGAAGCGGCGCAGGGTGCGCAGACGGGCGGTCAGGCGGTGGATCTCCGTGTCCCGGTCCATCGCCGCACGCCCCGTGCCGCCGGGTGCCTTGCGGGCGGCGTCCAGCTGGGCGGAGACCTCGGCGATCGATCGGTCGAGACACTGCGCGAGGGCCACGAAGTGCCGCTCGTCGTCGGCGATCAGCGACGGGTCGGCCTTGGCGGAGAGACGGTCGGGGAGGTCGAACGCGGTGGGGGTGGTGGTCTGGGGGTTCACTTCATTCGCTCCGAACGCTCCGAGGGGCCGAAAGGCACGAGAGATACGCCGATGTGGGCCGGCCGCCGTGCGAACTCCTCGTCCGGCGGCGCGCACACCCGTACCTCCGCACCGGGTTCGCGCGGACGGCAAGCGAGCCCGACCAGTGGTTCGAGGCCGCCTCGCGAGTCGTGGTTCGTCAACAGCACACGCATTGCGTGCCCCCCGGTTCTCATGGATTTTGGCTCAGGCCGGAGATTCTGCGGTACACCGGGGGCCTTGCCGCAAGCCCCCCGGTGCGCTATACGTTGAGAGTGGCAAGGAGTGGGTTACCTCCTTGCCTTTGTTTTTTCCGCCCCCTCCGGGCCGTTCCCGCCTGCGTGGGCCGCCGTTCCCGCCCGCGTGGGGCCCGCCGTTCGAGCCCCGCGCGTCACTCCGTCGAGCCCCGCGCGTGACTCCGTCCGAGCCCGTATTCAGTGCCGTTCTCTAGGCGATCACCCGTTCACATCCTCGGACTCTCGCTCCCTTCGTCTTCGCCCTTCAGGCTAGCCGCAATTCCAGCACCCCTAGCCCTGAGCAGCGGCAACCTTCGATCCACCCCACTTAAGCCACCCTCTGCTGTTCACCTACGTGAACATAAGTCCACGCACGTGTATTGACGTGCTCAAGTCAGGCTCTGACACTCAGTCCAGGGAAAGCGCTTTCCGATCCGCATTCAGGACCTCATCCCTGGAGACGACGATGCGCACGACGACGCACACGACGCACACGACGCACCTGAGACCCGTCAGGGCGATGGCGAGCGCCGGGCTGGTTGCCGCTCTGCTCGCCGCCTTGTCCGCCACGGCGGTGACGACGGCGCAGGCCGCGACAGCCCGCTACGAGGCCGAGACGTCACCGGCCGTCTGCACCGGCACGATCGACTCCGACTGGACCGGATACTCCGGTAGTGGATTCTGCAACGGCACCAACGCCGCAGGCGCGTACGCCCAGTTCACCGTGACCGCACCCGCATCGGGCACGGCGACACTGTCCGTCCGCTTCGCCAACGGCGCCACCGCCGCGCGGTCCGCCACGGTGACGGTGAACGGCACCACGGCCGCGACCGCGTCCTTCCAGAGCACCGGTACGTGGACGGGATGGACGACCAAGACACTGTCCGTGCCGGTGAGTTCGGGCAGCAACGTCATCCGGATCAACCCCACCTCCGCCGACGGGCTGCCCAACATCGACTACGTCGACGCCACCGTCCCCGACGGCACCACCACCCCACCGCCGTCGAGCTCGGCGCTGTACGTCTCGCCGAGCGGGACGGACTCCGCCGCCGGCACGATGTCGTCCCCGACCACCCTCACCTCGGCGATCAGCCGCATCTCCGCCGGCGGGACGATCTACCTGCGCGGCGGGACATACGCCCACTCCTCGACCGTCACCATCCCGGCGGGGAAGAATGGGACCTCCGGCGCCCGTACGACGCTCGCCGCCTACCTGGGCGAGACACCGGTCCTCAACTTCTCGGCACAGAGCGAGGCTTCGTCCAACCGAGGGCTCCAGCTCAACGCCTCGTACTGGCACGTCAAGGGCCTCGTCGTCGAGCGGGCCGGTGACAACGGCATCTACGTCGGCGGCAGCAACAACGTCATCGAGCGCACGGTGACCCGCTTCAACCGTGACACAGGTCTGCAGTTGGGGCGGATGGCCTCCACCACGCCCGCCGCCGAGTGGCCGTCCAACAACCTCGTCCTGAGCGCCGAGTCGCACGACAACGCGGACTCGGACGGGGAGGACGCGGACGGGTTCGCCGCGAAGCTGACCACCGGGAACGGGAACGTGTTCCGGTACTCCGTCGCCCACAACAACATCGACGACGGCTGGGACCTCTACACCAAGCCGGACACCGGACCGATCGGGCCGGTGACCATCGAGGACTCGCTCGCCTACGAGAACGGCACGCTCAGCGACGGGTCGCAGGCCGGGAACGGGGACCGCAACGGCTACAAGCTGGGCGGTGACGACATCGCCGTGAACCACATCGTCCGGCGGAGCATCGCCTACGACAACGGCAAGCACGGTTTCACGTGGAACAGCAACCCGGGCACGATGGCGATCTCCGGCAACGTGAGCATCGACAACGCCCAGCGCAACTTCACCTTCGACGGCGGTACGTCGGTGTTCCGCGACAACACCTCGTGCCGGAGCGGCAGCGGTACGAACGACCGGATCATCGGGAACTCCGACAGCTCCAACCAGTTCTGGTCCGGCACGAACGGGTCCCGGTGCTCCTCCTACTCCGGCGGCCTGCACTGGTCCTTCGGCAGCGACGGAAGCCTCGACGTCACCTTCGGATGAGTCGGATGAGTCGGATGACGATGAGTCGGAGGAGGAGTCGGACGAGGCGGAGAGCCGGATGACATGGGCCCTCGCCCGGGGACGGTTCGCCGTCACGGGCGGGGGCCGCGGTTCTTCGGCGCTCAGTCCTGCGGCTCGCTGATGTTGACCATCCACGGGATGCCGAACCGGTCGGTGCACATGCCGAAGACGTCACCCCACATCTGCTTCTCCAGGGGGACGGAGACCGAGCCGCCGGCCGAGAGCTTCTCCCAGTAGCCGCGCAGCTCGGTCTCGTCGTCGCCGCTGAGGCTGACGGAGAAGCCGCCTCCGGGCTGGTACTCCATGCCGGGCGGGGTGTCGGCGCCCATCAGGGTGAAGCCGGTGGGAGTCTCCAGCATGCCGTGCATGATCTTGTCGGACTCCGGGGCGTCCGGCTGGCCGAAGGCGCCGAAGGTGTTCAGCGCCAGCTCACCACCGAAGACCTCCTTGTAGAACTCCAGCGCCTGCCGGGCGTCACCGTCGAAACTGAGGTACGGGTTGAGCCGCGAGACCATCGGAACCTCCCTGAAACGGGCATAAGGTCAGTTGTCCGGAGACTAGCCCCCGGTACTGACAACGGCATGCCGGACACCTCGCCCGCGGCGTCCACCGGCCGGCTCGCCGGCTCGGCCCGTGACCTCGAGGGAGGCGGCCTCGGGCACGCACTCCGTGTCGCCGTCCTCGGCCGTCGCCAGCGCTTCCTCGGCGGCCTGGCGAACGCCGCGCTCATCCGCTGGTGCGCCCGTACCCTCCGCCGGGGAAAACGCCCGGACCCGGCGCCCTGGACCGGCCCGCCGAGTGACGGACCGGGGCCGTCAGAGGCCGAACTCCTGAGGAGACAGCCCCAGGGCCGCGCAGGCCTCGCGCAGGACCTGCTCCTCGGCCGGGGCGATGTAACCGTCGGCGCCCGCCACCACGAAGCCGGTCTGGACGACCGCCCGGGCCTCCGTCGGCTTCTTCGCCGCCTTGGCGATCTCCTGGAGAGCCTCGGCCTTGCCCTGCTGGAAGTTGAGGGAGAGCTGGTCGACGTGCTTGTTGAAGCGCTGACGCAGTTGGTCGGCCGGGAAGTTCTGCAGGACGTCGTTGTTCAGGATCAGCGACTCCACGTGCTGCCGCTCGGCCGGGTCCACGTTCCCGTCGGCGGCGGCGACCAGGGCGCACATGGCCATGCTGGCGTCGCGGTAGGCCCCGCTCTTCAGCTCCGTCTTGAGGGAGGTGAGTTGGGACTTCAGGGCGCCCACCAACTGCGCCTTCGATCCGCCGGCGGACCGCCCGGACCCCGAGGAGCCGGAAGAGCCGGAGGAGCCGAAGCCGCCCAGCGGACCCGTACCCGGCCGTCCGTGGCCGGTGCCGCCCCGCGCGCCCTGCGCCTGCTGCTGCAGACCCTTGGCCTGGTCCTTGATCCGATCCCACATCGCCATGCGTGCCACCTCGGCTAGCCCATTGCGTTCCGGTCATACGCGCGCGTTCCGCGTCCTTCTGTCAACGCCTGCCGACGCCCGCGAAGTTCCACCGCCGGGCGGGTGATCGTCGGTGGAACGGGTGAAGATCCGGGAAACGAGCGGGGTTCCCCGGTAAGCGGACACGCCGGCCTCAGCGGCCGTTCCCCTTGGCGGGGGCGCGGCGGCGTCCCTGGGAGGGGCGGCTCCGTCGGCCGCGCGACGTGGAACCCGGACGGCTGGGGCGCTGCTCGGGGGCCGGGGGCGGAGTGAGGACGATGGGGACGCCCGAGGGGGCCTGGGCGCCGGTGATGCGGTTCAGGTCGGCGCCGCCCGAGCGGACACTGGTGGTCGTCGGGGTGATGCCGGCGACGGCCATGAGCCGGGTCATGTCACGGCGCTGGTGCGGCAGGACGAGCGTGACGACGGTGCCGGACTCGCCCGCGCGGGCCGTACGTCCGCCCCGGTGCAGGTAGTCCTTGTGGTCGATGGGCGGGTCGACGTTGACCACGAGGTCGAGGTCGTCGACGTGGATGCCGCGCGCGGCGACGTTGGTGGCGACCAGGGCCGTGACGTCACCGTCCTTGAACTGCTTCAGGGCCCGGTTGCGCTGGGACTGCGACTTGCCGCCGTGCAGGGCGGCCGCGCGCACCCCGACGGCGAGCAGCTTCTTGGCCAGCCGGTCCGCCGCGTGCTTGCTGTCCAGGAACATGATCACCCGGCCGTCGCGGGCGGCGATCTCGGTCGTGGTGGCGTGCTTGTCGTCGTCCTCGATGTGCAGGACGTGGTGGTCCATCGTCGTGACGGCGCCCGCGGACGGGTCGACCGAGTGGACGACGGGGTCGTGCAGGTAGTCACGGACCAGCCGGTCGACGTTGCGGTCCAGGGTCGCCGAGAACAGCATCCGCTGCCCGCCGGGGCGCACCTGGTCCAGCAGGGCGGTCACCTGCGGCATGAAGCCCATGTCGGCCATCTGGTCCGCCTCGTCGAGGACGGTGATCGCGACCCGGTCCAGCCGGCAGTCGTCGCGGTCTATGAGGTCCTTGAGCCTGCCCGGCGTCGCCACGACCACCTCGGCACCGCCACGCAGCGCGCTCGCCTGCCGTCCGATCGACATGCCGCCCACCACGGTGGCGAGCCGCAGCCGCAGGGCGCGTGCGTACGGGGTGAGGGCGTCGGTGACCTGCTGGGCCAGTTCCCGGGTGGGGACGAGGACGAGGGCCAGCGGCTGCCGGGGCTCGGCCCGCTCTCCCGCAGTGCGCGCCAGCAGGGCGAGACCGAAGGCGAGCGTCTTGCCCGACCCCGTGCGGCCCCGGCCGAGGACGTCCCGCCCGGCCAACGAGTTCGGCAGCGTCGCGGCCTGGATGGGGAACGGGGTGGTCACCCCTTCGGCGCCCAGGGCCTCCATCAGCCGCGCGGGCAGTTCGAGCTCCGCGAACGCCTCCACGGCCGGCAGCGCGGGGGTGACGGTGACCGGCAGCGCGAACTCCCCACCGACGACCGCCGCGCCGGCCCGCCCACCACGTCGGCCTCGCCCGGCCTTGGGGGCACCGGCCTTGGAGCCACCGGTCTTCGAGCCGCCGGTCTTTGAGCCGCCGGTCTTTGAGCCGCCGGCCTTGGTGCCGCCGGTCTTCGAGCCGTCTGCCTTGGCCGCACCGGTGCGGGAGGACTCGCCCCCGGCCGCACCGGCCCTGGAGGAGTCACCCCTGGCGGCACCGGCCCTCGAGGACCCGCCCCTGGCCGTACCGCCGTTCGCCGACCCGCTCCTGGAGGCGCCGTTCCTGGCCGCACCGGCCTTGGCCGAGTCGTTCCCGCCCGGGCCGTCCTGGGGCGCGCCGCCCCTGGCCGTGCCGTTCTGTGGCGCGCGGGTCGCACCGGTTTTCGCCGACCGGGAAGGAGTGGTCTGGTTGCCCGCCCCCTGCGAGCGGGTGCGGGAGGCGCTGCTGCTGGTCGTGCGGGGCGTGCGGTTCATGGGGGACCTTCCTCGATGCGGCACCGGTCGCACACGAGCCGAGGCCCGCACCCCGAAGGTGCGGGCCCCGGCTCATGCGTACGCGTCAGCGTCAGGCGGGAACGATGTTCTCGGCCTGGGGGCCCTTCTGGCCCTGCGTGACGTCGAAGGTCACCTTCTGACCTTCCTGAAGCTCGCGGAAGCCGGAGGTGGCGATGTTGGAGTAGTGGGCGAACACGTCCGGGCCGCCACCCTCCTGCTCGATGAAGCCGAAGCCCTTTTCCGAGTTGAACCACTTCACGGTGCCGGATGCCATGCTGTACTCCCTTGACGCAGTGCCCGGGATCCGCACCTTGCGGACCCGGCGTCGCAGCTACGATTTGACCCGACGGGAAACTCTGAAAAGCCCCGGAAAGCCCCGGAAACAACAAAGAGTGCTCGTCGACGGAAGGTCGAAGAGCACTCAGAAGCCTCTGGTAACCAAAACTGCCACTTCATGGCAAGGTAGCACAGGCTGGCAGCGCGCGCAGGGGATCCCGAGATGAAGCCGCCGATCCGGTGTGTGCGCGGCAGATGGCGCGGGCGGGCGAAAAAATGATGGGCGGATCGGGAAAAGCCCTGATGGCAGGACAACCGCCACCTCCCGGCGACGCCCCCGGCGCATCACGGGCGACACGAGCGACACGCGCGCCACCGGCCGGTGCGGATATCGGATCGGCATACGTGCATCTCACCCCATCACTGTGCGACCAAAATTCGTTACTCTCCGGGCATGTCTCTCCTCGGTCGCCGACGCAGCACGACCAGACTCGCCCCTGAACTCGATGACACGGACCTCGGCAAGGTGCGCAAGCGCCTGGTGGAGAGGGCCGGCTCAGGGGGCCGCACGCTCGCGGTGGCCATGATCGAGCAACTGCTGCGCGACACCGGCAGGGACTGGGACCGCAGGGCGCACCGGATGAGCGTCCTCGCGGAGTCGACCTCACCGGCCCTGCAGCGCTCCTGGGTGGAGGAACAACCGCAGGACCCGGACGCGCAGTTGCTGTCCGCCTGGGGCGTCCTGCTGCGCGCGCGGTACGAGGAGCAGCCCGTCCCGGGGGAGACCCGGGAGGCGCTAGACGCCTGCGAGCGGGCCGCCCTGCTGCGGCCCGAGGATCCCACCCCCTGGGTGGTGCGCCTCGGTCTGCTGCGTCTGTGGCGCCGGCCGGGCGCCGAGGTCTTCCCGCTCTGGGACGAGATCGTGCGCCGCGACCCGTGGCACCGCGAGGCCCACATCCAGATGCTCGGCTATCTGTCGCCGTGGGAGTGCGGCTCGCACGCGCAGACGGTCGACTTCCTCGACCGGGTCCGCGCGGGGACGGCGCCCACGGCCCCGACGGCGGGCCTGGAGGTCGCGGCCCTCATCGACCTCTACCACGGCACGGTCGACCAGGGCGGTCTCGAAGCCCTCACCGCCGTCCACCTGTGGAGCCGTCCGAACGCGGTGGCGGCGCTGGGCCGCGCGCTGGCCGACTGGCCCCGGCCCGGCCACCTCACCCACGCCGCCGCCGTGGCCGACCTCAACCTGCTGGCCTACGCGCTCGTGCAGGCGAAACGAGCCGGTGAGGCGGGCGAGGTGTTCCGCGCGATCGGCGGCATGGTCACGGTGTACCCCTGGGCCCTGGAGAGCGGCGACCCGCTGCAGTCCTTCACCACCTGGCAGCAGCGCGCGGCCACCTGACCGCCACCTCTCCGCGACCGCCAGCGGCGCGCCCATCTGACTGCCGCCGGCACTGGGCGGCCACCCGCCGCGGCAGCGCCCGGCCGGGTGCCCTCCGACTGTCGTCTGCCAGCGGGGCGCGGCCGCCTCGACGCCGGGGCCCTTCGAGGTGGCGAAGAGCTCCGGCGGCGTCCCCCTCGGCGACGTACCGCCTGTCGGCTACCGCCGGATCGGCTGGGGGGCCAGGAGCGGCATCGCCGCGCCCGCCAGCAGCGCGCCCGGTACGGCCAGGGCCAGCCAGACTGCGGTGGTGGTGTCGCCGCCGATGAGGGTGGTGAAGTTGGAGATGATCAGCCAGATGGCACTGGCGATGCCGCCCGCGCCCAGGGCGGGGGCGATCAGCGTGTTCCAGAGCCGGGTGTCACCGGCCCCCTCCTGGCGGAAGTACACGATGACCGACACCGAGGTCAGCAGGTACAGCAGCATGATCGCCAGTACGGCGAGACCGCTGAGCCAGGAGAAGAGGGTGAGGACGGGGTCCTTGCCCGCCAGCGCGAACGGGAAGACCAGCAGCGCGGCGACCACGGTCTGCACGACGCCCGCGAGCCACGGCGACTGGCGGCCGTTGAGCGCGCTCAGCCGACGCGGCAGCAGACCCTCCCGGCCGAGGGAGAACAGATACCGGTTGGCCGAGTTGTGGAAGGCCAGGATGCTGGCGAAGAGCGAGGTCGCGAGCAGGATCGGCAGCGCGTCGCCGGCCCACGCGCCGAGCTCCTGGGACACGGGCGCGGCGACGAAGGCCGCCCCGTCCCCGGCCTCCAGGGCCTTCCCGGCGGCCTCGGCGCTGGAGGACGGGCCGTGCGCCGAGATCAGCATCCAGGAGGTGAAGGCGAAGAACGCGGTGACGAGGACGACCGCGAGATAGGTGGCCCGGGGGACCGTCCGGTGCGGCTCACGCGCCTCCTCGCCGTAGATCGCGGTCGCCTCGAAGCCGAACATCGACGCCACCGCGAACATCAGCGCCACGCCGGGCGCGCCGTCGAGCGCCGCCGACAGGGAGAAGGAGGAGCCGGGGGCCAGCCCTTCGGGGCCGCCGCCCTTGAGGAGCATCACCACACCGAAGATCAGCAGCAGGCTGATCTCGGCCAGCACGAACACGGCGAGCACCTTGGCGCCCACGTCGACGCCGGTCGCGCCGAGCCCCTGGACGATCACCATCGTGGCGAGCGCGAACAGCCACCAGGGCACGTCCCACTCCAGGTACTGCAGCGCCAGTCCGTTCATGACGGCACCGAACAGGCCGTACACCGCAGCCTGGATGGCGTGGTACGCGAGCAGTGCCACCCCCGCGCTGCCGGCGGCGGCCGTACCGCCGAGGCCCTTGCCGACGTAGGAGTAGAAGGCGCCCGCGTCGACCACGTGGCGGCCCATGGCGACGTAGCCGACGGAGAAGAGCAGGACGACGACCCCGGCCACCAGGTACATCGCGGGGACGCCCGGGCCGTTGCCGATGGCTATCGCGACCGGGGCCGCTCCGGCCACACCGGTCAGCGGCGCCTGCGCGGAGAGGACGAAGAAGAGGATCCCCAGGACGCCGAGCGCGTTCTGTTTGAGGGAGCCGGTGGACGCGTAACCGTCACCGGCCGCGTGCCGCATTCTGGACGCACTTGTAGCCATGCCTCACCTGTCGGGCGGAAGAGAGAAGTGTGGTTTCGGCTCAAACGAGCTGCCCCATGCTGGCCTCAACTTTCCGGCCTGGCAAGGGAGTGACACGTGTAGGGCCACAGATTGTTCGGGTACTTACGACGTTCCGTGTTCACCGGACGGAGGAGGTCGGCCAACTGACCCTCGGGGAAGGGGAGTTGGACCAGATGGGATGACTCGTTCCGGCCCCGCACTACTCCCTGGTAGATCTTGTTACGGCGTGGTGCGGACCATAGAGTTCCGGCGAACCGCGACAGAAGGCGCCGGGCGTCTTCTCCCCCCACGTCCGGCCCGACCACCGCCTCCGTCATCCCCGGCGGCTGGGCGGCATCCCTCCGTCCGAGAGGGCCGGCAGCGGCCCGAAAGGACGTCGAGGATGAGATCCACAGTGATGGCCGACGGCCGGGCGCCGGCCCGGCTGCTCACGCTGGCCACGGCCGCACTGACCGTGGCGGCCACGTTGATCGCCGCGCCGGTGGCGGCGGCCGGCACGGGGACCGCCACCACGGCCGTCTCCACGGCCGCCGCCGGCCCGGCCTGGTCGGCCATCACCTTCGGTCAGTCCACCGACCTCAACTTCGCGTCGAACGTGCTGCCCGAGAAGGTCGGCACCAACTACGCGAAGCCCGACCGTCCCGGAACCATCGACGGCAGGATCGAGCTGGAGAGCCGGGGCGGCAAGCTGGCGCCCGGCCACGACGGGATCACCTTCTACCAGACGGCCCTTGACCCGAGGACCGACAACTTCGTGCTCACCGCCGACATGACCGTCGAGCAGTTCGGGCCGGAGACCGGCGCCGCCGTCAACTCGGCGGACAGCGCGGGCATCATGGTGCGCGACGTGAACGGCGTGCCCCGCCAGGACCCGATGGTCCTCGGCTTCGAGGAGGTGCCCGCCGCCTCCAACATGTTCGGCGCGGGCATGATGAAGCAGGGGCTCAGCGGCTTCGGCCGCACCGGCGTCACCGAGCCGTACGGCAATCCCGGCGGCGCCCTCAAAGCCACCCCGTTCACCCGTGACCCGGCGTACGCGCTGCCCACCGGCACCCCGGTCACCCTCCGGCTGGAGCGCACGGACACCGAGTTCGTGATGTCGGCGACCTTCACGCACGCGGGCGAACCGGCCACGTTCGAGCAGCGGGTGGCCGGCGCCGACTGGGTGCAGGACATCGACCCCGACCGCATGTACGTCGGCTTCTACGCCGCCCGCAACGCCAAGGTCAGCTTCGAGAACGCCAGGCTGGATCTGAGCGATGCGCACACACGGCCGCGTCCGCCGGTCCAGCCGACCCCCGTGGCGCCCGCGTTGACCCTGTTCTCGCCGCCCGAGACCAGCACGCGCGACTACACGCTGCGGGCCCGCCCCAACTACGACGGCACCCTGACCGTCACCGACGCGCGCGGCGGCGAGCGGCTCACCGAGGCGCGGGTCACGGCGAAGGAGGTGTTCGCCCACAAGGTCCGACTCGCCTCCGGCGAGGCCGAGTTCACGCTCACCTTCACACCGGACGCGGCCTCGTCCCGGGGTGCCCCGGTCAGCAGGTCGCTCACGGTCACCAGGAAGCCGTACGGGGCGCGCGGCGACGGTTCCGTCATCCACGCCTCCCCGGCCGGTACGGACGCCGCCGCCGGTACGGCCGGCGACCCCGTCGACCTGGCCACCGCCCTCAGGTACGTCGCCCCCGGAGGCAGGGTGCTGATGCACGGCGGGACCTACCGGCCGACCGGCACGCTCAACCTCGGCGCCGCCTACGGCGGACTGGCCGGGCACCCCAAGACGCTCCAGCCCTACCGGAACCAGAAGGTCACCGTCGACGGCCGCGACGCGCTCGACGTGGTGCTCCGTCTGGACGCCGACCACTGGCAGGTGAAGGGCTTCCACATCACGCACGCCCGGTCCAACGCGATGCGGGTCAGCGGCAGTCACAACACGGTCGAGCGGATGCTGTTCAACTTCAACGGCAACACCGGCTTCCAGATCACCGGCAGCGGCACCGACCCGGCCCTGTGGCCCTCGTACAACCTCGTGCGGGGCAACGAGTCGCACGACAACCGGGACCCCGACGACGAGAACGCCGACGGGTTCGCGGCGAAACTGGGTGTCGGCGCCGGCAACGTCTTCCGGGGGAACATCGCCCACCACAACATCGACGACGGCTGGGACCTCTACAACCGGACCAACGAGGGCGCCAACCTGCCGATCACCCTGGTGGACAACGTCGCCTACGCCAACGGCCGCCTCAGTGACGGATACGACGAGGACAGCAACCGGGGCAGCGGCTTCAAGCTGGGCGGCGAGGGGCTGCCCGTCGACCATGTGGTGCGGGGCAACATCGCCTTCGACAACAACCTCGACGGCTTCACCGACAACTTCAACCCGGGCCGGATGGCGCTGACCCGCAACACCTCCTTCGACAACAAGCGGTTCAACTTCATCGCCCGCTTCAACCCGTACTTCCCGACGGACGAGCAGGGCGTCTACCGTGACAACCTCTCCTTCCGCACCCCGGGCGGCCCCGGCGGCGCCACCCCCGTACCGGACTTCCTCTCGGGCGACGTCGACCGCACCAACGTCCTCTTCGACGGAGAACGGGCGGTGAGCTCCGACGGTGCGACGGCCGCAACGGCCGCCGACTTCTGCTCGCTCACCCCGCCGCGGCCGTACGCGCGCGACCGGGACGGCACCCCGCGCCACGGCTGCTTCCTGCGTCCGACCCGACACAGCCCGCTGAACACGGCGGGCACCGACGGCGCACCCGTGGGAGCCCTGAGCGCCGGGCGGCGCTGAGCCGTCACCGCGCCGTCACCGCGCCGCCGCTGATGCCCGCGCTCCAGCCCCGGAATAAAGTGCGCGAAATGGAGTGAAAGCCTCGCAATCGGACATACCAGGGGTAGTGGCGAAGCCTCGATGGGGTGTGGAGCTCGACGAGAGCGAGATGAGCGGACATGGAGCGGCACAGTGTCGGCGGCCCGGGAGCGGGTGTGGGTCCCGGGGCCGCCGCGGAGGCGCTCACGGCGCGTGCCACGGTCGACGAACAGGGCACCGTCACCGGCTGGAGCGCCGGCGCCGAAGACCTGCTGGGGTACGTCCCGGCGCAGATCCTGGGCCGCCCGGCCCTCGTCCTGCTCGCCGAGGAACCCGCGGCCGACGACCTGCCGTCCTTCGCGGACCTCCCCAGGTGGCACGGCATGCTCGTGCTGCGGCACCGGGACGGCCGCCGTCTGGAGGTCAAGGTCCTGGCGCTCCACCGGACGTCGTACGCCGGCGTCCGTGACTGGTTCGTGGTGTCCGCGCCGTCGTCGTCGCGGCCCCGCTCCGACGACGACGTCCTCGCGCTGCGCGGTTTCCTCGACTCCCCGTTCTGCGCGACCTCGGTGCACGACAAGGATCTGCGGTTCCGCCGGTCCAACCAGGGCTCGACGGGCGCACTGGGCCTGAGCGACGACGACCTGCGCGGACTGCGGCTGTCGGAGGTGGTGGACGACCCCTCGATCGGGGAGGTGGAGCGGCTGATGCGGCGGACCCTGGCGACCGGGGAGCCGCAGTACATGGAGAACCACGCGCGGGGCCCCGGCGAGGCCCGTGAGCACGCCTGGTCGATCCATCTCTACCGGCTGGAGGACGAGGACGGCGGCGCCCTCGGTGTGGCCGTCACCGGACACGACATGACCGAGCAGTTCTGGGCCCGCAAGCGTCTCCAGTTGATCGCCGAGGCCGGTCGGCGCATCGGCAGCACCCTCGACGTGACCCGGACGGCGCAGGAACTGGCGGAGGTGGCGGTCCCGGATCTCGCCGACTTCATCAGTGTCGACATGCTGACGTCCTTCGACGGCGGCGGCGTCGCCCACGCCGTCGAGGCGGTGGCCGGCCACGGGTCGTCCCGGGCAGCGGGGGCCGGCCACCCCCTCGTCCTGCGGCGCGTCGCCCACCGGTCCGTGTACGAGGGGACCCCCGAGGCGGTCGTCGCGCCGGGCGAGGTGGACGAGTACCCGGACGGCTCGCCACCGGTGGAGAGTCTGCGGTCGGGGCGCGCCGTGCTCCACCAGGTGAGCGAACCAGCCATCGCCGAATGGGTGGCGCAGGACCCGCTGCGGACCGCCCGGATCCGCGACTTCGGGTTCCACTCGGCGATGACCGTGCCGCTGTCGGCGCGCGGAACCACCCTGGGGGTCGCCGTCTTCGCCCGGCACCGCGACCCCGACCCGTTCCAGCGGGACGACCTCGTCCTGGCCGAGGAGCTGGCGGCCCGGGCGGCGGTCGCCATCGACAACGCCCTGCGCTACACCCGTGAGCGCGGTACGGCCGTCACCCTGCAGCGCAGCCTGCTGCCGCAGAGTATGCCCGAGCAGGCCGCGGTGGAGGTCGCCTCCCGCTATCTCCCGGCGGGTGCCCGGGCCGGGGTGGGCGGGGACTGGTTCGACGTGATCCCGCTGTCCGGGGCCAGGGTGGCGCTGGTGGTGGGTGATGTGGTGGGCCACGGCATCCACGCCTCCGCGACCATGGGCCGGCTGCGGACCGCCGTACGCACCCTGGCCGACATCGACCTGCCGCCCGACGAGCTGCTCACCCACCTCGACGACCTCGTGGCCCGCCTGGCCACCGAGGCGGAGGTGGCGGCGGAGGCACAGGCCGCCGGGGGCTCCGGGACGGCGGGGGACGTGACCATGGGCGGCCCGGCCACGGGTGGCGTGGCCGCCGCGAGCCTGGCACCCGGGGATGTCGGTGCGACGTGTCTGTACGCCGTGTACGACCCCGTCTCGCGCCGGTGCACGCTCGCGCGGGCCGGGCATCCGCTGCCGGTGGTGGTGAACCCGGACGGCACCGCCGATCTGCTCGACCTGCCGGCCGGCCCCCCGCTGGGGCTGGGCGGTCTGCCCTTCGAGGCGCTGGAGACCGAACTGCCGGAGGGAAGCCTGCTCGCCCTCTACACCGACGGCCTGGTCGAGTCCCGGGACGACGGCGTCGACGACGGTGTCACCCGGTTGCGCCAGGTCCTCGCCGCTCCCGCCGTCTCCCTGGAGGCGCTGTGCGACAAGGTGCTGACAGCGGTGCTCCCCGAGCGGCCCGCCGACGACGTGGCCCTGCTCGTCGCCCGCCCCCGGGCGCTCGGCGCCGACCAGGTCGCCACCTGGGACGTCGCCCCCGACCCCTCCGCCGTCGCCGAGGCCCGCAAGAACGCCCTCTGCCAGTTGGAGAGATGGGGCCTGAACGACGCGGCCTTCGTCACCGAACTCGTCGTCAGCGAACTGGTCACCAACGCCATCCGGCACGCGGAGCCGCCGGTACGGCTGCGGCTCATCCACGACCGGACTCTCCTGTGCGAGGTCTCGGACGCCAGCAGCACGGCACCCCATATGCGCCGCGCCCGTACCTACGACGAAGGCGGCCGCGGCCTGCTCCTGGTGGCCCAGCTGACCCAGCGCTGGGGCACCCGTCCCACCGCCATGGGCAAGACCATCTGGACGGAACAGGCCATCGAACCCGCCCCGGCGTGACCTACGGCCTCACCGCCGCCGCACCCCTACCTCACCTGCGGGGATTTGGTGAGGGTGTCGGCTGCGTGCCGGGGTCCCTGCCGGGACGAGAATTGTCCGACAAGTTCACGAAAACACACCAGTGCGGTAATCGGCGGAATTCCCACGACGGTCATGCCCAGCAGAGAACTCGGTGATTGACCGATACACAGAACCACCGCCGTGGCGGAGGAAATCAGCATCACGGCCCAGGACCGCCGGGCGGTTCGGTTCTGAACGGCTGCCCGCAGGATGGACAGACCCGCCAGGAGCCATGGCCCGTACACGGTCAGCGGCCACCACCGCGCCAGGTTCGCCGACACCACCTGCAGTGCGATTGAGCGCAGCTGGACGTACGAATAGGACAGGGACCAGAAGAGCATCGTCACCGCGCACACGGCGATCGCCGTGATCAGGATCGCTACGGGGATGACTCTCGGGTTGCCGGACAGGATGTGGGCGCCCGGGCGCGGCCGCCGCCGGTTGGTCGGGCGGCGCGGGGGCTCGTGACCGTCCGGCGGGGGCGGGACGGGATCCATGCCGTGCGCCATGCGGATCAACTCCTCGTCCGGATCCCAGACGCCGGCCGGGGTTCTCGGGCCGGGGAGCCAGATCTGCTGCGTCTCGACGAGCGGTTGAGCGCCGTCAGTATGGTGATCTACCGAGTCATAATCGGTTCTCATTCTGAATCCTGTTCATTCGGGATCCGCTTTTCCGACCGGCGTGAGAGAGGCCGATGCCCGATATCGAGCATCCGGCAGAATAGCGACCGGCGGGGATTGCCGCGGGGATCGAACCGCAGTGAAAGGTCGATGAAACCGCGAAGTTCCGTCGTGTGATCTCTCCCGTTCCGGGCGTGGACGCGGTGTCGGCCGTACGGCGTCGCTCGCAAACGGCTTCCGGTATCCGAACACCTTCGCGCCGGGTGAGGAGTTCCGTTCACCTGCGGACGACACGCCACCGGATGGCCCATCCGCCCGGTTCCGCGAGCATCCGGTCATATCGTGCGCAATATGAAGAAATTGCGTATTGCCCAACTGGTGTGCCTCGCGACGGTCTTCGGGGCGGGGCTCGGGGCCGCCCCGTCCGCCGTCGCCGACCATCGGACCCACGTGGTCCACCCGGGGGAGTCGATCCAGCAGGCGGTGGACGCGGCCAAGGAGGGAGAGACCGTTCTCCTGACCGCCGGCACGTTCCGGGAGAGCGTGACGGTGCGCACCTCCGGCCTCACCCTGCGCGGCGCGGGGCACAACACCGTCATCGCACCGGCCAGGAAGAAGGCGGCCACCGACACCTGTGCCAAGGAAGGCAACGGCATCTGCGTCGTCGGGACGAAGAACCGCAACGTCAAGAACGTCACCGTCGCCTCCCTGACCGTGACCGGCTTCACCGGGTCCGGCGTGTCCGCGGCGTCGACCGACCGGCTGGCCGTGCGCGACGTGGCCGCCGTGCGCAACGGCGTGTGGGGCATCGCCCAGGAGGCCTCGGTCCGTGGGGTGTTCCGGAACAACATCGCCCGGCTCAACGGCGACGCCGGTCTGTTCCTCGCGAACACGATCAAGGCCGAGCAGGGCGCCACCGACACCAAGGGAACGGTCGTCGCGCACAACCGCCTGGAGAACAACCGGATCGGCCTCACTGTCCGGCGCCTGCGGAACCTCATGGTCGCCGACAACCACGTCACCGGTAACTGCGTGGGCATCTTCGTCGTGGGCGACGAGAACAAGCCGAGGGCCGGCGCGCTGACCGTGCGCGAAAACGACATCGAGCGGAACAACAGGTCCTGCCCGAAGACCGCGCGGCTGGACGCGCTGCAGGGCACCGGCATCGTCCTGACCGGCACCGAGGACACCCTGGTGACGGGGAACCAGATCAGGGAGAACGTAGGCAACTCCCCGTTGTCGGGCGGCATCGTGGTGTGGAAGAGCTTCGTGGGCACCACCAGCGAGCGGAACCGGATCACCGACAACGTGGTGGAGCACAACGCTCCGGCCGACCTCGTCAACACGGACACCGCGGGCAAGGGCAACATCTTCCAGGGCAACACCTGTGGGGCCTCCAGGCCCGCGGGACTGTGCTGACGGGCCGTGGGCCGCTCATGAACGCGAAGAAGGAGGGCGGCGCATGACGACCGCACAGACAGCGCAGTCGGTGCCCACGTCACCGGCCGCGCGGCCCGCGCAGGCCACGCCACCGCCGTCCATGCGACTGAGGGAGCTCGTGTTCGGGGCGGCCTGTGCCGCCGCCCTGCGCGCGGCCGCCCGGCTGGGGGTCGCCGACGCACTCGGTGACCGTCCGCTGGCCGTGGAGGACCTCGCGGCGGCGGTGAAGGCCGAACCGAAGCCGCTGGGACGGCTGTTGCGGGCCCTGTCCTGCTACGGCGTCTTCACCGAGCGGCCCGACGGGACGTTCGCGCACACCGAGATGTCCCGGCTGCTGCGCGAGGACGATCCGCACAGCCTGCGCGCCATCGCCCTGTGGTGCACCGAGCCCTGGACCTGGGACGCGTGGCCGAAGCTGGACGAGGCGGTGCGCTCCGGCCGTAACGTCGTCGAGGAGCTGTACGGCAAGGAGTTCTTCGTCTACCTCAACGAGGACGCCCCGGAGTCGGCCGACGTCTTCAACCGGGCCATGACCACCTCCAGCGTGCAGTCCGCGCGGGACGTGGCCGAGTTCCTCGATCTGTCGGGGAGTTCCTCGGTCGCCGACATCGGCGGTGGTCAGGGGCATGTGGTGGCGAGCCTGCTGGAGAAGCATCCCGCGCTGCGGGGCACGCTGCTCGATCTGCCGAGGGTGGTGGAGCACGCCGATCCACGGCTGCGGGCGGGCGGCGCGCTCGCCGACCGTACACACATCGTGCCCGGCGACTGCCGCGCGGCAGTCCCGGTCCGGGCCGATGTGTACATCATCAAGAACATCCTGGAGTGGGACGACGACAGCACCGCCCGGACCCTGCGCAACGTCATCGAGGCGGGCGGCCCGGGAACGCGGGTCGTGGTCATCGAGAACATCGTCGACGACACGCCCTCGATGCGGTTCAGCACCGCGATGGACCTGCTGCTGCTCCTCAACGTCGGAGGGGCCAAGCACACCACCGCGAGCATGTCCCGCAGGCTGACGGACGCAGGGCTGGTCATCGACGACGTCCGGCCGGTCAACGCCTATCTGCACGCGTTCGACTGCCACGTGCCGGGCTGAGCACCGGCACATCGCGTCGCAGGACCGGCCGCCGGGCTCGCGTCATCGCGGGCCCGGCGGCCGGTGCGCGTGGCCGGCCGGGTCAGCCGGCCGGGTCAGCCGGCCGGGTCGCGCTCCCAGAGGTAGAAGCGCTGCGCCATCGCGTCCTTCGGGGAACGCCAGGTGGCGGGGTCGTACGCGCTGACATGGGCCGTCAGCCGGTCGCTGATGTCCCGGAACTCGGGACGCCCGGCCGCCTTGGCGATGGCGGGTCCGGGGTCGCGCTCGGACTCGATGAGGTGCAGGTACACCTCACCGAACTGGAAGAGGCTGCGCCGGGAGACCCCGATGAGGTGCGGCAGCTCCCCCCGGTCGGACTCCTCGAAGATCCTGGCGATGTCCGGGGCGGCGTCCGGGGCCATCCGGGCGACGATCAGGGTTTGGTGCATGGGTGGTGTCTCCGTCCGGCTCAGTCGGTCAGGCCCGGCGCGGCACCCTGCTCGGCGGCGGCCTTCTCGATGCGGTCCCGGATCAGGGCCATCTGGACCTTGGAGTTCCGGTTGATGTTGTTCGTCATCCAGTCGTCGTCGACCGGCGCGTCCGGCTTCATCGCGAAGTCCTGGGTCCAGACCATCCGGGTGCCGCGGGGGACCTCCTCGTACTCCCACAGGATGTTCATGTGGGCGAAGGGGCCGGTCTCGACGCGGCGGGCGCGCACGCTGAGCGTGTCGCGGTCGGTCTCCCGCTCCGAGACCCAGCTCCACACCTTGCCGTTCTCGTCCGGGTGCATGGTCAGCCGGAACGTCACCTTGTTCCCCTCCCGGGAGAGGATCTCGGCGGTGGCGTACTCGCTGAACAGCCGGGGCCAGTTCGCGACGTCGTTGGTCATGTCCCAGACCAGGTCGAGCGGCGCGGCGATGGTGATCTCGTTCTGCGTGTGTCCGGCCATGTCAGGCTCCCGCCATCAGCGCGCCGTTGACCTGCTCGAGGAACTGCCGGGGGCTCTTGCTCTTCTCCGCGTCCGGCGGCATCGCTGTGCCGTAACGGTTCTCCAGCTCGCCCACGATGCCCAGCAGACCGAGCGAGTCGATGCCCAGGGCGTCGAAGCCGGTGTCGTACCGCTGCTGCAGCTCCTCCGGCGCGACGGTGACCCCGGCGGCCTTCTTCATGAGCTCGGACAGTTCTTCCACGGTGATGCGGTCACTCATGCGGTTCTCCTTGCCTGTGATGTGTCGCCGGTGCCGAGACGCAGCACCAGCGCCGAGTTCGACCCCATGAGTCCTCGGCTGAGGACCAGCGCCGTGCGCGGTGCGGCGGCGCGGGCGTGGGTGGTGACGAGGTCGAGGTCGTGGCAGACGTCGAAGACGTTGGGGGTGGGCGGGATCACTCCGTGCTCCATCGAGAGCACCGCGGCGGCGGCGTCCAGCACGGGTGCCGCGCCGTAACCCCGGCCGATGGCGGTCTTCGGCGCCGTGACGGGGACCTTGGTGCCGTACGGGCCGAGCGCGTCGGTGATGGCCAGCGCCTCGGCGCGGTCCGCCTCCGGTACGCCGAGGGCGTCGGCGAAGACCACGTCGATCTCCTCCGGGACGCAGCCGGCCTCGCGCAGGGCCCCCCGGATCGCCTCGGCGAGCCCCTCCCTGGACTGCTCCCACCGGGAGGCGCCGGTGAAGGTCGCCGCGTGGCCCGCCAGCACGGCCCGTACGGGCGCGCCCCGCTCCCGGGCCGAGGACTCGGCCTCCACGACGAGCATGGCGCCGCCCTCGGCGGGCACGAACCCGCAGGCCGCGGCCGTGAACGGGCGGTAGGCGCGGGTCGGGTCGTCGACGGTGCTCAGCTCCTCGTAGCCGAGCTGGCAGACCACCGAGTAGGGGGCCAGCGGCGCCTCCGTCGCCCCGGCCACCATCACATCGGTGCCGCGCCGCACGGCCCGTGCCGCGTGCGCCAGGGCGTCCAGACCGCCGGCCTCGTCGGAGGCGACCACCCCGCAGGGGCCCTTGAAGCCACGGCGGATGGAGATCTGGCCGGTGCTCGCCGCGTAGAACCAGGCGATGGACTGGTACGGCCCCACGAAGCGGCTGCCCTTGGACCACAGCTGCTGCAGCTCCCGCTGCCCGAACTCGCCGCCGCCGGAGCCCGCCGCGGTGACCACGCCCACCGAGAACGGCGCGGCGTCGGTGGCGGGCCGGTCCAGGCGGGCGTCGTCGAGCGCGAGGTCGGCGGCGGCCATCGCGAAGTGGGTGAACCGGTCGGTCTGGACGAGGTAGCGCTCCTCGACCGCGGACGGCGGGTCGAAACCCCGGATCTCACCGGCCACCCGCAGCGGCAGGTGTTCGCAGCCCTCGCGGGTCACCCGGTCCAGGGCGGTGATGCCCTCCCTGGTGGCCTTCCAGAACGTCTCGGTGCTGGTTCCGTTGGGCGCGACCACGCCGATTCCGGTGACGGCCGCGCGCCGAGGACGCCGTTCGCTCATCGTCTCTTCTCCCTCGGCAGGGTCAGGATCACCGCGGACTGGAAGCCGCCGAACCCGCTGCCCACCGAGAGCACGTTGTCCAGTCGTCGCTCGCGGGCGACGCGCGGTACGTAGTCCAGGTCGCACTCGGGGTCCGGGGTCTCGTAGTTCGCGGTGGGCGGGACGACCTGGTGGGCCAGGGCCAGCGCGCAGGCGACGACCTCGATGGCACCGATCGCGCCCAGGGAGTGGCCCACCATGGACTTGATGGAGCTCATGGGCGTGTCGTAGGCGTGCGCGCCGAGCGTCCGTTTGACGGCGGCCGTCTCGTGCCGGTCGTTCTGCTTGGTGCCCGAGCCGTGCGCGTTGACGTAGTCGACGGCCGTGCGGTCGAGCCGGGCGTGGTCGAGGGCGCCCTCGATGGCCCGCGCCATCTCCAGGCCCTCGGTGGTCAGACCGGTCATGTGGTAGGCGTTGCCGAAGGTGGCGTAGCCGCTGATCTCGCAGTACACATGGGCGCCGCGGGCCAGGGCGTGGTCCAGGTCCTCCAGGACGAGCACGGCGCCGCCCTCGCCCATGACGAACCCGTTGCGGTCCGCGTCGAAGGGGCGGGAGGCGTGGGCGGGGTCGTCGTTGTTCGGGGACGTGGCCTTGATGGCGTCGAAGCAGGCCATGGTGATCGGTGAGATCGGCGAGTCCGACGCACCGGCTATGCAGATGTCGGCCCTGCCCTCCTCGATGGTGTGGAAGGCGTACCCGACCGCGTCGAGACCCGAGGTGCAGCCGGTGGAGACGGTCTGCACCGGCCCCCGTGCCTCGAACCGTTCGGCCACCGTGGAGGCGAGGGTGCTGGGCGCGAACGCCCGGTGCAGATGCGGACCGGCCTCCCGGTGGTCCACGTCCCAGCGCTGACCGCGGCCGCTGACCAGGACGTAGTCGTGCTCCAGCCGGGTGGTCCCGCCGACGGCGGTGCCCAACGAGACCCCGACCCGCCAGGGGTCCTCGGCGGCGAGGTCGAGCCCGGAGTCCCGTACCGCCTCCTCGCCGGCGACCAGCGCGAACTGGATGTACCGGTCGCACCGGGCGATCTGCTCCGCGTCGAGGCCGTGGGCCGCCGGGTCGAAGTCGCACTCGGCGGCGATCCGCGACCGCAGCCCGGCCGGGTCGAAGAAGGTGATGCCGCGCGTCGCCGTACGGCCGTTCGCCAGGAGGTCCCAGAAGGCCGGGACACCGATGCCACCGGGGGCGACGATGCCTATGCCGGTGACCGCCACCCGCCTGGTCATGAGCGGACCTGGGTGCGCTCGGCCGGCCGTGCCCCGGCCGCGTGGTCCTCGTCCACCGGGATCGGTACGCCGTTCGCGTCCTCGGTGTCGACATGGCCGAGCGGCGGGCTCGGGGCCAGCGGGCCGAGGTGGAAGACCATACGGGCCTCCACGTTGCCGACGTTGCGGAAGCGGTGGCGCATGTAGGCGGGGATCAGCAGGCCCTGTTCGGGTCGCAGCTCATGGGGCTCGCCGTCCAGGTCCACCTCCAGTCGGCCGCAGATGACGTAGATGAACTCCTCGGAGTACGGGTGGTAGTGCTCGGCGATGCGGTCGCCGGGCGCCACGATGGCCACGCCCATGAAACCGCTGGTGGAGCCGACCGTGGAGGGGGTCAGCATGGCCCGCAGATCGCCACCGCGCCGAGTGTTGGGCTCGACCTCGCTGACATCCACGATTCCGGGATGGCGTTTGATCACGACGTACCTCCGAACAAGTGCTTCATCGACATGAGGGCGTGGCCGGCGTGGCCGGGGCCGGTGAATCAGGCGTCGGGCGCGCGGCGGTCGGTGACGAGTTCCATACGGGCGACCGTGAGCAGACGGGCGGGGGCGCCGTCCCGCAGCGCCGAACCGTCCACGCCGAGGGCCTCGCCGTCGAGGAGCGCCGTCAGCTCGGCAGCTCGTTCCCGGTCCGTGAGACCGAGCACGGGGCCGGGGTCGGTGTCGATCCCGCCGCGTACGTCGACCAGCCGCACCACGACGTCGTCGCGCTGGAAGATCGTGCTGCGCAGCACCGGGCCGCGCGGGGCGTCCGCCGCCGCCTCGTCCTGCCTGGCCAGCAGCTCGGCCAGGCGCAGGCCCTGACCCTCACGGGCCGGGTAGTACAGCGCGTGCCGTACGGCGTCGGGGCTCTCCTGACCAGCCGTCACATGGTGGACGGCGGGCAGTGCCGCGCGGGTGAAGAAGACCCGGGCCGACTCGGGGTCGTCGAGGTCCCGGTCCTGCTCCAGATAGGGGTTGATGGCCTCCTCGACGGCCCGTACCTCGGGCTGCCGGGCGACGTGGCGCAGCGCGGCGAGCAGGTCGCCCCGCACCTCGATGGCCCGGACCACGCGGTTGCCGTGCATGAACAGGGAGGTGCGGCACAGCCGGGTGGTGTCGTCGACCCGGGGCTCCGGGGAGGTGTAGCCGGCGAGGATCTTGGCGACGGTCTCCTCGCTGCCGGGCTTGACGGTGAAGGTGAGCGCGTGCCGGATCAGGCCGTCACCGATCCGGGGCGACGACTGGAGCCGGCGCTTGCCGGACTCGGCGCCCACCGCCGGGCCGCCCGTCTCGCGGACGATGTGGAAGCGCAGCGACCTGGTGTCCCGGACACAGCTGTGCAGCGGCTCCACCATGCGTACGTGTTCCTCGCTGTTCACCCAGGTGAGGAAGGGCGGGGCGCTCTCCCACTCGCTGGTGATGAGCCATTGGGAGGGGTTCTCGATGGACTGGCAGAGCTGGTCGCTGACATGGCCGGGGACGGAGGCGACCTGGTTGCACAACTGCTCGTACGCCTCCAGGAACTGCTGCTGGGCTCCGTCGTAGACGTCCACCAGCAGGACGACACGGAGCCGGGAGCCGTCGAACACGGACTGGGAGACTCGCTGCGCCATCTGTCGCAGCGGCTCCGAAACACGCTCGGACGTGGTGGTCATCCTGCGCACATCTCCTTAGTGGGGGCAGAGGCGGACGAACGTCGGCCTCTGGGCGGGACGTCGGCGTGCCTCGATCCTGTGCCCGGCCCTTCGGGCGCGCGACTCGTATGCACTGCGCGGGTGACCGGCCGACACGTAAGGGGGAACCGGCCGGCTCGGAAGGGGGAACGGGCGCCGGCCCGGCCGCCACGCGGCGCGCGCGTGGCGGCCGCGCCGGCTATCGCACCGGGCATGGGTCAGACCGTGCTTCCGGCCGCCTTGCGGCGCACCGCGTACAGACCGGCCGCGGCGGCCGTCAGGACGCCCAGCCCGCCCGCCGTCACGGCCGGCGAGGCCAGCGCTCCGCCACCGGTGTGCACACCGCCGCTGGGCTTCTCGTGCTTACCGCTCCAGCCGCCCTCGTCCTGCTTGCTCCAGGAGTCGCCCTCCTGCTTGCCGCTCCAGCCGCCCTCGTCCTTCTTGGCGCTGCCGGAGTCCATGCCCTGCTCGCCGTCCTTGGCGGCCTGCGAGTCCTGGCCGCTCCCGTTCGCGGAGCCCCAGTCGCCCTCGGTCACCGAGGCGAGGGCGCCACCGCCGGTGTGCATGCCGCCGCGCGGCCAGTCGTGGCCCTTCTCCTTGCCGTGCTCCTTGGACTCCTCCTTGACGCCTTCCTTGGCGCCTTCCTTCGCGCCTTCCCCGGAGCCCCAGTCGCCTTCGGTCACCGAGGCGAGGGCGCCACCGCCGGTGTGCATGCCGCCGCGCGGCCAGTCGTGGCCCTTCTCCTTGCCGTGCTCCTTGCCGTGCTCCTTGGACTCCTCCTTGACGCCTTCCTTGGCACCTTCCGCGGCGCCTTCCTTCGCTCCTTCCTTGGCTCCTTCCTTGGCTCCGTCCTTCGGAGCCTCCGTCTCCTTGCTGTAGGAGGAGTCGGTGTGGTCCTCCCAGCCGTCCCCGGCCGCGTGGGCGCCGGTGGTGCCGAGGGCGAGGGCGGCCGAGGCCGCCGTGCCGGCGAGGAGCATGCGAGTGGTGCGACGCATCTGACGTTCCTTCCGTCGACGGACGGGTAGCTGGCGCTTCGTCAGCTGAGACGACCCGTCCCCGACGTGATCCACCGTCAGCCAGCGCGGCGGTCGCCACCACTCAAGACGATCACTCGGGTGAACCGGCCAGCAGCGCCGTCAGGACCTCCCGCAGAACCGCCTCCGGATCCGGCACCGATCCCTGCGCCCGCCAGGCCACGAACCCGTCGGGGCGGACGAGTACGGCGCCCGAGGGCGTCGTGCCGTGGGCGGCCGACCAGTCCGCTTCGTCCTCGGGCGTCAGCTCGGCGTCCCGCCCCTCGCCCACCCGGTACGAGACCAGCGGCACGGACGTCGTCTCGGCGAGGCGTACGGCGGCCTCGTGCCAGCCGCTTCGCTGTGCGGCGTCGCTGAGCACGACGAGCGAGCGTTCGTAGAGGTCCAGCGTGGAGATGCGGTCGCCCGCGTGCCGCACCGGTACATGGGGGGCCCTGCTGCCGGGTTCGCCGGACAGGTCGAGGCGTTCGGGGACGACCGGGGTCGCGGGGTCGGCGCCGAGGACGGCGCCCCGGGGATAGCGGTAGCCGAGCGCCACGTTGAGGATGCCGCGCTGCGGGCCGCCGCCACCGCCGACGCCGGGGGCCGGAGCGAAGCCGGGGTGGCTGTGCTCGACCGACCGGGCGGCGGCGCGGGCGCTGGTCGCCTCCGCCACCGGGCGGCGCTCGGCGTCGTACGTGTCCAGCAGCCCTTCGCCGGCCCAGCCGCCCAGGACGGCGGCCAGCTTCCACGCGAGGTTGTGCGCGTCCTGGATACCGGTGTTGGAGCCGAACGCACCGGTGGGGGACATCTCGTGGGCCGAGTCGCCGGCCAGGAAGACGCGCCCCGACCGGTAGCCGCGGGCGACCCGTTGCGCGGCGTGCCAGGGGGCCTTGCCGGTGATCTCGACGTCGAGGCCGGCGACCCCGATCGCGCGGCGGATGTGCTCGGCGCACCGCTCGTCGGTGAACTCCTCCAGCGTCTCGCCGTGTTCGGGGTGCCAGGGGGCGTGGAAGACCCAGTGCTCACGGTTGTCCACGGGCAGCAGCGCGCCGTCGGCCTCCGGGTTCGTCAGGTAGCAGACGATGAAGCGGCGGTCGCCCACGACGTCGGCGAGGTCACGGGAGCGGAAGGTGACGCTGACGTTGTGGAACAGGTCGCCCGGACCGCTCTGGCCGATGCCGAGCTGCTCGCGGACGGGGCTGCGGGGGCCGTCGGCGGCGACGAGGTAGTCCGCGCGGACGGTGGTGTGCTCGCCCGTCTCCCGGCTCTTGACGATCGCGGTGACACCGGTGGCGTCGGTGTCGAACGACATCAGCTCGGTGTTGTAGCGCAGGTCGCCGCCGAGCCGCTCGGCGTGCTCCAGGAGCACCGGCTCCAGGTCGTTCTGGCTGCACAGACACCAGGAGCTGGGGCTGAACCGGGCAAGTCCGCCGCCCGCGTCGATCTCCCGGAAGAGCCATTCGCCGGCGTCGCCGACCAGGGTGGGGGTCTGCAGGATGCCGTGGTTGTCGGCCAGTGTGGCGGCGGCCCGCCGGATGCCCGGCTCGACGCCGGCCGTCCGGAACAGCTCCATCGTACGGACGTTGTTGCCGCGCCCGCGTGGATGGATGGAGGTCCCGGCGTGCCGCTCCACCAGTGTGTGCCGTACCCCCAGCCGGCCCAGGAACACGGAGGTGGACAGGCCGACGAGGGACCCGCCGACGATGAGGACCGGAACGTGGTGGGTCGTGGGTCCGGTCCCGCCCGCTCCACCGTTCCGACCGGCTTGATCGGCTCTCTGCTGCATCGCTCGCCTCCAGCGCGTGGTTTTCCGTCGCGTCCGTCGCGTCCGCCGTCGCGTCCATGTCCGCCGTCGCGTCCGTCGTGTCCGCCGTGTCCCCGATTCGGCCGGATGCCCGGCCGGGGGCTTCATCCATGCCCCGCACCACCCACTCGGGCCCACGCTTCACCCGCTTAACCCGCCCGGTTCCCCGGGTCGGCGGGCACGTCCGCGAGCGCTCATGTACTCGGGGGAACTGAGTACATGAGCGCTGGTTGGCGCGGGTGCGCGCCGGGACGCTGGAGCCATGCGCCGAAGACTCCTCACATCCGTTCCCCAGTTGCTGCCCACCCTCGTGCTCACCGGGGCGTCGCTCGCCATGTGGGCCGCCTGGCTGGGCTGGGACCAGCAGCGGGACCTGCATCCTGACGGTTCGTCGACCGGCCCGTACGAGGCCTGGCAGGTGATCGGCCTGGTGCTGACCCTGCTGCTGCCGGTGTACTGGGCGGCTTCCCGGCGGCATATCGCGGCCGCCGTGGCCGGCACCACGGCCGGTCTGACCGCCGCCGCCTTCTACGACTGGTCGGACGACGCCAGCGGCCTCTACGTAGTCGGTGTCATGCTGGTCATGACGGGGACGCTCGCCGTGACCACCGCCGTATCCTTCCTGATCGCCGCCGCACGGGGTGGCGGCCCCGGCCGGACACGGCCGTGACGGCGTAAGCGGCCGTGACGGCGTACGCCGTCACGTCGAAGACGGCGCGCGCCGCGGGACGTGCCTTCCGGCAGCCCGGTCAGCGCGTCCGTGCGGGACTGCGGCGGCGGGCGCCTCTTCACCCGGATGCGCCGCGCCCTGCGCTCCTCGGTCACGGCCGGCCGTGTCCCACGCCGCGACTCCTGGCTCACCGGTCACCGTGACGACGCCACCCCCCACCTGTCCCCGCTGCGACGGGCCCCTGCGTCGCTCCCGTCTGTCGAGCCGCACGACCGTCTGGTGCGCACTGTCAGCCAGGGGGTTCCTCAGGGGCGGCCGGCACTCAGCGGCGTGAGGGAGCGCCTTTCGGCGGGTCAGGCCTTACCGCGCCGCTCCCTCGGACGCGTGCGCAGCGGGTGGCTCCGCAGCGGGTCGCGGCCCGCCGCGGGAGCGCAGCCACCAGTCGCGCATGCCCCACAGGACGAGTGCGCCGTAGATGACGTAGACGAAGCCGGAGAAGGCGTAGCCGTTGGCGAAGGTCAGCGGGACGCCCACCAGGTCGACCAGCAGCCAGGCGATCCAGAACTCGACCAGGCCGCGCGCCTGGGCGTACATCGCGACGATGGTGCCGACGAAGATGTAGGCGTCCGGCCAGGGGTCCCAGGACAGTGTCGGATAGGCCTTGAACAGCAGGGCCACCGCCACCGTGCCGACGGCGACGGCGCCGGCCATCGCCGCGCGCTCACGCCAGGTGGCGAACCGGGGGGTGATCTGGCCGTCCGCGGACCGGCCCTGGTCGCGGGTCCACCGCCACCAGCCGTACAGGGCCACGGTCATGACGACGGCCTGCTTGCCGGCGCTGCCGGTCAGGTGGCCGAAGAAGGCCCCGAAGAGGATGAGGCCGGACAGGAACTGCACCGGCCAGGTCCATACGGAGCGGCGCCAGCCGAGGGCGAGGGCGGTCAGGCCGAGGAGGTTGCCGATCATGTCCGACCACAGGATGTGCTGGCCGAACAGGACGAACGCCTCGGAGTTCAGCCCGTTCATCGGGCGTCCCTGCTGCGGAAACGATCCATGCGGAACAGCTTCGGCGCCGTTTCCCCATTTTGTCCAGACTCAAACCCTATAAGCCTTGAATCACAGAAAAAGAGGCAGGAGTCGACGGGCCGGGAGTCGACAGACCGGGAGCCGTCGACCAGTACACCGTCCGATGCGGACCCGAGAGCGCGCCGAGCGCCGTGGGATCGATCGGCTCGGCAGCCTCGGGGTCGCTGCCCCTCAGGCGCAGCGCGCCCTGCTGGACCGGCAGGAAGTCCGTGTTGATCTCCCGGACCAGGGCCGCCGACATCATGTCCGCGCGGACGCAGAACGTGTAGTCCCTGCGGTCCCGGCTGATCCTGATGCCGAACGTGCGCAGCGGCAGCAGGTCGGGGTCCACCCGCTCGTACTGGACGCGGAACTCCGGCGCGGTGGCCGCCAGTTCGGGCCGCAGCACATACAGGTCCGAGTGCGCCAGGTGCCGGCAGAACTCGTCCAGTTCCCGCAGCAGCGTGGGGTGCACATGCTCCGCGAGGAGGAGGTGATCGCTGCGGATGCCGCTCGGCACGGGGGTCCAGCGGGCCTGCACGAGGTGCGAGTCCGGAAGCGTGTCGGCTATCTGCCAGAAGGTTCTGAACCGGGGCATGTGACCAAGAGTGCTCCGACTGGTGCCGTATGTCCAGGGTCGGGTCTCGGGCTACTTCTTCAGGCCCGCCGCCGCGCAGTCGGCCGCGAGGCGGGGCGTGCAGATGTCGGACGGTCGGTACATGCCGTCCTTGACGACGGTGTCCTTGATGGTGTCCTTCGTCAGGGCGACGACGGGCACGAGATGCGTGGGGATGCCTTTGTGGGTGGGGCTGTCGACCCTGTCGGCCGTGAGGGCGTCGAACTCTATGTCTCTGCCCTGAGCCTTCGCCACGGCCATCTCCGCGGCGTTCTCGGCCTCCTCCGGGTACGGCTTGTACACGCTCATGTACTGCTCGCCGGTGACGATCCGCCGGACCGCCGAGAGCTCGGCGTCCTGCCCGGTGACGGGAGGGAGGTCGGTCACGCCCGCGGCCTTCAGTGCGCTGATGGCGGCGCCCGCGAGGCCGTCGTTGGCGGCGTAGACGGCCTTGATGTCGTTCCCGCCGATCTCGTCGATCGCCGCGGTCATGTTCTTCTCGGCGTTCCGCGGCTTCCAGTCCTGGGTGTCGAACGACTTGGCGATCGTCACCTTGCCCTCGAGCGCGCGGAGCGCGGCCGCCTTGAACTGCCGGGCGTTCGGGTCGGTGGCCGAGCCGTTCATCATGACGATCTTGTCGGAGAGGTCCGCGTCGTCGCCGAGGGCCCGGAGCAGGGAGCGGCCCTGTACCTCGCCGACGAGCTCGTTGTCGAAGGTGATGTAGGCGTCGATCGGGCCCTCGGCCAGCCGGTCGTAAGCGATGACCGGGATGCCGGCCTCCTTGGCTCGCCGCACGCCGTCGGCGACGGCGTGCGCGTCGACGGGGTCCAGGAGGATCACGTCGACCCGGTCGTCGGTCATCCGCCGCAGTTGTCGTGACTGGGCGTCCGCGTCGGCCTCGGCGTTGGCGTACTCGACCCGGCCCAGGCCGTGGGTGAGGGACTCGACCTTCGCCTTGATGACGGGGAGGTGGAACTGCTCGTACTGGGGATTCGACCTTTCCGGCAGCAGCAGCCCCACGGTGATGTCGTCGGACCTGGCCGGGCTCGCGTCGGCGCCGCGCCCCGTCGCGTCGAGCCCGCCGCAGCCGGCGAGCGAGACGACGAGCGAGACGGAGAGCGTTGTGGCGGCTGCGTACAGGGCGGTGCGGCGCATCGGGAGCTCACTTCGGGCGCGATCCGGACGTGGGCACCGCGTCGCGGCCCACCTGACTGAAGGCCGACAGGGAGGCGATCCTGACCGGCGTCCGGAGGTACTGTACGAGATGAGAGATGGTATCTCGCAATATGTTCGCCGAGATTGCCCGTTTCCTGACTCCTCAAGCCCGTCCCCGTGACTCCGCCGCCCGCCGTGCGAGGGCGTCGAAGACGACGGCGACGAGGAGGACTCCGCCGGTGATCATGAACTGGACGGCGAGCTGGACCCCCGGGAGGGCCATGCCCGAGGCGATGGACTGGATGATGAGGACGCCGAGGAGTGCCGACCAGGTGGAGCCGCGGCCGCCGAAGAGGCTGGTGCCGCCGATGCGCCCTCCCACTCGATGACACCCTTGTCGGCGGGCCCTACCCCCGAGATCACCTTGACCAGGGTGGACTTGCCGGCGGCGTTGTCGCCCACCAGGGCGACCACCTCCCCGGCCCTGATCTCCAGTTCGACGTCCACCAGCGCCTGGACGGCGGCGAAGCGTTTGGAGACGCCGCACAACGCCAGCAGGGGCTGAGCCACGGGCCCACCTCCTTCCGCCCTACGGGCAGTCTCACGGGGTGAGCCCGGCCTCGTCGCAGGCGGGCCGGAGCTTCGGGGTGCAGATCTGGTCGATGGTGTACATGCCGTCCTTCACCACGGTGTCCTCGACGGTGTCGGCCGTCACCGAGACCGACGGGAGCAGGGCCGCCGGAACGTCCTCGGTGGTGGGGCTGTCGACGGTGCCGGTGGTGATGGAGTCGACCGACTCGCCGCGTCCGAGGGCGACGGCCATCTCGGCGGCGGCGGCGGCGGCCGGCTTGAACGGCTTGTAGATGGTCATGTGCTGGTCGCCGCGGACGATGCGCTGGATGGCCACGAGGTCGGCGTCCTGGCCGGTGATCGGGGGCAGCGGCCGTACCGCGCTGGCGTCGAGGGCGGCGACCACGGCACCGGCGAGGCTGTCGTTGGCGGCCAGCACGCCGTCGATGTTCTCCGCGCCCAGGTCGGCGATGGCGCCGCTCATGTTGGCGTAGCCGTTCTCCGGCCGCCATCCGACGGTGTCGTACGACTTGCCGATCTTCACCCTGCCCTCCAGGACGGAGAGCGCGCCGCGCTTGTACCAGCCCGCGTTGGGGTCGGTGGTGGCACCGTTCATCATGACGATCTGGCCGCCGTTCGCCTTGTCGCCCATGCCCTTCAGCAGTTCCTGGGCCTGCAGCCTGCCGACGATCTCGCCGTCGAAGGTGACGTACCCGGAGATGGGGCCCTGCGCGAGCCGGTCGTACGCGACGACCGGGATGCCGGCCCGGTCGGCGGCCTCCACCGAGGAGCGCAGCGCCTTGGCGTCGACGGCGGCGACGATCACGACGTCGACGCCTCTGGTGATCATGGCGTCGAACTGCTGCCGCTGGACCGCCGGTTCGGCCGTGGCGCCGACGCTCGGCGCCGGGCAGCCCGGACACAGCTCCTTCAGCCGCTGTTCGATCAGCGGTCTGTCGAACTGCCCGAACCTGGAGGCCCCGCCGCCCGGCAGCAGGACCCCGACGGTCAGGTCCTCGCCCCCGCTCCCACCGCCCCCGCCCCCACCGCAGCCCGCGCTGAGGACCAGACCGGCGGCGAGTGCCGTCGCCACCGACGCGCGGACGAGGGACCCGCGCTTCACGGCCCGAAGGCCGATACCGAGACCCATTTTCGGTTCCTTAGTGAAGATGAGCTGCTTTGCTCAGTTATCGCCTGCTATGGACACCTTCCCTCAGCGTAGCCAAGCGGTCTGCAGACGCACCGTTCACAAGGCCCGCCCCCGGCTCCGACGGCCTCCGACGATCTCGTTGATAGCTTGCTGCTTCTGACAGATCGCGTTCACTTTTCAAGCTCGGGGGACAACGATGAGCCAGCCGCCGTACCCGCCACAGCAGCCGCAACCGTCCATGCGGCCGCAGCAGCAGCCCTACCACCCGTACGGACAGGCCGCGCCGGCGCAGCAGCCGCCGGGGTACGGGCCGATGTCCGGACCGGTACCGGGGCCGATAGGGGGACCGGGGCGCCCGCCGACGCACCCGGCACCCCCCTTCCAGCCGCAGCCCTTTGGGCGGAGGCCGGGCGGGGGCGGTCATCCGGTCGGCGCGGTCTTCCTCGGGTTCGCCGTCTCGGTCGTCATCTCGCTCTTCTACTCCGGCCTCATCGTGGCCACCTACGAGGACCAGACGTTCATCACGGCCAACGCCCTCTATCTGGGTCACGCCCTGCTCAACGGGGCGGTCGTCGGCTCCCTGGTCGGTCTGGTGGGCGGACGCGGCAACGGCGCGCGTGTCTTCGCGTCCCTCATCGCCATGCTCGGCGCCTTCTTCGGCTACGCCAACGCCGTCCCCCTGGTCTTCGCCTTCGAGGAGACTCCCAAGGCCGCCTGGGACCTGATCGCCTACGAGCCCTTCCTCCCGGCCAAGGCCTGGTGGACCGACGAGGTCCCCGGCGGGGTGGACTGGTTCTCCCCCCTGGGCCTGATCGTGGCCGCGGCCACGGCGTGGGGCCTGGCGTACGCCATCGGTGTCCGGCGCCGCCGGGGATGACGTTCCGCCGGTCCGTTCAGCCGCAGCCGTCGTGAGGGAGTGGCCCGCCTGTGAGGAGTGAGAGGCCCGTGAGTGAAGAGGCCGGTGAGGTCCGCCGGTTCTGGGCGGGGCTGGGTCTTCCCGGGCTGGTCGACGTCCATACGCACTTCATGCCCGACCGGGTCCTGCGGAAGGTGTGGGGCTACTTCGACGCGCTCGGCCCGCTGACCGGCGGGCTGGAGTGGCCGATCACCTACCGCGAGGAGGAGGCGCAACGGGCGGACCGGCTGCGGGCGTTCGGGGTGCGGGCCTTCACCGCGATGCTCTACCCGCACAAGCCGGGCATGGCCCACTGGCTGAACGGCTGGGCGGCCGACTTCGCCCGCCGCACCCCCGACTGTCTGCACACCGCCACCCTCTACCCCGAGCCGGGCGTCGAGGCGTACGTCCGGGAGGCCCTGGAGGCGGGCGCGCGCGTCTTCAAGGCGCATGTGCAGGTGGGGGCATACGACCCGGCCGACGAACTGCTCGACCGGGCCTGGGGGCTGCTGGCCGAGGCCGGCACTCCCGTGGTGATCCACTGCGGTTCCGGGCCCGCGCCCGCGAGGTACACCGGCCCCGAGCCGATCGCGCGGGTGCTGGCCCGGCACCCCCGGCTGCGGCTGATCGTCGCGCACATGGGGATGCCCGAGTGGGAGGAGTTCCTGGACCTCGCCGAGCGGTACGGGGAGGTGCGGCTCGACACGACGATGGCGTTCACCGACTTCACCGAGGCGTTCATGCCGTTCCCCGGCCGCGCCCTGCCGCGACTGGCGGATCTCGCCGACCGGATCCTCCTCGGCTCCGACTTCCCCAACATCCCTTATCCGTATCTGCACCAGCTCCACGCTCTGGAGCGCCTGGGCCTCGGAGAGGAGTGGCTGCGGGCGGTCTGCCACGACAACGGGGCCCGGCTGTTCGGCGTCCCGGACCTTACCGTCGCCAGGTGAGGAGCGGTCGCAAGGGGTGACCGGGCCTGTCGTAGGCGGCGGCTCTTTGTGGCGTGGGGGTGCCAACTTCCCGAAGACGTAGGGGAATTCGTACAGCGCGAGGGCATCCGAGCGTGCGTCGGGGCGGTCTTACAAGGGGAAAGCCCACGCCCCTGGAGGAACCGATGCACCGACGCCTCGTCACCTCAGCCGTCACCGCCGCACTGTGCGGCACCACCCTGGCCGGCACCGCCACGTCGGCCTCCGCCGCGCCGCAGGCCGTCGACTGCCGCAAGGTGAAGTGCGTGGCCCTCACCTTCGACGACGGGCCGGTCGCCGACACCCAGCGGCTGCTGCGCGTCCTGAACGACAGGAAGGTCAGATCGACCTTCTACGTGGTCGGCCAGAACGTCCAGAAGAAGCCGTCGATCGTGCGCGACGCGGCGCTCGCCGGTCACCAGATAGGCAACCACAGTTGGGACCACGCCGATCTGACCAAGCTCAGCGCCGCGAAGGTCAAGTCGCAGCTCTCCCGTACGGACACGGCGGTCAAGCAGGCGACCGGCAAGAAGCCCACCACGTTCCGCGCCCCCTACGGCGCCCACAACGCGACCGTCCGCAGCGCCGCCGGACGGCCGCTGGTGCACTGGAGCGTCGACACCCTCGACTGGAAGTACCGCGACCCGGCCCGCATCATCAAGACCGTCAACCAGACGACGAAGCCCGGCGACATCATCCTCCTGCACGACATCCACAGGACGACGGTCGACGCGGTGCCGGGCATCATCAAGGCCCTCAAGGCGCGCGGCTTCCACTTCGTTACCGTCGACCAGCTCTTCGCCCCGGCCAAGCTGCCCAGCGGAAAGGTCACGTACCACAACCGCGCCGCCTACCGCCCCTGACGGGCGTACCCGCCGACGGCCCGTCGATGGTCGAGCCGGTGCGGGCTTCCGCTCCGGCTCAGGCGTCCTGCGCCTCGTTCGCCGCGCGGCGGTACTCGGCGTTGATGCGCTGCGCTTCCTCGAGTTGGTCCTCGAGGATGACGATGCGGCACGCGGCCTCGATGGGGGTGCCCCGGTCGACGAGTTCGCGGGCGCGGGCGGCGATGCGCAGTTGGTAGCGCGAGTACCGGCGGTGCCCGCCCTCGGAGCGGAGCGGCGTGATCAGCCGGGCTTCGCCGAGGGCACGGAGGAACGCCGGGGTGGTGCCGAGCATGGCGGCGGCCCGGCCCATGGTGTAGGCGGGGTAGTCGTCGTCGTCCAGACGATCGTTCAGGGGCGTGTCTGCTGTCATGTCACCTCGTAGTGCAACGCGTCGAGGGGCCCTGGTGCCGTACGGCACCAGGGCCCCGAAGGAAATTGAACACCATCTGTCGGCCCTACTGCTGTGCCGACCTACTGTTTTCCGCTACCCGGCCGACGAGGGGCGGGGTGCGGGGATCGCGACTGCGTGACCGGGGACCACCATCCAATCCGGGGTCTTGCGGTACCCGGTCCGAGCGCGTGTCGGCCGGGCGATCCTGATGGCGTCTGCTCCTCCGTTCGTGCTGGGTCCAACCACTTGAATGAACGGGTACTGCGGTACTTCCAAGAGAGAGAGTAGGCCTGTCGAGCGCGAATGTCTACTCTGACAAAGACAGATTTGGGCTCGCGGTGGGCGTAGGAAAGGTGTGAGGGCCCTGCCGAAGCGCTTCGAAGCGCTTCGGCAGGGCCCTCATGGCTGTCTGTCGGGTACGGCGACTACCGCATGGACCCCGAGGGAAGGGGGGGGCGAGAGGGCCCGACCGGGCTTACTGGTCGTCCCCGTCGCGCCGGCTCACGTGCTCGACACGAGCACCGGCCACGCTGCCCGAACCGGTTCCTCGGCGGTGCGAGCCAGTGGTGTGACTCGGCGGTGCGAGTCAGCGGTGTGACTCAGCGGTGCGAAATCGTCTCCACGGTCTGCCGATTTGCGAAGCCGGTCATGGTGCGAGGAGCTGCGGCGCGGGGCAATGGAGGATTGGAGGCGGCGCTCACTCCGAAGCGATCGTCCGTGCGGGCTCGGGGTGTGCGATTTATTGGCGCCGCGGGAATGCGCGTCACTCCGCGCCGTTTGAACGAAGGGTGCGCCGACGGCGCCGACGGTGGGGCGGGCCGCCCCTGAAATGCGACGAGCCGGGGCCCGCACCCTAAAGGTGCGGGCCCCGGCCACGGAGTATGCGCGTCGCCGCCGGTGTCAGGCGGGGACGATGTTCTCGGCCGTCGGGCCCTTCTGGCCCTGAGCGATGTCGAACGACACCTTCTGGCCCTCCTGCAGCTCGCGGAAGCCCTGGGTGGCGATGTTCGAGTAGTGGGCGAAGACGTCGGCGCCGCCGCCGTCCTGCTCGATGAAGCCGAAGCCCTTTTCCGCGTTGAACCACTTCACGGTGCCGGTAGCCATGTCATTTCTCCTTCGGAGGCGGTGTCGGAAATCCACCCTGTGTGCATTTCCGTGTCGCCGTGATGATTACCCCGTCGGAAAATGAACCCTCTGGCAACCACACCTGCAACTGATATCGACAGTAGCACGGTGCGATCGGCCCTGCTTGGTCGATAATTCCGCTTGTTTCGGCGGGGCAGGGAATATTCGCCGGGCGGCCCACCTATTTCTCATGTCGCGAACACAGATATTGCGCCGAAGGGGCGGGCGCCCGTCGCCGGACGCCCGCCCCTTCGGTGAAGCCGTGCGGTGGCTACGGCGTGACCTTCTCGATCCTCGCGGTGCCCACGCTCACGACCGTGCCGTGCTCGCTCACCAGCCTTACCTCACCGATGAGGTCCCGGCCCTCGGCCGGAGCCGTGGCGGCCCGCAGCTGGGCGGAGACGGTCCTCGACCCGCCCGTGGCGATCTTCACCGACGTCGGGCCGTCGACCGTGATCGAGCCGAGCGCGGGGGAGGAGAACACGTCGTGGTGGTCGAAGGCGGTCGTTCCCGACGGGACGTCGAAGGCGAACACCTCGATCGTGTACGTACCGGCGGCCGGGTCGGCCACGGAGACGGACTCCTCGGAGTCACCGTCCGCGTCCTCGGCGACAGGGTCGCCGTCGGCGTCGGACACGGTGAGGTCCAGGTCGGCCCCGGGGTCCGAGACGCCGCCGATGGAGACGTCCAGTGAGGTGGCGCCCTCGGGCACCACGACCGTGGTGGTCCAGGTGTCCTTGGCCGCGACGGTGGGCCGAAGCGTCCGCGAGGAGCCGAGCGGTCCGCCCTGGAGTGTGCCGCGCACGGCCGCGTAGCGGTTCGTCAGCCGCCAGGAGACGGCGGACGGGGTGTCGGCCCCTCCCTCCGGAACGGTCACGGTCTCCGGGTCGAAGGCCGCCTCGTAGACGGTGGCCTTCAGGTCGTAGGCGTTGTCGAGCCGCTCCGAGTAGTAGTCCTCGTAGACCGCGATCTCCCAGACTCCCGGCTGCGGGTTCGGATAGGCGGCGACGTCCGGGGTGTTGTCGTCGTCGTCCTCCATGGGGGTGCCGTACGGGTGGATCGCGCTGAAGTACGTCGCGTTGCCGTCCTTCAGTCCGTCCAGCGCGACCTCCAGGGTCCCGGCGCCCGGCGGGACCGTCACGAAGTACGACTTCACGCTGTTGCGCCGCACCTTGTCCGAGGCGGAGAAGGTGTACTTCGCCGGCGTGGAGACCACGACGGTCGTCAGGATCTGCCGGTCGACGCCCACGGTCGTGGGGTCGTCGATCTCCAGGCGGGCGCTCTTGATGCCCGCGGACTTCGGGGTGGCCCGGACCTTGACGGTGACGGGCTTGTTCAGCCCCAGCCGGACCGACTTCGGGCCGACGAGGGCGAAGGTGCCACCGGCGTTGTTCCTCAGCCGCAGGTCGTGCGCGAGGGCCTTGTCGGGGCCCGAGGTCCGGGTGAGGGTGATGCCGTACGTCTTCTTCTGGCCGGCCTTCAGCCCGCCCTCGCGGTCGTAGACGCCGGTGCCGAAGCCGGGGGTCTTCAGCTCCTGGTCGAGCGCGGTGTCGACCGGGGCCTTCACTGTGTACCGGCGGGCCGGTGCCCCCTTCTCGGCCGACTTGATCGACTTCCACGCCGCACCGATGTCGATGCGGCCCGTGCCCTCCTCGTACGCCTGCAGCCCCTCGATGTGCCGGGCCGTCGAGGTGAGAGCCGTGCGCAGCCTGGCCGGCGGCAGGTCGACGCGCTGCCGCTCCGCGGCGGACAGCAGCAGCGCGATCGCGCCCGCGGCCTGCGGGGACGCCATCGACGTGCCGTTGTACATGGCGTAGCCGGGTGGCAGCTTCCAGCCCGCCTCCTCGCGCACCTCGCTGGGCATCCAGGTGGGAATGGTGTTGACCGAGGAGCCGGGGGCGACGAGGGTCGGGGCGAAGCCGCCGTCCTCGCGCGGGCCGCCCGAGGACCACGGGAACACGGAGTACGGGTTCTTCACGCCGGAGCCGTAGTTGGCGGCCCAGGTCTCCTTGGAGATGCCCGCGCCGACCGAGACGGCCTTGTCGGCGATGGCCGGGTCGTTGACGGTGTTGGCGCCCGGCCCCTCGTTGCCGGCGGAGATCACCAACTGGACGCCGTACTTGTCGATGAGGCGTGAGTACAGCTCGGCGCGGGCGCTGTGACCGTCGTTGACGGCCGGCAGGCTGCCGATGGACATGTTGACGACGTCGACGCCACGGTTGACGACGAGGTCGATCATGCCCTCGTCCATGGCGATGGTGCTGCAGAAGGGTCCGAACAGGCAGGCGCGGGAGGAGACGATCCGCGCGCCGGGGGCGGCGCCGTTCATCTTGCCGCCGAACAGGCCGTTCGCCGCGGTGATTCCGGCGACGTGCGTGCCGTGCGAGCTCGCGACGAGACCGATGTTGACGAAGTCGGACTTCTTCCCGGCCCACTCGCCGCCCAGCGGGTCCATGGGCACGTCCTTGCGGATCTCCACGACGAACGGCTGCCGCTCGGAGATCTTCGTGGACGGTTTGTCCTTGCCGAAGTACCCGATCCGGTAGCCGTTCTTGTACGGCTTCATCGGCTTGTCGTCGGTGAAGTCGCCGTCGTCGTCCACGTCGACGGTGACCGTGCCGGCCTCGGCGTCGTAGAGGACACCCCAGTCGTCGGTGGTGTCACCGTCACGGTTCGCGTCGCCGTCGGCGTTGCCGTACCGGAGCTCACCGGCTCGGGTGGCGGACTCATGGAAGACGTTGATCCGGTACGACCCGGCCGGTGCCCGCCAGCTCCGGCCGCCGTAGGTGAAGGCGGAACCGGAGACCTCGGCGGTCATCGCCCGCCAGGTCTCGTCGCCGTCGACGACCGGGTCGGTCGACGTCACCCAGTCCACGATCTTCCGCTGGCCCGTGGTCGTCTTCCGGAGCGCCGGATGGGCGAGGTCCACCCCGGAGTCGACGACGCCGATGGTGATGCCCCGTCCGTCCGCCTTCGGGGTGTGCTGCACGAAGTCGACGGCGCCGGTCTCGAAGGACGGGTTGTACGGGTTCCTGGCCGGGGTCTTCTTGCCGGGCCCGGCGTAGGGGCCCGAACTCGCCTGTGCGGAGGTGTTGTTCGTGGTGACGGGGCGCGGGTCGAGTCTGATCTCCTGCCGGAGGTCGATGCCGTGCACGGCGGACAGTTTCGCCGCGGCCGCGATGGCGGCGTCGGCCCTGTTGGTGGGGACGGTGGCCCGGACGTAACCGAGCTGGTCGTAGGCGCGGCCCACGGAACCGCCCTTCACGGCGTCCAGTTGCCCGGCGACCTGCTCGGTCCGGCCGGGCTCGGTCACGATCGTCATGGTGACGGTCTTGTCGCCGGCCGCCCGGGCCTCGGCGAGCAGCTCGGCATCGGACGGACCGAGCTTGTCGTGGGCGGACTTGAGGGAGTCGTCGGCCTGCGCGGCCGGTGCGGAGGCGTCTGCGGCGAAGGCGACGGGAAGGGGTCCGGCGGCGCAGAGTGCGGTCACCAGACCGGCGGCCACGGCGGCACGGGCCACGCGGGGAGCGCCCGGTATCAGGGCGCGACGGGGGGTGGGAGGCATGCGGAAATCCCTGGTGCAGGAGGAATGCGCGTACGGCGACCCGGACGAGGGGCACAGATCACCGCAGCTCCGGATGTGATCCCGGATGATCACCCAGCATCACATGAAAGAACAGAGATTCTTGAAGATTCACACACCTTTTTTGGTCTCCACAGGCTCTTCACGCATCGTGGGCGCCGCTGCCTGATGAGGGATCATCTTTCTTGATTCACAAGGAAGTTGAACGCATGCTGTGGTTCGTCTATGAACTCCTGCTTCATGGAGGAACATCCGTGCCATCCAACCCCCCACTGGCCCCACGTCCGAGAAGACGCGGGAGGCTGGCCGTCGGAGTCCTGGCCACCGCGCTCTTCGGCCAGTTGCTCACCGGGACCGCCGTCTCCGCCCCCTCGGCCGCGCCGTCACCGGCCAAGACCCCGCCGTCGGGGCGCATAGCCTGGCAGCCCTGTGAATCCCCCTCCGGCCAGGGCACGTTCGAGTGCGCCACGATCAAGGTGCCCGTCGACTGGAAGCGGCCGCGCGGCGCCACCATCGACCTGGCCCTCGCCCGCCACCTGGCCACCGACCCCGGGCGCCGGATCGGCTCGCTGCTGATCAACCCCGGCGGTCCGGGCGGTTCCGGCGTGAACTTCGCGCTCGCCGCCCCCGACGCCTTCTCGCCCGAACTGCTGGCGCGGTTCGACATCGTGGGCTTCGACCCGCGCGGTGTCGGCCTCAGCAACCCGGTGAAGTGCGACGAGGACCTCGTGAACGAGCAGGACGCGCTGCTCTACCCGGACAGCGCCTCCTCCTTCGCCGCCCTCCGCAAGGCCAACCGCGCGCTCGGCGAGAACTGCCGCGACCTCACCGGGCCGCTCGTCGACCACATGGACACCGGCAGCGTCGTCCGCGACATGGACGCGATCCGCGCCGGCCTGGGCGAGAAGCGGATCAGCTACTACGGCGTCTCCTACGGCACGGCGATCGGCCAGCAGTACGCCGCCCGCTACCCGCACCGCGTCCGCGCGATGACGCTCGACTCCAACATGGACCACAGCCTGGGCAACCGGGACTTCCAGAGGACCGAGGCCACCGGGCTGGAGGAGTCGTACGGCCAGTTCGCCGACTGGTGCGCCCGTACGCCGTCCTGCGCGCTGCACGGGCGGGACGCCCGCGCCCTGTTCGACTCGCTCTACAAGCGCGCCGACGCCGGTGAACTGGTCCTGCCGGGCGACCCGCCCGAGACGGTCACCGCCCATGACCTCCAGGGTTTCGCCCTGGGCAACCTGTACGACCCGGTCGACTGGTTCGACTTCGCCCAGACCCTCGCCGACCTTGACGCCGTCGAGCCCGCGGCGGCACGGTCCCTCCGGAGGTTCGGCGAGCCGACGAAGTTCCCGTTCTACGCGGTGATGTGTCAGGACTACGACTTCAACGTCCGCTCGTACGGCACCCTTGCCCGCTACGAGCGTGAACTCGCCCGTCGTGCCCCCGTCACCCGTCTCAGCCCCCTGGCGTGGACGGTCCAGACCGGCTGCCAGGACTGGCCGACCGAGGTGACCAACCCCCAGCGCAGGCTCCATGTCGACGGCACCCCGCCGATCCTGGTCACCAACAGCCGTTTCGACCCGGCCACGCCGTACTCCTGGGGCTCCAACGCGGCCCGGCAGATGGGCCGTGAGGCCGTGTTCCTCACGTACGACGGTGTCGGCCACGGCGACTACTGGCTGAGCCCGTGCGCACGGGACGCCATCGACACCTACCTCACCACCCTGAAGACCCCGCGCAAGAACACCCACTGCCCCGCGGTCTGGCCGGCCGGCCCCTCCGCCCAGCGGCAGTCGCCGAGCGGCGGCCTCACCAACCCGCTGCCCGACCTGCTGGGCACCGGGACCTACCGGTGAGCACGTGACGCCGCCTGAGCGTCGCGAGGCATCGACGGCGCGGCCACGGCGTGCTCGCCCGTGATCCGCTGAGCGGTCGGTAGGACGAAGGGCTCCCGCGAGGACGTTCCCGCGGGAGCCCTTCCGTCGTCCATGGGCCCTTGCCGGAGGCGTCTACGGTGCTTATTGTTTGGCATCAAATGATCCGGCTGCCGAGAGGCGTACGTCCATGACCGCCGCACCCCGCGTCCAGCCCCGCACACAACCCCGCCCCCAGCCCCGTATGCAGCTCGTGCTCAGTGAGAACTGGACCATGACCGGCGGCCGGGCCGACCTGCCCACGGTGGTGCGCTGGGCGCGGGAGGCCGAGGACGCCGGATTCGACTCCGTCATGATCAGCGAGCACATCGTGCTCGGCCCGGACGCGAGCGTGAACGGAGTGATGGGCAACCCCCGTGACTGGGCGCTGCCGGGCAACCAGGACCCGTACCTGCCCTGGCCCAACTCCCTCCTCCTGCTGAGTGCCGTCGCGGCGGTCACCGAACGGGTCGGACTCGCCGCGTCCGCCGTGATCGCACCGCTGCGCCACCCCCTGCTGCTGGCCCGTGAACTCGGCACCCTCGACCTGCTCTCCGAGGGCCGTCTGATGGTGCTGCCCAACGTCAGCTGGAGCCGTGACGAGTACGCCGCGCTCGGGGTGCCGTTCGCCCGGCGCGGCAGGCTGCTGGACGAACACCTGGAGATCTGGGCCAAGTTGTGGGGGCCGTCGCCGGTGTCCCACAAGAGCGAGCACTACTCCTTCGAGGAGGTGTACTTCGAGCCGAAGGCGTACCGCCCCGAAGGGCCCCGACTGTGCTTCGGCGGGGCCGGCATGCACGACGCCATGGTCCGCAGGATCGTCCGGTACGGCCATGCCTTCAATCCTCTGGGGAGGCCCACACCCGAGGAGATGCGCAGGCTCGCCGACGCGATGAGTGCCGCCGGACGGGACATCGCGGAGCTGGAGATGGTCGGCGGCACCCGCGCCGTCTTCCCCGACGACACCTCGTGCGCGGACCTCGGCCAGGCGCTCGCGTCCATCCCCGAGCAGATGGACCAGGGCTTCACCACGTTCTGCGTCAAGCCCTCGCAGTTCATCGACGACCCCGACGGCGTCGGGAACTTCTGCCGCGAGGTCGTACGACGCGTGTCCGCACTGGTCTGACGGACCCCGGAGGGGCGAACAGAAGGCCGGAGGCCGACGGGTAGAGCCGATACGGGCAGAGCCGACGGGGAGAGCCGAAGGCCGATGGACGCGCAAGAGCCGACGGGGAGAGCCGAAGGGAAGGTGCCCCTGGGGCGAGGGCGAACTCGACCTGCTGCGCCGCGCCCATGCCACGGGCGTCCCCGTCCTCGGCACCTGCCGCGGAGCTCGGCCCCGGCACCGCCCTCGGCGGACTGGTTTCAGCCGACTGCGACCGTGCCGCACCGCGCCTGGCACCTCGGCCCCCGCCGACGGGCAAACGGATCGCCCGCACCGGTGGGCTTGTCATACCGCAACCGCAGTGGCTGAAAATGTGTCTCTTCACGCGCGGCGTGGTCGCTTCGCCAGAAGGCGGGGCTCCGGCGCCACGACGGCCTTGGGGGGCTGGAATGAACACATGGGCACTGCCCGGATACACCGAGTCGTTCGAGCTCGGGTCGGGGGCGAGCGGGCGAGTCGTCCTCGCCGTGCACGAGGAGACCGGCGTTCCGGTGGCCGTGAAGTACCTCAGCGAGTCCCTGCGCACCCGGCCGGGTTTCGTGCACGACTTCCGGGCCGAGGCCCGGCTGCTCGGCGGGCTGGAGAGCCCGTACGTCGCCGGGCTGTACGAGTACGTGGAGAGCCCGGACGGCGCCGCCATCGTGATGGAGCTGGTGGACGGCGTCTCGTTGCGGGCGTTGCTCAGGCAGGAGGGCCCGCTCGACCCCGAGGCAGCGCTCGTCCTCCTCAAGGGATCGTTGCTCGGTCTTGCCGACGCGCACCACGTCGGCGTCGTCCACCGTGACTACAAGCCGGAGAACGTCCTGGTCGCGCCGGACGGAACCTCCAAGCTGGTCGACTTCGGCATCGCGGTGGACGCGGGCGTGCAGGCGGGTGTGGCCGGGACCCCCTCCTACATGGCCCCAGAGCAGTGGACCGGCGCACCCGCCTCTCCCGCCGCCGACGTGTACGCGGCCACCGCCACGTTCTTCGAGTGCCTGACGGGCCACAAGCCGTACGCGGCCGACAACCTCGCGGCACTCGCGCTGCAGCACGTCGACGCGCCCGTTCCGGCCGAGGAGACTCCCGAGCCGGTGCGTGAGCTGGTACGCCGGGGTTTGGCCAAGGATCCGGAGGAACGGCCCGCGCAGGCAGAGGCGTTCGTCAGGGAACTGGAGGCGGCGGCCGACGCCGCCTACGGCCCCGACTGGGAGGAACGCGGCCGGGGCCGGCTCGCCGCCCTGGTGGCACTGCTCCCGCTGCTGCTGCCGTCGGCCCGCGGTGGCCCCCGTACCACCACGGACACCGCCCGCACGGTCCTGGAGCAGGAGCCGGGCCCCGGCCGGGCTCAGTCGTGGCTGCCCGGCCGGTCCGGCGTGCTCGTGTCCGCCGCCGCCGTGGCCCTCGGTGCCCTCCTGACCTTCGGGCTCCAGCACAGCCCCGGTGCCGACGCTCAGCGGGCGGCGCAGGCACTGGCCACCACCAGCGCCGGACCGGACACGGAGTCGGCGGCGCCCCGCGCGCCGACGGCGTCCGGCTCCTCGTCCCCCTCGCCCACCGCGTCGCCCGGCCTGTCACCGTCCCCCACCGTCTCCCCCTCGGACCCGGTGCCCACCGAGACCGGCGAACCCTCGTCCTCCGCCTCCACGGACGGCTCCCCGGAGACGAGCGCGCCCGGCGGCGCGACCACCACCGTGACGCCGACGACCGCCGCCCCCACCACGCCCGGTGCCGCCGCCGTCAAGGACGTCACCGTGTCGGGCTTCCGGCAGACCGGGCCGACGACCGCCACCGCGACCATCGCCGTCACCACGGACGGCACGGGGCCGGTCTCCGTCACCGTCTCCTGGTTCACCAGCGCCTCGGGACGCGGGCTCGGCACCCCGGACGGCGCGTCCCAGACCTTCGAGCGCGGCGGCGCCACCCAGTACACGCTGACCGTCGACCACACCTTCCAGAACGACGGCTGCTACTGGGCGGTACAGGCCACGACCACTCCGGCCGCCGCCGACGGCGGTGCCTCGCAGCAGCTCCTGACCAGGCGGTGCGACATCCGATGACCGCGAGGAACGACGACCACCGCCCCGCACCCGCCGAAGCCGGCGAGCCGACGCAGGTGCTGGAGTCCAGGGGCGAGCCGACGCAGGTGCTGGAGTCCGGGGATGAGCCGACGCAGGTGCTGGAGTCGGGGGATGAGCCGACCCGGGTGTGGGTGTCCGGGGACGAGCCGACGCAGGCGCTGGAGTCCGGGGTCGAGCAGACCCCGGTACTCGCCGCTGCCGGCGAAGCCGCCTCCACTCTCCACCTGGGCTCCGACCCCACCCCCCACCTGGGCTCCGACCCGACCCTCCACCTCGGCTCCGACCTGACCCGCCGTGTCGGCTCCGCCGCCACCCTCCACCTCGGCCCCGTCGACGGCCCCGTCGACGGCCGCGCGGACGGCCGCGCCCCGAGCGACGCGCCGCCGGTCCCGGCCGACGCCGAGTACAGCGCCACCGTGCTGGCCAGCCACTGGATACAGAGACCCGGGGAGGACGGCACCCTCGTCGAGCAGACCCTCGTCCACCCCTCCACGGAGAACCGGCCGACACCGCCCGACCGCGTCGAAGGCACCGTGCTGCGCTTCGGCCCCGGTGTGACCAACGCCGTCGCGCACCGCACCCACCGCACCCTCCCCGCCGTACCGCCGCCGCCCGCGCACCCGCGCCGACGGCCGCGCAGACACGCCCTGCCCGTCCTGGTGGTGCTCTGCGTCCTCGCGTTCCTCGCCTGGCAGCGCCTCGGGCCGCCCCTCACCGTCGGCACGGTGAAGGTCACGGCCCGGCCGACGGTCCTGGGATGCGAAGGCACCGCGGACCTCGTCGCACTGGTCACCACGAACGGCCGTCCGGGCACGCTCACCTACCGCTGGACACGAAGCGACGGCACCGCCTCGGGCGTCCTGAGCGAGGTGATGGTCCGGGGCCAGAGACAGGCACGCCTCCACCTGCTGTGGACGTTCCAGGGCAAGGGGCACCGCCCGGCACAGGCCGAACTGCGCATCCTCACCCCGGCCCCGCGCACGGCCACGACCCGTTTCACCTACGACTGCCGCTGAGTGCCGTCCCTGGGGCCGGTCCGGTCCTGATGCGCTGCCCGGTCTTCCGTACGACAGTGAGGCGAAAGGCGTCCGATCCAGGGCGCTCCCCCACGGTTGCCAGGGGCGACAGCATGCAGACGTTCCTGCCCTACCCCGACTTCAGAGCGTCGGCGCTGGTCCTCGACCGCCGCCGACTCGGCAAGCAGCGGGTCGAGGCGTTGCAGGTCCTTCGCGGCCTCGTCGTGCCGGGGTACGGGTGGCGTCGTCATCCGGCCGTGCGGATGTGGGCGGGATACGAGGAGGCGCTGGTCCGGTACGGCCTGGAGGTCTGCGCGGTGTGGCGCGAACAGGGGCACCAGGACAGTTGCGCGGCCACCCTCGTCGCCGATTTCGCCGCTTTCCGTCCCCACACACCGGTACGCGACCAACCGCGGCTGGCGGCGGCCGGGGAACTGCCCCCCTGGCTCGGCGAGGACGCCTTCCACCGCAGCCACCGATCGGCCCTGGTGCGCAAGGACCCGACCACCTACGCACCGCTTTTCCCCGGCGTCCCGGACGACCTGCCGTACGTCTGGCCGACAGCGGATCAGGCGAGTACCTGACTCTCCCCGGAGCGTCGCGCCGTTATGGCCGTGTGCCTGGGCTTAAAGGCGTATGTAACCGGAAATGCTTACGCCCGAACGGTTGTCCGGGCCGCGGTCGGCCTTCGGAGGTGGAGGGACCTGTCGTGCCCGTGCCCTTGTTCCTACAGCCACGGCTGGAAGCACCGCTCACCTCGCTGCTCGACGACGCCCCGTTCCTGCACACGCTCGTCGACGCGCTCGGATCCCCGCTCAATGTGCTGGTCCCGGAGCGGATCGTCGAGAACGCCGAGCGGTTCCTCACCGTGTACCGCAAGCACCACCTGGCCGGACGGGTCTACTTCGCGCACAAGGCGAACCGGTCCAGCGCCCTGGTCCGGCGGCTCGCGGCGGCCGACCCGGCCGGGATCGGCATCGACGTGGCCTCGCTGGCGGAGCTGCGGCACGTCCTGGGATGCGGTGTCACCCCGGACCGGATCATGGCCACCGGCCCCAAGGACACGGAGTTCCTGTGGCTCGCCGCCCGCGTCGGGGCGACGGTGAACCTCGACTCACGCGGTGAGCTGGAGCAACTGGCCGAGCTGGTACGGAAGTACGCCCTGCCACGCGTCGACGTCCTGCTGCGCCTGTCCGAGTTCGAGTCGGCCACCGGCGCGCAGGGGCCGTCCGGGGTGCGGGTGCTCTCGCGGCGCAGCCGCTTCGGCTCGCCGGTGGAGCGGGTGAGCGAGCTGTTGTCCGCCGTCGAACGGCACCGGGACGCCGTCGAGTTGACCGGGGTCGCCTACCACCTGGACACGACGGCGCTGACGGAGAAGGCCCGTGCGCTGGAGCGGTGCGTGATGGTCATGGACGAGTGCCGGGCCCGGGGACTCGCTCCGCGGGCCGTCGACATCGGCGGCGGATTCGGCGTCGGCTACGTGGCCGACGCCGACCAGTGGGAGCGCTGGACCACGGCGCTGTCCGAGGCGGTGCTGGGCACCGGACCGGCCCTGACCTGGCGCGGCCACGGCTACGGGCTGCGCAACGAGGGCGGCACGGTCCGCGGGTCCGTGGCGCTCTACCCGGCGCACCGCCCCACCGCCGGACCCGGCTACCTCGACGAACTGCTCTGTCTGCCCGCCCCCTCCCTGGGCCGCCCGCCGGCCACCCTCCTCCTGGAGCACCTCTACGACCTGTACGCCGAACCGGGCCGGGCCCTGGTCGACCAGTGCGGGCTCTCCCTGGCCCGCGTCCTGGACGTACGGCGTACGGGGCACGACTCCGGCGACCATCTGGTGCGCCTCGGCATGAACGCCGGGGACATGAGCCTGGAGGAACACGGGGTGGTCGTCGATCCCGTCCTCCTGCCACGGGCCGGCGTCGCGCAGGAGCGCGACGAGGGCCCCGTGGGTGTCCACCTCGTCGGCAATCTCTGCCTGGAGGCCGATCTGATCACGCGCCGCAAGGTCTTCCTTCCCCGGCTCCCACGCGTCGGCGACCTGCTGGCCTTCGCCAACACGGCCGGCTACGCGATGGACTTCCACGCCCATCACGCCCAACGGCAACCGGTCGCCCGCACCGTCGCGGTCGTCCGGGAGGGCGAGTCCTGGCGCTGGTGCCTGGACGAGGACTACTGGCCCATCACGCCCCCCGGGAGAGCGGTGTCATGAGGTACGACAGCATCACCGAGGCCATCGGCAACACGCCGCTGGTGCGCATCGACCCGGCCGTGCACGGCCTGCGCCACATCGACCTGTACGCGAAACTGGAGATGCTCAACCCCTTCGGCTCGGTCAAGGACCGTCCCGCCTGGAACATGGCCCGCCCGTTCCTCGAGGACGCGGCCGAGCGCGGCGAGACGGTCGTGGAACTCTCCAGCGGCAACACCGCCAAGGCCCTCGCCCTGCTGGCCGGGATGCACGGGCTGCGGTTCAGGAGCGTGACCAACCGGATGCGGGTGCCGGAGATCAAGGACCTGCTCCTGCTGCTGGGCGCAGAGATCGAGGAACTGCCGGGACAGAGCGAGTGTCTCGACCCGACCGACACCGCTGATCCGCTGACCCGGTTCCACCAGGCGCTTTCCGAGCCGGGGAGCACGTACCTGCACACCGACCAGTACTTCAACCCGCGCAACACCGAGGCACACGCGGAGGGCACCGGTCCGGAGATCATCAAGGACCTGGACGGACAGGCCCCGGACTGGTTCATCGCCTGCGTGGGCACGGCCGGCTCGTCGACCGGGGTGGCCCGGGCGCTGCGTGAGCACGACCCGGAGACCCGGGTCCTCGGACTGGTCGCCCACAAGTCGGACTTCATCCCCGGCATCCGCACCATCGACGAGGTCCACCAGGTCGGCCTGTTCGACCCGGCGACGTACGACACGATCGAGTCGGTGACCTCCGACGAGGCCATCGACGGCATGCTGACCCTCATCCGCCGCTGCGGTCTGCTGACGGGACCGACGGGAGGGGCCGCCTATCACGGGGCGGTGCGCCATCTGCGTACGGTGGACGAGGAGTTGTCGGTCTCGGCGGAGCGCCGGACGGCGGTCTTCATCGTCTGCGACCGCGCCGAGAGCTATCTGAGCTACGTACGCCGCCGACGTCCCGAGCTCCTGGGCCAGTCCCGCCCGCGGCACTTGGCCGCGGCCCTCACCGACGCGGAGATCCGGGCCGAGGCGACGGTCGTCGGAGTCGACGAGGCCCGGCGGTGGATCGGTGGCGCAGAGCCCCGCCCGCTCGTCGTCGACCTGCGCGGCCCGCACGCCTACGCCGCGCTGCACATCGCGGGGTCGGTCAACATCGTCGACGAGCTCTTCGACGAACTCCTCCGCGGTGGGCTGCCGTTCAGCAAGAGTCAGCCGGTGCTGCTGGCCTGTCCGGTCGGTGAGAAGTCCGCCCGCTGTGCCGCGCTGCTGACCAGGATGGGCCATCCCGACGTGCGCAGCCTGGCCGGCGGCATCGTCGCCTGGCGGGACGCGGGCGCGCCGCTGGTGCGGGAATGAGTGCGACACACCCCCGGCACGGGACGAGCCGGGACGAGACGGCCGACTGGCAGCGGGGGCTGCGGGAGCAGTTCCCGCTCATCACCGCCCATCCCGAGCTGGCCTACCTCGACAGTGCGGCCACCTCGCAGAAGCCGCGGGCGGTGCTGGACGCCGTGCAGACGTACCTCACGACGTCGAACGCGAACGCGGGGCGCGGCACGTACCCGTGGGCCAACCGGACGACCGAGCTGGTGGAACGGACCCGGCAGCGGGTCAAGGAGTTCCTCCGGGACCCGGATCCGCGGCGTTCCACCGTCCACTTCACCAGCGGCACCACCGACGGGCTGCGCAGCGTCGCCCGTGACTGGCTCGCCGCGTATCTGACGGACGGCGACGAGATCCTCGTCCCCTTCGCCGACCACCGGGCGAACCTCGATCCCTGGCTGGAGGTCCGGCACCTGCTGGCCGACCGGGGTGTGGAGGTGCGGGTCAGGGCGCTGCCGTACCAGACGGCGTCCGGCGACTACGACCACCGGGCCCTGGACGGGGTCGTCGGCCCGCGCACCCGTTTTGTCGCCGTCACGCACGTACACCATGTGTACGGCGGGGACATGAACGTCCACCGCGTTCGCGCGGCCGTCGGTCCGGACGTGCCGATCTGCCTGGACGCGGCCCAGAGCGTCGGCCATCTGCCGGTCTCCGTCGCCGATCCCGCCCTCGACGTCGACTTCGTGGTCTTCTCGGGCCACAAGGCACTGGCCCTGCCCGGTACCGGAGCCGTCTGGGCGCGCAACGCGCGTGGCCCGGTCTTCCGCCCCGGCGGGTGGCAGGGCACCCCCAACACCGTGGGCGTCGCCTCGCTGGAGGCCGCGCTCGACTGGCTGGACGCGGTGGGCACGGACCGTGTCGCACGCTGGACCGGCGCCCTCACGGCCCGGCTGACCGAAGGGCTCCGGCGCCTCGCCCCGTACGAGGTCCTGGGCTGTCAGGCCAGTCTGGGCGCCGAGTCCGGCGTCCCCGCGGCCCAGCGGCGCCACGGCATCGTCACCTTCCGGCACCGGGACATCCCCTCCGACGACCTCGGGTTCATCCTGTTCAGCCACGGCTTCATGGTCCGGGCCGACAGCCTCTGCCAGGCGGGCGCGACGGAGCAGGACGGCTCGGTGCGGGTCAGCCTGCATGTGTACAACACGGTCGAGGAGATCGACCGGCTGCTGTCGGTCCTCGCCTCGCTGCACTGACGCCGGTCCCATGGCAGCCGAACGCCACATATGAATGAAAACCGTTTCCACCTGTAGATTCGGAGTGTCCCGCGACAGGTAGGCGACGGAAGAGGTGGCGCGGTCGGATGGGCGTGAGCATGGCGACGGCCAGAACGTGGGTGGAGCGCTGGGAGAGGCAGCAGCAGCACTACGCCGTCGACCGCGAGGAGCGGTTCACCGTGATCGCCGACGTGATCGAGTACGTCACGGCCGACCGGACCCGGCCCCACCTGCTGGACCTGGGCTGCGGGCCGGGCTCGCTCGCCGCACGCCTGCACGAGCGCCGGCCCGACACCGAGATCGTCGCCGTCGACATGGATCCGCTGCTCCTGGAACTCGCCCGCACCCATCACGCGGGCGCCGCCCGCTATGTGGACGCGGTGATCGGGAAGGAGGGCTGGACCGACGCGCTCGGCCTGGACCGCCCCCTCGACGCGGCCGTCTCGACAACCGCCCTTCACTACCTCGCCGAGCCGGTCCTGCTCGACACCTACCGTCGTCTGGCGCGGCTCCTGCGCCCCGGTGGCGCGCTCGTCAACGGCGACCACTTCCCGCCGGGCGGCCCGCCCTGTTCGGACCTCACCGCGCACGTGGGCCGCCGGCGGGCCGTGCGGTCCCGCGCGCACGTCCACGAGAACTGGCAGTCCTGGTGGACCGCCGTCGCCCGGGACCCCGAGCTCACGGACCTGTTCACCGAGCGCGAGCGGCGCCTGCCGCCCAGCGGCGGCGACGGCGGCGGAGACAACGGCCTGACCGCGGCCCGTCACGCGGAACTGCTGCGGCAGGCGGGCTTCCGCCATGTCACGCCGGTCTGGCAGTTCGGCGACAGCCAGGTCCTGGTGGCGGTCAGGGACTGAGCGGTCGCCGGTCGGAGAGGCGGGCTTGTCAGGGGCGGGTGCCGGGGAGTGCGGCTCGCCCGTCCGCAGGAGTCGGCGGCATCACGCGCCACCGGCCTCATTTTCCGTATCGGAAAATCTACAGTTGTCACATTGGAAACAGGGCTCTACTGTTTCCGCTATGGAAACTGGTGCGAGCGTCCCCGACCGTTACTCCCCTCCCACGCCGGACGAGGCGCGGGCGATGCTGGCCGAAGCCGCTCGCATCCGGGCGTCGGCCACCGCTCTGTCGGCGACGCCGTGGCCGACCTGGTTCACCACCGTCCTCACCGCGTACACCGCGGCCTTCCCCGTCGTGTACGGGGGATTGGTCGCCGACGAACGGTGGCTGCTGCCGGAGGCGGCCTGGGGGGCGGTGCTGCTGACCATCACCGCGGCGTACCTGGTGCTGCTCGCGGTCGCCGCCCGCTCCTGGCGGCAGCGCACCGGTGTGGCACTCCGCTTCGACGTGCTGCCCAGAAGTGTGACCGTTCCCCTGGCGATCGTCATGCCCGCGCTGTTGGTGGGACCGGCCTGGGTGTTCCGCGCCACCGGCCAGGCAGGGTGGCTCGTCGCCGCCTCGGTCGCCGCGGCCTCGGTGTCCGTGGGTTTCCACCTCGTTTTCGTGCGGCTGCACCGGAAGGCCTCGTGACCGCCCGTCCCGCCGACCCGATGGACGGCTTCGACAACCTCGTCCACTCGCCCAACCGGCTGCGCGTCTGTGCCTTGCTCGACACCGTGGGCGAGGCCGAGTTCGCGGTCATGCAGGAGCAACTCGGGTTGTCAGCCTCCGTGTTGAGCAAGCATGCCGGAGCCCTGATCGAGGCGGGTTACGTCGAGCAGCGCAAGGCGGTACGAGAGACCCGGCAACGCGTCTGGCTGCGCCTGACGCCGCAGGGACGTATGGCGTACCACGGCCACCTCGCGGCCCTACGGGCGATCGTCGGACCGTAGTCCACGCCGTCACGGGACTCCGTCGGCGGCGGGCCCGGGGATGCCCAACAGGCGTTCACCGCTGCGGAATTCGACCTGGTCATCGCCCACCGGCACCTTCTCGGGCGAGCGCCACACCAGCTCCGCGGATTCCCGGAAACAGAAGCGGCGCCGAGAGGGCCGTGGGAGCGACCGGTGTCGCCGGGGCGTACCGCTCGGTCACGCCTTCGACAGCCATGGCGACGCGAGCGCGGTGTCGACCGTGTCCGGGACGGTGTCCTCTGTGTCTGGACGCCGGAGTGAAGCGGAGCGCTGTCCGATATGGAGGAGCTATCGGACGACTGTCCGGTTAGCGGCCGGACTTCCGCGCCGCCCTCGCGGGCTCGGTGGCTCTCAGGGGCGCCCCGGAGCCCCCGCGCGCAGGCCGTCCATCACGATGTCCAGCAGCCGGGTGGCCTGGGAGTGCCAGTCTCCGCGGATGTCGATCTGCCAGATGCCGGCGATGGCGCGCAGGAAGTCGTCCGCGGTCACTCCCGGGCGGATGGTGCCGGCCTCATGGTTGGCCTTGAGCAGGAACTCGATCGATCCGAACACCAGTGAGTACCCGGACGGCTCCGGCCCTACCGTCGCGCTGGACGCCTGACGCAACGCGTCTGCAAGTCCGGTCTTGGCCATGATGAAGCGGGCGAGGCGGTCCGTCCAGACACGAAGGGCCTGGTCGGGCTCCATGGTCTTCAGCAACTCGGACGCGCTGTCGGTGAGCTGCTGCACCTCGTGGTGGTACGCCTCCAGGACGAGCGCCTCACGGTTGGGGAAGTTGCGATAGAGCGTGCCCTGCCCGACGCCCGCCTTCTTGGCGATCGTGCACAGCGGGACGTCCGCGGAACGCGACAGTTCGACCAGCGCCACCTCCAGGATGCGCTCCCGGTTGCGCTGCGCGTCCGACCGCTTGGGCCCGCCCGTCCCAGACTTCACAAGTTCTCCTCCCAGGCTCACGTCAGAAGCCCTTGCTCAACCGGATAGTCGTCCGATACGTTGCCCATTCCGGATCGTCGTCCACTTGCACTTCACCATAGCGGGCGAACGGGTTCGGCGTCAGGGCTGGTGGCTCGTGCCACCACGACCCGCCTCACCCGCGCGACCCGCCTGCTCCCGTTGCGGCCCATCCTTGCGCATCGTCTCCGGGCGCATCTCCTGATCCCGCAGCGGTCGTCCAGCGGTGCCGCGGGACGCCCTTGATGCACCGGACGGCGCGTCACGAGCACGTTCCACACCGCCTACGCCCCTCGCCCCTGACACCCCTCACAGCGCCGCCCAGAGCGAAGGCGGCGCCTGCCCCCGGCCCTACGGTCCGTCTGCGCTGTCGGCGGGGGCCGCCATGGTTTACCGCGTGCCGCTGGAACGCGAGGACCGGCAGCGCCCGAAGTCTGCGAGACACACTCCGCCGACCCTTACTCCTGCTGAATTGCAAAATTTCGCAATTAGCTAGATGCTGGCCCGGCTGTGCCCGGCCCACCGGGCGGGATGTGCAGGGGAAGCCGAGGGATTGTGTCTGTTCCGCCGTACCAGGCCGAGGCCGAGTTCTTCCAGATGCTGGGCCATCCCGTACGCGTAGGCGTGCTGGAGCTGTCGAAGGACGGGCCGTCGCCGGTGTGGGACCTGCTACCGGCCGAGCCGCGGGAAGCCGAGGTCGCTGCGCGATGACTTCGGGGATCAGCCGGGCCGGGGCCCGGCTCACCGCGCTCATGCCCACCCGAGCCGACCTGGCGGACGCGCGACGTGATCCGCGCAGGGACCTGCTCGCCGGGCTCACCGTGGCGATCGTGGCCCTGCCTCTCGCGCTCGGCTTCGGTGTCTCCTCCGGCCTCGGCGCCGAGGCCGGTCTGGCGACCGCCGTGGTCGCCGGCGCGCTCGCCGCGCTGTTCGGCGGGTCCAACCTCCAGGTGTCCGGGCCGACCGGGGCCATGACCGTGGTACTCGTACCCATCGTCGGCGAGTACGGGCCGACCGGTGTGCTGACCGTCGGGCTGATGGCCGGCGTCATGCTCGTGGCCCTGGCGGCACTGCGGGCCGGCTCGTGCATGCGGTACGTGCCCGCGCCCGTGGTGGAAGGCTTCACTCTCGGCATCGCCTGTGTGATCGGACTGCAGCAGGTCCCGTACGCGCTCGGGGTGGCCGTGCCCGAGGGCGATCGTGTGCTGGTGGTGACCTGGCGGGCGGTCGTGGAGTTCGCGAAGAATCCGAACTGGACGGCGGTCGGGTTCGCGGTCGCGGTGGCCGCGGTCATGCTGGTGGGTGCCCGTCGGCGGCCGACGGTCCCGTTCTCCCTCCTCGCGGTCGTCGCGGCCACGGTTGTCTCCCAGGTCGCGGGCCTGGACGCGGCGCAGCCGATCGGTGACCTTCCGTCCGGGCTGCAGGCTCCCTCACTCGGTTTCCTGGACCTCGGTTCGCTCAGCACGCTGCTCGCCCCGGCGGTGGCCGTCGCGGTGCTCGCGGCCCTGGAGTCCCTGCTGTCCGCGTCGGTGGCGGACGGGATGACGGTGGGGCAGCGACACGACCCCGATCGGGAGCTGTTCGGCCAGGGGCTGGCCAACATCGCGGCCCCGCTGTTCGGCGGGGTGCCCGCGACCGGCGCGATCGCCCGGACCGCGGTCAACGTCCGCACGGGCGCCGGGTCCCGGCTGGCCGCCCTGACGCATGCCGCGATCCTCGCGGTGATCGTCTTCGCCGCGGCGCCCCTCGTCTCCAGGATCCCGTTGGCCGCCCTCGCCGGTGTGCTGCTGGCCACCGCCGTCCGCATGGTGGAGGTCGGCGCCCTCAGGGCGATGGCGAAGGCCACCCGCTCGGACGCGCTGATCCTCGTCCTCACCGCCCTCGCGACCCTGGTGCTGGACCTGGTGTACGCGGTGATCATCGGCCTGGTGGTCGCGGGTGCCCTCGCGCTGCGGGCCGTGGCCAAGCAGGCCCGCCTCGACCAGGTCCCGCTCGACCGGGGCGACCACAGCGCCGAGGAACACGCCCTGCTCGCCGAGCACATCGTCGCCTACCGCATCGACGGACCGCTGTTCTTCGCCGCCGCGCACCGCTTTCTGCTGGAGCTGACCGAGGTGGCCGACGTACGGGTCGTCATCCTGCGCATGTCCCGGGTGTCGACCATGGACGCCACCGGCGCACTGGTCCTCAAGGACGCCGTGGAGAAGCTGCGGCGGCGCGGCATCCTCGTCCTGGCCTCCGGGATCCGCACCGGCCAGCGCCGGGTCCTGGACTCCGTCGGCGCGCTGGAACTGCTGGGGCACGACGGCCGGGCGTACGCCACCAGCCCAGAGGCGATCCGGGCCGCCCGCGCCCACCTGGAGACGACCGGAGTCCTGACCGCCGTACCCGCCCATAAGCCCCGAACCGCCGACGAGGAGGCCGTCCGATGAGCATCGCCCCCGCCCCTCTGCGCATGGTGGAGATCTCCGGAGCGGAGGCCCTGTGGCTGCTGGAAAGCAGCAGCCTGGGACGGCTGGTGCACCCGCATCGGGAGCTGACCGTCATACGGCCGGCCCGGCATGTGTGGGAGTACGGCCGACTGATCGTGCGGGCTCCCGTCCGGGCGGCGGCGGTGCCGGACACGGTGACCTACCAGGTCGACGAGATCCGCGCGGTGCACGGCACCGGCTGGACGGCCACCGCCCATGGCCCCGTGGACGTGCTCGGCGACGCGGACGAGGTGGCTCACTACCGCCGTACGCTGCCGGGCTGGACGCACGGCCCGCACGACACGCTGCTGTGCCTGCACCCCAAGACGGTCAGCGGCTTCCGCCTCGCCCGCGTGGAGACATGATGGTCCCGGTTCTCGATGCCTTTCCGTACCGGCACGTGCTCACCCTGCCCAACGAGCCGTCCGCCGTCCGTCTCGCCCGTGAGACCGCCGAACAGGCGCTGGTCGAGTGGGGGATAGATCTGCACCGGCCCGTCGTGGACGCGGCGCTGCTGATCCTCAGTGAGCTGGTGACCAACAGCGTCCGGCACGCCGCCGAAGCGTCCCCGCAGATCATGGTCATGTATGCGGCGAACGGGGGCCGCCTGGCCTTCGCCGTCCACGACCGCCACCCCCACCAGCCCCCGCTGCACGGCGCCGCGACCGGCGGCAGCGGCGGTCTCGGGACGGTCCTGGAGCTCACCCGGCAACTCGGCGGCACCGTCGCCGTGCACGGCGACGCCGACGGCAAGAGCATCTGGGCGACTCTCCCCCTCTGACCTCGACGGGCCGCACGACACCACCGCCCTCTCCCTCCCCGACCGGCACCTCTCGCCGCCCGACGCCTCCCGACGAGGCACTGCGGGCGGGGCACACCGTCGGCCGGCCCACCTGACCCCCGTATCCGCTCACCGACTGAAAGACCCCCGTGCCATGAGTGAGAACCTTCCCCCCTGTCCCGAATGCGCCGGCGCCCACACCTACGGGATGGGTGCGCTCCTGGTCTGCCCGGAGTGCGGACACGAGTGGTCACCGTCCGCGGAATCCGCGGACGACGCCTCGGGAAGCAGGGTGATCAAGGACGCGGTCGGCAACGTGCTTGCCCACGGTGACACCGTGACGGTCGTCAGGACGCTGAAGGTCAAGGGCAGCCCGACCGGGATCAAGGCGGGCACCAAGGTGCGCAACATCCGCCTGGTCGACGGCGTGGACGGCCACGACATCGACTGCAAGGTCGACGGGTTCGGCGCGATGCGGCTCAAGTCCGGTGTCGTGAAGAAGGTCTGATCCGACATCCTCCTGTGCCGCCCGCCCGGTACGGCGGCCGGGCGGCGGTGCTCGCCTTCGGATTCGGTGTGGCCGGTGCCGCAGGCGAGGATGGTCCGCATGTTCTTGACGAGTGGGTGGACGCGATGCGCCGAGCTCCGGCCGGAGGGGCCGTGCCATCGTGTCGGGGAGGGGACGGCGCGATGAGTACGCCGCTGTACCAACTGAAGGCCGAGTTCTTCAAGACGCTGGGCCATCCGGCCCGTATCCGGGTCCTGGAGCTGCTGAGCGAACGTGAACACGCGGTCGCGGAGATGCTGCCCGAGGTGGGTATCGAGCCCGCACACCTGTCCCAGCAACTGGCGGTGCTGCGGCGGGCGAATCTGGTCAAGACCCGCAAGGAGGGTTCGACCGTGTACTACTCGCTGATCAGTCCGCAGGTCGCGGAGCTTCTGCGGGTCGCACGGACCATCCTTTCCGGGGTGCTCGCCGGGCAGGCCGAGCTGCTGGCCGACCTGCAGGCCGCGCAGGGGGAGCAGAGGCCGCCGTCGTAGCGCCGGCCCTCGAACAGCGGCCGCCTTCTCAGGAGTCGGACACCTCGTGTGAGTGCCCCGCTCGGACGCCGCGTCCCGGCCGAGGCCGTCGGCTCTGCGGCGCTGGTCGCGGTCGTGGTCGTGGTCGGTTCCGGCATCCAGGCCACCGAGCTGTCGCGAGATGTCGGGGTGCGACTGCTCGCCAACTCACTGGCCACGGTCTTCGGCCTCGGCGTCCTCATCGTGCCGCTCGGGCCGGTGTCCGGGGCCCACTTCAACCCGGTCGTCTCGCTCACGGCCTGGCTCACCGGCCGCCGCGCAGGCGACGGACTCACCCCGGACAGCGACGGCGGGCCGGCGGCCACGTGACCCCCGGCCCGCCGGTGCGCTCGGCACCGCACGGAGCGGGAGTTACCGCTTCGGCGGGAGTTACCGCTTCCACCAGGCCGCGGAGAGTCCCGCAGCCCGCAGCGTGTTCGTCGCGCATTGACATCCTCCCCCTCTTAAAAGAGGGGGATTCCAACCCATTCAGGTTGAGGTTCACGGACGTTTGACCGCTGTGTGGGCGGTGTCGTCCCTCCGGCACCGGCTGTCCGCCGGGGGCGGGGGATCCCGCCCTGTCCTGCCGCGACGTTGATACTGGCGTT